>CAZYIP010000123.1:0-11166 GCA_964646895.1 uncultured Salinisphaerales bacterium | reverse complement strand
GCTCTGCTGTTTCTGTTGGCCGCAGGCGCCGCCCACGCCGGCGCCCTGACGCCGTTCGTCGCGGACTACAGCTTGAGCGCCGGCTGGATCCCACTCGGCACCGCGCGTTTCACGCTGGAGCGCGCAGGCGGGGATGACTGTTACGTTTACCGCTACGTCGCCAGGGCCACCGGCATCGTGAGCGTGTTCCGCGGCGACGTGCTCACCGAGGAAAGTCACTTCTGCGTGATCGATGACCGGATTCGCCCGCAGCGCGACAGTTTCCGGCACGAGGGCGGCGACGGTCACGACAATTTCGTGCTGGTCTTCGACTGGGCGAATCACACGGTCACCAACAAGACCAGCGGCGAAACCCGGCCGCTGCCCGCGGACGGCCTCGACCGCCAGGTGATTCAGCTATGGCTGCGACGCAAGCTGGAGCGGGCGGGCGAGCACCTGCCCACGGCGCCGTTCGATGTCACCCTTGTCGACGATGACCGCAACGTCACCTATCAACTCAAGGTCACTGGCCGCCAGCGCGTGAAAGCGGGCCCGGGCACGTTCGACACGGTGCGCGTCGACCGGGTCGACGATCCCAAAAAAGTCGTGCGTTTCTGGCTGTCTCCCGAACTCGCCTACCTGCCGATCAAGGTGGAGCAGAAGGATCGCGACCACATGTCGATCGTGCTGACCCTGAAAGCGCTGCCGCAAAGCCCGTCGGACAAGTCGGCACGCGACGTTGCCAAAGAGAATCGCGATAGCAATCCGGGGCCACGCGGCGGGCGGTGAGGGATGCGCAGCAGCCACCGTGCTCGTGGGAACAGCGCGAGCTGCGACCGGCCGGTGGTTACCTGCGCCAATCGCGGCTTGCGCCGCTCCCACGAATGTAGTGGCAGTCGCAGGTTTTGTGGAAGATTTCAAGTCGCCTGCTATTTCGCCCTCTCCCGCAAGCGGGAGAGGGCCGGGGAGAGGGAATCGACTTGTGGGAGCGGCGCGAGCCGCGATTAGCCACGGCGATCGATAGCCGGCTGGTCGGACGTCGCACGGGCGTGTATTCTGGAGCTTCCGCAACAGCCGTCACGTTCGCGGCAAAGTCACGCCCCGCTGTCCCTGATATTTCCCGCCGCGATCGCGGTAGGACTCCTCGCAGACTTCGTCGGACTCGAAAAACAGCATCTGCGCCACGCCTTCGTTGGCGTAAATGCGCGCCGGCAGCGGCGTGGTGTTGGAAAACTCCAGGGTGACGTGTCCTTCCCACTCCGGCTCCAGCGGGGTGACGTTGACGATGATGCCGCAACGGGCATACGTCGATTTCCCCAGGCACACCGTCAGCACGCTGCGAGGAATGCGGAAATACTCCATGGTGCGCGCCAGCGCAAAGGAGTTGGGCGGGATGATGCAGCAATCGCCGGAGAAATCCACGAAACTGCGCGAATCGAACGCCTTCGGATCGACGATTGCGGTATTGATGTTGGTGAAAATCTTGAACTCGTCCGCACAGCGCACGTCGTAGCCGTAGCTGGACACCCCGTAGGAGATGATGCGCTCGCCGTCCCGGTGCCTGACCTGGCCCGGCTCGAACGGCTCGATCATTCCGGTTTCCTCGGCCATGCGCCGGATCCAGCGGTCGGATTTGATGCTCATGCGTTTTCCCTGATTTTATCGGATAAGTGTATTGCGGCTTGCGCCTCTCGAAACCACCCTATCCCCCGCCAGCAGGAGAGGGGGTAACTCCGACCACCGGGCGTGGGAGCGGCGCAAGCCGCGATTATCCGTTTAATCTTCCATCGTGATGGTCGGGAAGGCGGCCGCATCGCCCTCTCCTCCCCTCGCCAGCCGGGCAGCGGTGCGCCGGGCAATGTCGCGGTAATTGCGGCCGATATCGCCGTCCGGATCCGCAACCACGGTGGGACGGCCATTGTCGGCCTGCTCGCGGATGCGCACGTCCAGCGGCAGCTTGCCGAGCAGATCCACATGATACTGCTGCGCCATCCGCTCGCCGCCGCCACTGCCGAAAATGGCTTCCTCATGGCCGCAGTTGGAGCAGATGTGAGTGCTCATGTTCTCGATCACGCCCAGCACCGGCACTTCCACCTTCTCGAACATCTTCAACCCCTTGCGTGCGTCCAGCAAGGCGATTTCCTGCGGCGTGGACACGATCACCGCACCACTCACCGGAATCCGCTGCGCCAGGGTCAACTGAATGTCGCCGGTGCCCGGCGGCAGGTCCACCACCAGATAGTCGAGTTCGCCCCAATGGGTCTCGTTGAGCAACTGGGTCAGCGCCTGCGTGACCATCGGTCCGCGCCACACCATGGGCGTTTCCACATCGATCAGGTAGCCGATCGACATGCTCTGTATCCCGTGCGCCCGCACAGGCTCCATGCGCTTGCCGTCCTTCGACTCCGGCCGCGCGGTCGTACCCAGCATCCGCGGCTGGCTGGGGCCGTAAATGTCGGCGTCGAGAATACCCACGTCGGCACCCTCGGCGCTGAGCGCCAGCGCAAGATTCACGGAGACGGTCGACTTGCCGACTCCGCCCTTGCCGGACGCCACCGCGACGATGTTCTTTATCCCCGCCAGCGGTTTGAGGTTGCGCTGCACCGCGTGCGAGACGATCTGCCAGTCGACCGTCACCGTCGCCGCGTCGAAGCCGGCCTCGCGCAGCACCTGTTTCAGATCGGCCGCCAGCTCGGCCGCATAGCCGCGCGCCGGGAAACCGAGGGTGATCGCCACCTTCACCCGGCCATCGCCGTCGACTTCGACATTGCGGACCGCCCCCAGATCCGCCAGATTGCGGCCGGAATAGCGCTCCACATATTGTCCCAGGGCTGTCTGGATCCGCTCGCGGGGTGCGTTTTCGCTCATGCTCCGTCGTCCAATGCGCGCCTGGCGCACAGTTGAGGTGAGTTCGAGGTTGAAGGCGTCTGGTTTTGCAAGGCGCCTAGTTTAGCATTGACGCGGGCCGCGGGACCCCGCTCCGCGCAAGGCGGAACCGCGGGTGCTTGTGGCATAATGCCCGGTTTGATACCTCGTAGAGCACCCGCCGCCCATGAGCAAAGTCCGTCGCAACATCCTCGTCACCAGCGCGCTGCCCTACGCCAACGGCCCGATCCATCTGGGGCACCTGGTCGAATATATCCAGACTGACATCTGGGCGCGTTTTCAGCGCCTTCGCGGCCACACCTGCATCTATGTCTGTGCCGACGATGCCCACGGCACGCCGATCATGCTCAAGGCGCAGCAGGAAGGCATCACGCCGGAGGCGCTGATCGAGCGCGTCGGGGCCGAGCATCGGCGCGACTTTGCGGATTTTCTGGTCGAATTCGACAACTATCACACCACCCATTCACCGGAGAACCGGGAACTCTCCAGCCTCATCTACGAGCGCCTGCGCGATGCCGGTTACATCAGCCGGCGTACCATCAGCCAGGCCTTCGACCCGGTGCGCGAGATGTTTCTGCCGGACCGCTTCATCAAGGGCGAATGTCCGCGTTGCGGATCGCCGGACCAGTATGGCGATTCCTGCGAGGTCTGCGGCGCCACCTACACGCCGGCGGACCTGAAAAACGCGGTATCGGCGCTGTCCGGCGTCAAGCCCGTGCTGCGCGAGTCCGAGCACTACTTTTTCCGCCTGGGGGAGTTCGCGGCGTGGCTGCGGGACTGGCTGGGCAGCGGCGCCCATGTGCAGAAATCGATGCACAACAAGCTGGAGGAATGGTTCGCCGAGGGCTTGCAGGACTGGGACATCTCCCGCGATGCCCCGTACTTCGGCTTCGAGATTCCGGACGCGCCGGGCAAGTATTTTTATGTGTGGCTGGACGCGCCGATCGGCTACATGGCGAGCTTCAAGGCGCTGTGTGCGCGGCGCCCGGATCTCGACTTCGACGCGTGGTGGCGGCCGGACAGCGACACCGAGGTGTACCATTTCATCGGCAAGGATATCGTCTACTTCCATGCCCTGTTCTGGCCGGCCATGCTCAAGGGCGCCGGCTTTCGCGTCCCCAGCGGCATCTTCGCGCATGGCTTTCTCACCGTGAACGGCCAGAAGATGTCCAAGTCGCGCGGGACCTTCATCAAGGCGCGCACCTGGCTCGAGCATCTGCCGGCGGAAACCCTGCGCTATTACTTCGCGGGCAAGCTCTCCGGCGCGGTCGAGGATCTCGACCTCAACCTGGATGATTTCGTACACCGCATCAATGCCGACCTGGTGGGCAAGTATGTCAATATCGCCAGCCGCTGCGCCGGTTTTATCGGCAAGCGCTTCGACGGGCGACTGGGCGGTGAACTGGATGATGCCAGCCAGGTGGCCCAGTTCGCCGATGCGCGCGAAGATATCGCCGCGCTGTACGAAGCGCGCAATTTCGCCCAGGCGGTGCGCCGGATCATGACCCTTGCCGACCAGGCCAATCAATATGTCAACGAGCGCCAGCCCTGGATCATCGCGAAGGATCCGGCGCGCACCGCGGAACTGCAGGCAGTGTGCACCACCGCGCTCAACCTGTTCCGCGCGCTCACCATCTATCTGAAGCCGATCCTGCCGGCAACCGCGGCCCGAGCCGAGCGCTTTCTGGCGGTCGAACCGCTGACCTGGAGCGATCTCGACCGCCCGCTGCTTAACCACTCGATTCAGCCATACAAGGCGCTGCTCACCCGCGTGGAGCGCACGACCGTGGACGCCATGCTGCAGGCTTCGAAAGAGGACATGGCGGCGGCAAAACCCGCCGCAGCGGCTGCCACCACAGACGAAAACACCATTACCATCGACGATTTCGCCAAGGTGGACCTGCGGGTGGCGCGCATCGAGCACGCCGAACGCGTGGAGGGCGCCGACAAGCTGCTGCGCCTGCAGGTCGACATCGGCAACGGCGAGCAGCGCCAGCTCTTCGCCGGCATCAAGGCCGCCTACGAGCCGCAAAGCCTGGAAGGCCGCCTGGTCGTCGTGGTCGCCAATCTGGCGCCGCGCAAAATGCGCTTTGGCGTCTCCCAGGGCATGGTCGTGGCCGCCGGTCCCGGCGGGCGCGATGTCTTTCTGCTCTCGCCGGACAGCGGTGCGGAACCGGGAATGCGGGTGAAGTAGTGTCCGGCAGCCTCGCCGACCGCATCGACGCCCTGCTCCCGCAAACCCAGTGCGGCAAGTGCGGCTACTCCGGTTGCCGTCCCTACGCCGACGCAATCGTTCGGGGCGAGGCCGACATCAACCAGTGCCCGCCCGGCGGCCAGGCCGGCGTGGATGCGCTGGCTGTGCTGCTCGGCCGCCCGGGCAAACCGCTCGACCGCAGCCGCGGCGAGGAAAAGCCGACGCCCGAAGTCGCCGTCATCATTGAAGCCGAGTGCATCGGCTGTACCCGCTGCATTCAGGCCTGTCCGGTGGATGCGATCGTCGGTGCGGCGAAACAGATGCACACCGTCATCGAAAGCGAGTGCACGGGCTGCGAGCTGTGCCTCGCGCCGTGCCCGGTGGACTGCATCGAAATGATCCCGATCGCCGCAGTCGATGCCCGGGAATCGCAGCGGCGGCGCAACCTGGCTCGAAGCCGATATGTGGCGCGCAACAGCCGTCTTGATCGCGAGCGGCGGGAGCGGGAGCAGGCTCGGCGCGTGCGCCGGCCACGGACCACTGTCCGTCGCGACGATGAGCGCGCCGATCCCATGCGCAACAAGCGCGATGTCATCGCCGCGGCCATCGCACGTGCGCGGCAGCGGCACCCGAATGCCGTTCCCGTAGCGCAGCCGCCGCGTGGCGAGCGCCCGCCCGCCATCGCCGCTGCCATCGCTCGCGCCCGCGCCGCGCAACAGCACGAAAATGAACCAGAGTAAGCGGCGGCAGATCTTCGAGCGCCTGCGGGCCGACAATCCGGCACCGACGACCGAACTGCGCTATGACAGCCCGTTCGAGTTACTGGTGGCTGTCATCCTGTCGGCCCAGGCAACGGACGTGGGCGTCAACAAGGCAACCGCGAAGCTGTTTCCGGTCGCCAACACGCCGCAGGCCATCCTGGCCCTGGGCGAAGACGGCCTCAAGCACTACATCAAGACGATCGGACTGTACAACAGCAAGGCCGCCAATATCATCAAGGCCTGCCGGATGCTGATCGAGGTGCACGACGGCGCCGTTCCGCGCGAGCGCGCCGCGCTGGAAGCACTGCCGGGAGTCGGGCGCAAAACCGCCAACGTGGTGCTCAATACTGCGTTCGGCGAGACGACCATTGCGGTGGATACGCACATTTTCCGGGTCGCGAACCGTACCGGCATCGCGCCTGGCAAAACGGTGCGCGCGGTGGAGGACCGGCTCAACCGGGTCGTGCCGGCCGAGTTCAGGCGCAACGCGCATCACTGGCTGATCCTGCACGGGCGTTACGTGTGCAAGGCGCGCAAGCCGCTGTGCCCGACGTGCATCATTCGCGACCTGTGCGAATATCCGGACAAGACGCCAGCCGAGTGAATCGGATTGCGGCTTGCGCCGCTCGCGCATTTTTTTCGACCCGCGAGCGGGAGAGGAGGTGATTTCGCCGAGCGGCGCAAACCGCGACTCAACACCAACCATTCACCCGCTCACCACCCGCACCGGCTTTCCATCGACGAAACCCTGTATATTCTCGACCACCTGGTCCAGCGCGCGCTGGCGCGCTTCGTGACTGCCCCAGGCGGAATGCGGCGTGACGATCAGGTTGGGCACCGCCGGATCGAGCAGCGGGTTGCCGTCGCGCGGCGGCTCCACGCTCAGCACATCGACACCGGCGCCGCCGAGCCTCCCGTCTTTCAGCGCATCCGCCAGGGCCTGTTCGTCCACCAGCCCGCCGCGCGCCGTATTGACCAGAAACGCATCGTCGCGCATCCGCGCCAGCGCCTCGCGCCCGATCACATGACGGGTTTCCGGCGTCAGCGGGCAGTGCAGGCTGAGCGCATCGCACGCCTCCAACACCTCCGGCAGCGGCGTGCGCCCCGGCCTCGGGTCTTTCCGTCCCGGACGCTCGGCTATCAGCACCTGCATGCCCAGCGCCCGTGCAACGTGCGCCACATTCCGTCCCAGATCGCCATGGCCCAGAATCCCCAGCGTGCGGCCCGCCAGCTCTCTGATGGGATAATCGAGCAGGCAAAAACGACGGCCACGCTCCCAGCGGCGATCGCGCACCGCCCGGTCGTAATCGATCAGCCGCGTGTGCAGCGCAAGCAGCAGGCCGACGGTATGCTGCACTACCGCCGGTGTCGCATAGCCGCGGCAGTTGCAAACGGTGATGCCGCATCGGCCTGCGGCAGCCACGTCGACATTGTCGGTGCCGGTCGCGCAAAGCACGATCAGTTTCAGGCGAGACGCTTCACGTATCCGCTCATCTCCAAGCGTCACCTTGTTGAGAATAACGATGTCCGCTTCATGAATGCGCTCGGCAATTTCAGCCGGCGCGGTATCGTCGTACAAGTGCAGGTCCGGCACCAGGTTCCGCAGCGCGCGCAAATTCACATCGCCCTGATCAAGTGGATACTTGTCGAGAAATACCGCCTGCATGCCTTCCCCCGGAGAACGCGATTAACCGGCTTATCGTAATGCAGGCGACAGGCCATTGCCTACGCGGTACCTTGAGCCGCGGCCCCTCCACGGCTACCATACGCAACGTTCAGGAAGCACTTCTACAGGCAAGTCCGGGCGCTTTCGCCACTGCGAGCCAAGACAAGGGAGAGGGATCGCAGGGCAGCAGTGCCAACTGCGGCGCGCGCAATGGATTCTTCGGGAACCCCCGAGCTGCCGGATAACCAGCGAGGTAAAGCCAGATGCAAGGCGCTCAGCGCACGGCGGCCGGGCCATGTCGCGATGGATCCGAAAGCGGGTTTCACGCTGGCCGTGGAAAATCGCGCGGTGTTCTTTCCGTGATCGGTCAACTCCGCTCATAGGCGGCCGATAGATTACTCATGGCCGCATCAAAGCAACGGGTCACGCGATCCCTCTACGCATATCAGCTTGCGGAAGGCTTCCGCTGGCTGCGCTTCGAGGGTGAGCTGGAAGCATACTTCCGCGATAGCCGCATGCGCGACTATTTGCCGCAGTTGCGTCTGAACACCATTCTCGGCGTTCTGGTTTACTCATCCACCCTGATGCTCGACTGGTCCCTGCTGTCGGCGTCCGTCTGGCACTGGACCCTGACCATCCGCGTGGCGGTCGCGGTGACCGCGCTGACGACGCTGATCCTGACCTACACCCGCATCAGCCAGCGGGCGCTCACGGCCTGGATCATGGCGTCGGTCACCATCGCCGGCGTCGGCCTGGCGCCGATTGCCGCCATCGTCGCCACTGCCGGCATACCCGCCTACTTCGGGTGGTTCAGCCTGATATGCATCTATATCTATTTCATGGCCGGGCTGCTTTTGTACGAAGCCGCGCTGTGTGGGCTGCTCGTTTTCATCTCCATGGTGCTCGCCGGCCTGGTCATCGATCTTGCCGCGCCCTTCTTCCTGTATCATCTGGTTGCACTGTTTCTCGCCAACTTTTTCGGGCTGATCGGCTGTTACGCCCTGGAGAGCAGCAACCGGGCAAATTTTCTGCGCACCCAGTTGCTCAACGACATGGCCGAACGCGACGGGCTGACCGGCGTGCACAACCGGGGCTTTTTCGAGGAAGCGGCCGCGGCGAACTGGGCGCACGCGGCACGTGACCAGACCTCGGTGGCCCTGATGATGGTCGACGTGGACTCCTTCAAGGCCTACAACGACCGTTACGGGCATCCGGCAGGAGACCATTGCCTGGTGGCCGTATCGGCGGTGTTGTCACGCCACGCACAGCGGCCCCTCGATATCGTGGCCCGCTACGGCGGCGAGGAATTCGTCGTGCTCTGGTACGGCATCAATGCCGACGCCGCGCGCCAGCGCGGCGAGACGGTGCGAGAGGAGATACTCGCCATGAACATCGAACATCAGGGCGCAGCGGCACACGACAACAAGCTCACCATCAGCGCCGGTATCGCAGTCGTCACACCGTCGCCGGGAGCGAATTTGTCCACGCTGATTCGCACCGCGGATCAGGCCCTGTACGAAGCCAAGCGGCGCGGTCGCAACTGCTGCGTCATTCGACCCATTACTGCTGCTTCCGCGGATCGTCGCCCGCCGCGGCCATAAACGCCTCATCCTCCTCGTCGCCGTCGCCGGCATCCGCGGTCACCACGGCTTCGCCGCCCTCGTCTTCTTCCTCCACCACTGCCGGCGCCGGTTCGAACTCCTCATTGCGCGGATCGATTTCGGCAATCACCGGGGTCGACGGTGTCACCACGGTTACATGGCTGGCCTGATCCTCGAGCGGCACGTCCGGTGTGGATACGCTTCGATAGTGTCCGAACACCGCCAGCAGCACCAGACAGGCGGCGGTAAAGTAAAACAGGGCATCCGGCTGCAGCCACTGCATGACCAGTGACCCCGCCAGCGGTCCGATACAGGTGCCGACGCCGTAGCTGAGCAACAGGCCGGAGCTGGCAGCAACGATGTGATCGTAATCCATCGAGTCATTGACCAGCGCGACACTGATCGGATAAAGACTCGTGGAAACGCCGAGAAACAGCGCGGTCAGCAGAAACAGGCCGACGATGGACACGCCGCCGACCAGTGCGGCTCCCAGGCTGAGCAGGCTGGCCAGGGCCGCCAGGCGCGTCAGCACCCGGCGCCGGTCGTACAGGTCCGACAGCTTGCCCGCCGGCCACTGCAGGAGCATGGCGGCGAGCACCGAGAGTGCCATGTACAGGGACAGTTGCTCGATGCTGAAACCGCGCAATTTGGCGTAGACCGGCCCGATCGAAAGAAACGCGCTGATCACCAGCCCCGCGACCAGCGCGCCCACCAGACCGGTCGGTGACAACGCGTACAGGCGACGAAAGCTCAGCCGCTGCGACTGTTCCAGGGACGGCGCCAGCACGCTGGTCAGGGTCACCGGAACCAGGGACAGCACCACCAGGATGGCGGTGACATTGAACAGCGGTGATGAGTCCGGCTTGCCGAAGGCGATGAGCAGCTCGCCCACGACGGCCGCCAGGTAGTAGGTCACCATGTAGATCGACAGCAGCTTGCCGCGATTGCGGTTGGTGGCACGGCCGTTGATCCAGCTTTCCATGGCCATGGTCAGACCGGCCATCGAGAAGCCGTTGACGATGCGCAGGGCGGCCCAGATGGGCCCGTTTACCGCCAGCGGGTACGTCAGAATGCAGGCGCAGGTAATGGCCGCGAACGCCGCGAACGAGCGAATGTGACCAACGCGCTGGATCACCTGCGCACCGAACCGGGTGCCGGTCACAAAGCCGAAGGAATAGAATGTCAGGATGAGGCCGATGCTGCCGGTGCTGAATCCTTCGATGGTCAGGCGCACGGCGAGCAGTGTGCCCAGCATGAAACTGCCGCTCACCAACAGCGCGACGCCGAAAAACAACGCGGGAACGGATGACACCAGTCGCAGCATGATTATGGTTGGTTGGTGGGGAACGAGGATGTATCGACCGATGACGCGGCGACGTGCGAAGCAGTATATAGGAAGCGTCGAAAAACGTCGCGAGGGGGACAGGAACCTCGCGCCGGAGCGGCTTCGGTCGCTAGTTCAGCTCCCCGATCGCGGCTTGCACCGCTCCTGCGAAAGCGGCAATAGCGAGGCTTTTGGGGGAGCGGCACAAGCCACGATTAACGCACACGGCCAACCCGGCACCTGAACCGGGCGACCGGACGTGTAGAATCTTCCACATCCATTTTTCCCGTCGGGAACAACCAATGCTGTTCAGCGACAACCGTGATCAACTGCGGCGTACTTACCTGGAGGCGTGGCGGCGCTATCGGCAGCGGCTGCCGCTGGAACCGCTGCAGGCCCAGATTGCCGACGTGATGCGGGAGCATCCCGAATATCATCCGCTGTTCGACGATGAGGACCGGGCTCTGGGATACGAATCCCCCCCGGAGCAAGGCGAGGTCAACCCGTTTCTTCATCTGGGGCTGCACCTGGGTATTCGGGAGCAGGTGGCCACCGGGAGGCCGCCGGGCATCGAACACATTCATGCGTCACTGAGCCGCAGGCTGGGTTCGGCGCTCGAAGCGGAACACCGCATGATGGATTGCCTGGGTGAAGCGCTTTGGCGCGCCCAACGCGACAACGCGGCACCGGACGAAGCGGCGTACCTGCAATGCCTGCAGCGGCTGGTCCGATAAGCAGAATATACCGTGGGAGCG
>CAZYIP010000122.1:0-11241 GCA_964646895.1 uncultured Salinisphaerales bacterium | reverse complement strand
GGAAAATGGCGCGCCCGGAGAGATTCGAACTCCCGACCACCTGGTTCGTAGCCAGGTACTCTATCCAACTGAGCTACGGGCGCATTTGTTGCGTAACTATATGAAAAAAATTGCGAAATTGTTCGCTCATGCCTTGTTGGCGGAGAGAGAGGGATTCGAACCCTCGATGGAGCTATAAACCCCATACTCCCTTAGCAGGGGAGCGCCTTCAGCCACTCGGCCATCTCTCCGGTACGCAACGGCGGCGTCAAGCCGCCGCAAGCGGTTGCATAGGATAACCAGAGATAAACCCCCGCGTAAAGCAGGCGGGCTCAGAAGTCGCCTTTTCCAGATGAGGCGACATTGCCACTGGGCTCCTGTTCGCGCCGAATCCGTTCGTAAATCTCTTCCCGGTGAACCGCAATGTCCTTCGGTGCATTGACCCCAAGTCGCACCTGGTTACCCTTGACGCCTAACACAGTGACCGTCACTTCATCGCCAATCATGACAGTTTCACCCACACGTCGTGTGAGAATTAACATGAGCTTCTCCGCTACCTGAAATCAAAATCCTGTCCTTGACACCGTCAGCCGTCGCTTGGCATGCCCAAGCTTATTCCCGCCGTGGCGAAAACAGTCAGGACCATGGATCGGATATTCCGTGTGCCAACTTTCAGCATCCCTCGACGGCCCACCGTCCTGCGGCCAACCGTCATAGTCTTCGTTCCGCGCCGCCAGCCGTGGCGCGGTTTCTCATTATCCTGTATCCCTTACGATTGATTCTCTCCATCCACAACCGCTGCATGCACGGCCGGCCCGGCCTTGTCCAACTCGAACGCCTCGTGCAATGCACGCACTGCCAGTTCCTTGTATTTAGAGAGAATAACCACCGAGATCTTGATCTCGGTGGTGGAAATCATGCGGATATTGATATTTTCCTCAGCCAGCGTCCTGAACATCTTCGAGGCAACGCCGGCATGAGAACGCATACCTACACCTACCAGAGACAGCTTGGCAATGTCGGTGTTCCCGGAGACTTCGCGGGCGCCCATCTGTTCCGCCGCCGCCTGCAGCAGCTCCAGCGCCCGGTTGTAATCGCGTTGATGGACAGTGAACGTGAAATCCGCAGAAGTGTAGTCGGTGGAGGCATCTCCGGAGACGTTCTGCAGGATCATATCCACTTCGATATTCGCATCACCAATGGGTCCGAGCAGCGAATACGCGATGCCGGGCCTGTCTGGAACACCGAGCACCGTGAGCTGCGTCTGGTCCTGGTCAATCGCGATACCGGTCACCAGAGGCTCTTCCACGTCGTAATCCTCCAATGTAATCAGTGTGCCGGGGCCCTCCTCGAAAGTCGACAGCACCCGCAGGGGTACGGCATATTTGCCCGCCAGCTCGACCGCGCGAATCTGCAACACCTTTGAGCCCAGGCTCGCCAGTTCGAGCATTTCCTCGAAGGTGATGCGATCCAGCCGACGCGCATTCGGCTCGATCCGCGGATCGGTCGTATATACACCATCCACATCAGTATAAACCTGACACTCGTCGGCTTCGAGTGCCGCTGCCAGCGCCACGGCAGTGGTATCCGATCCGCCCCGTCCGAGGGTGGTAATGTTACCGTCCACGTCAGCGCCCTGAAAACCGGCCACGACCACGACACGCCCCTGCGCGAGGTCCGCGCGAATGCGCTCCGGCTGCACGGAAAGGATACGCGCCTTGTTATGGGCAGTATCGGTCTCGATCTTTACCTGCGCACCGGTATAGGAGCGTGCCGGAATGCCAAGCGCCTGCAAGGCGATGCCCAGAAGCGCGATCGTGACCTGTTCTCCGGTGGACAGCAGTACATCGACCTCTCGCGGCGCGGGGCGATTTGCCAGCGCGAACGCCATTTCCGTCAGGCGGTCGGTTTCTCCGCTCATGGCTGAGACGGCCACGACCACATCGTGTCCCTGATTCCTGAAAGTAGCGATCTTTTGCGCTACGCGCTGAATACGCTCGAGCGTCCCTACCGAGGTGCCGCCGTACTTCTGGACGATTAATGCCATACCTGTTTGCGTCGCAAAAGTTCTCTATTGAACACTATTTGACACATAAATGAAATGCAGGCGGCCGCACAAGCGCCAGCACGATCTATGTTGGCTCGTGAGGCTGGTGCAAAAGGACGCAATAATAATGGATACATAATTACAGGATCACGTCGCAAAGTCCATATTTCCGTACGAAACACTTGCACTGACATGCAAAACAGCGGAACAGGTAACCGATATATTATAAAGGACATACCGACAAACGTCGTGGGTACCGTGGTGCGTACGCAAGAGCAGGGTCTGATGCTCTGCCGGACGCACGGAAACGAATACCGCATTGCCCAAGCCGGGGAAAGTTTCCAGGGCCTGAGAACCCGAATGCTGCCTGTTCAGACATCGGCCTCGGCCAACTGCTCCGCGACCCAGGCGTCCACCGAAGCCAGCGCCGCATCCAGATGCTCGGGCTGGTTGCCGCCGGCCTGGGCCATGTCCGCACGACCGCCTCCACGCCCTCCGATCTGGGCCGCGACGAAGTTGACCAGATCCCCGGCCCTGGCGCGCCCGGCAAGATCAGCGGTGACACCCGCTACCAGACTCACCTTGCCCTGGTTCACCGCCGCCAGCAGGACGATGCCGGAACCCAGCTTGCTCTTGAGCTGATCCACCGTGCTGCGCAGGGACTTCGGATCCGCGCCTTGCAGGCTCGACGCCAGCACGCGGACGCCGGCGACTTCGTGCGCATCAGCGGCAAGTTCACCACCACGCACCGCGGCAAGGCGTCGTGCGAGCTGATCACAGCGCTTTTCCAGTTCGCGCACGTGTGCGACCACCTGTCGCGTTTTATCCACGACGTCATCGCGCCCTGCACGCACCAGCGACGACACCTCCCGCAAACGGCGATCCGACTCCGTCACCCAGTCAAGCGCGCCTTCGCCGGTTACCGCCTCTACACGGCGGACCCCCGCCGCGATGCCCTGCTCGTAGGTAATCTTGAACAGCCCGATATCACCGGTGCGCAGGACATGGGTGCCACCGCATAACTCGGTCGAAAAATCGCCGAAGCTGAGCATGCGCACCTGGTCGCCATATTTTTCGCCAAACAGGGCCATGGCACCGCTGCGCATGGCATCGTCGTAGGTGGTAATCCGGATCTGTGCGTCCTGATTCGCAAGAATCCACCGATTGACCAGCCCCTCGACTTCCAGCAACTGCGCCTCGGTGAGCGGTTCGAAGTGGGAAAAATCGAAGCGCAACCGGTCCGGCGCCACCAGCGAGCCCTTTTGCGTCACGTGCTCGCCCAACAACCGCCGCAGCGCAGCGTGCAGCAGATGCGTGGCGGAATGATTGCGCATGATGGCAACGCGCCGGGGCGCATCGACCCGGGCCCGCACACGGTCACCCACCCTCAGTTGCCCTTCTTGCAGCACGCCGAGATGTTCCACCGCGCCACCACGCTGGGCCTGGCAATCCTCCACCGCAAACAGCGCGTCATCCGCCTGAAGGCGCCCGCTGTCACCCACCTGACCACCGGACTCCGCGTAGAACGGTGTACGGTCGAGCACGACCATGCCCCGTTCGCCCGCGGCGAGCGCCTCGACCTCGTGGCCGTCCCGAACCAGTGCGACCACGCGCCCCTCGTCTTCGAGCAGGCGGTAGCCGGTAAACTCGGTGTGCTTGTCGATGACCACGCTGCCCGCCTGCTCGCTGGCACCGAAGCTGCTCGCTGCACGTGCGCGTGCGCGCTGCGCCGCCATGTGACGATCAAAGCCTTCCAGGTCCACCGTCAGGTCGCGCTCGCGCGCGATATCGGCGGTCAGATCGACCGGAAAGCCATAGGTATCGTAAAGCAGAAAGGCCGTCTCGCCGGGGATGATATTGCCGCTCAGCCCACCAATGGCATCTTCCAGAATACGCATGCCCTGCCCCAGGGTTTCGGCAAAGCGTTCCTCCTCCTGGCGTACGATGCGCTCCACCGTGGCCTGCGCACGCGGCAGCTCCGGGTAGGCCGCACCCATCTCGTCCGCCAGCGGCGCCACGAGCCGATAGAAAAATGGCGCGTGACAGCCGAGCTTGTAGCCGTGACGGATCGCGCGCCGCATGATCCGGCGCAGCACGTAGCCGCGGCCCTCGTTGCCCGGCACCACGCCGTCGACAATCAGAAACGCAGTGGCGCGAATATGATCGGCGATGACCTTGAGGGAGTTCGCGCGCGCATCGGCGGTGCCCGTAACCTGCGCCGCGGCCTGCATCAGGTTGCGAAACAGATCGATATCGTAGTTGTCGTGAACGTTCTGCATGACCGCGGCGATGCGCTCCAGGCCCATGCCCGTGTCCACCGACGGCTTGGGCAACGGATTGAGCGTGCCGTCCGCCTGACGATCGAACTGCATGAACACCAGATTCCAGATTTCGATGAACCGGTCGCCATCCTCGTCGGGGGATCCCGGCGGGCCGCCGGGGATCGCCGGGCCATGATCGTAGAAAATCTCGGAGCAGGGCCCGCACGGACCGGTATCGCCCATGGACCAGAAGTTGTCGTGCGCACCGATGCGCGAGAAGCGCTTCGGATCCACGCCCACCTCCTGCAGCCAGATATCCTCGGCCTCCTGATCGTCCTCGTACACAGTCACCCACAGCTTTTCGGCAGGCAGGCCGAGTTCCACGGTCAGGAACCCCCAGGCGAAATCGATGGCTTCGCGCTTGAAATAATCGCCGAAACTGAAGTTGCCCAGCATTTCGAAGAAGGTGTGATGGCGCGCCGTGTAGCCGACGTTTTCCAGATCGTTGTGCTTGCCGCCGGCGCGCACGCAACGCTGCGAGGTGGTCGCACGCCGATAGTCACGGTGTTCGCGGCCCAGGAACACGTCCTTGAACTGCACCATGCCGGCGTTGGTAAACAGCAGGGTGGGATCGTTGGCGGGAACCAGCGGGCTCGATGCCACCACGGTATGCCCGTGGGCGCGGAAGAATTCCAGGAATCTGGACCGGATCTCGTTGCTTGTCATCATGTGTCGATAGTCCGTGCGGTAATCGCCGGCAATTTGATTGAGTGCGGGAACTTCCGACAGTTTAGCAGCAAAGCGACGGTGCCCATGCAAGCCGCCTCAACGGGGGCGTCTGAGCGCGTGATCGATGTCGTCATGGCCGAAACCGCGCTGCCGCAGGAAACGTACCTGGCGGGCACGCTCATCGAACGCGTCGGGGATCTCGTCGCCGAAACGCCGCCGGCGCACGCTGGACGCCAGCTCGGCCCAGTCCGGCGCCAGCTCATGCAGCGCGGCGTCGATGTCCGCATCGGACACGCCGTGGCTGCGCAGATCGTTGCGAATCCGCAGTGGCCCGATGCCGCGGTTCAAGCGCGCGCGCAGGAAGTCCTCCGCGAAACGGCGCTCGCTGAGGAGATTCTCCTCCGCCAGCGCTTCGAGAACGCGACTGACATCCGCCGGCGCGAACCCGCGCGCCTCCAGCTTGCGCCGCAGCTCGCGGGCACTGTGCTCCCGGCGCGCGAGCAGGTCCATCGCGCGCCGGCGCAGGGAGGCCGGATCAGGCTTGCTGGACTTCACCCTCGGCCTGGCCGCGTACCGGCTGTGCCGGTATCAGCTGCTCCCGGATCTTGGCTTCGATTTCCGCCGCGGTATCGGGATGCTCGCGCAGGTAGTTGCGCGCGTTGTCCTTGCCCTGCCCGATGCGGTCGGAACCGTAGCTGTACCAGGAGCCGGACTTCTCGATGAAGCCATGCGCCACGCCGAGTTCTATCACCTCGCCCAGGCGCGAGATGCCCTCGCCGTACAAAATCTCGAACTCGGCCTTGCGAAACGGCGGCGCCAGCTTGTTCTTGACGATCTTGACCCGGGTTTCGTTGCCGATGACCTCATCGCCGCGCTTGACCGAGCCGATGCGGCGAATGTCCATGCGCACCGACGAATAGAACTTGAGTGCGTTGCCGCCGGTGGTGGTTTCCGGGCTGCCGAACATCACGCCGATCTTCATGCGAATCTGGTTGATGAAGATCACCATGGTGTTGGAGCGCTTGATGTTGGCGGTCAGCTTGCGCAGCGCCTGCGACATCAATCGCGCCTGCAAGCCGACGTGCGAGTCGCCCATTTCGCCCTCGATCTCCGCCTTGGGCGTGAGCGCCGCCACCGAGTCGACCACGATCACGTCGACGGCGCTGGAGCGAACCAGCATGTCGGCGATCTCCAGCGCCTGCTCGCCGGTGTCGGGCTGCGATACCAGCAGATCGTCGACGTTGACGCCCAGCTTTCCGGCGTACGTCGGGTCGAGCGCGTGTTCCGCGTCGATGAAGGCTGCGGTGCCGCCCTCGCGCTGGGCCTCCGCCACCACCTGCAGGGTCAGGGTGGTCTTGCCCGAGGATTCCGGCCCGTATATCTCGATCACGCGCCCGCGCGGCAACCCACCGATACCGAGCGCGGCATCCAGCCCCAGCGAGCCGGTCGAGATGCATTCGACATCACGCACGGCGCTGGTATCGCCCATGCGCATCACCGATCCCTTGCCGAACTGGCGCTCGATCTGGGTCAGGGCGGCGGCCAGGGCCTTCTTGCGGTTTTCATCCATATCCATAAACCTTGGGTACGTTGCGTAAATCGGCACCAGCAGGGCAGGCCCGCCAGCATACCGCGTAATTATCCCATACATGGCCAGGTACGATCACCAGCGTTTGAGCACCTGATAGCTGGACGGACCCAGGCCGGGATTCGACTCGACCAGCGCAAATCCGTTCACCCGCCAGCGCACCGGCGTCACCGCCGCTCGCGCCTGCGCCGTGGGCGGCACGGCCTTGCGGGCGAGCGTGACATGTGGCCGGTAACGGACCGGATCCGCTTCGCGACCGTCGGCAGCGGCGCCGGCGCAAGCGAGACGCTCATTGAGCTTCACGAACAGCGCGGACAGTTCCGGTGGAATGTCGTCCGGTCCCAGCCACAGGACGCGGGCGCGCGGAAAATAGCCCAGACGATCCAGGTACAGGTCAAAAGCGGGACACGCGAGGCCATCGGGCGCGGTCAGGATTCGTGCGCACGACCCGGGATCGCGTTCGCCGAGGAAGACGAGCGTCATGTGAAACGCCGCCGGCAGGGTACGCCGGCCTGCAGTCACCGACTGCCCGGCAACGGCGTTCAGGCGCGCGCGGACATCCGCATCCGGCCACAGGGCAAAAAACAGACGCCGTTGGCTGACTGCTGTCATCGACTCACCGTATCCACGCGTTCGAGCAGCCCGCGCAGCGCACATTCGACCGAGCGGGCGCGCACTTCGCCACGTCCGCCGGGAAACTTCCGGCAGGTCGTCTCCGCCTCGCTGCCGCGCCGCGCCCACGCAAACCAGACAGTCCCCACCGGCTTTTCCAGGCTGCCACCGCCGGGGCCCGCCACCCCACTGACGGCAACCGCCCAGTCGGCACCGCTCACCGCCAGCGCACCCGTGGCCATTTCCGCCACCGTTTGCGCACTTACCGCGCCGTGAGCTGTCAGTGTCTCACCGCTGACGCCAATGAGGCTTTGCTTGGCACTATTGCTGTAGGTCACGAAACCGTACTCGAACCACGCCGAGCTTCCGCCGACATCGGTGATCGCTTTGGCGATCCAGCCGCCGGTGCAGGATTCCGCGCAGGTCAGGCGCTCGCCGCGCCGTACGAGCCGCTCCCCCAGCTCTCGCGCCAGCCGGCCCAGCATTGCATCGCTTACACTCATCGCCGATACCTCCTTTGATAAACTACTTGCTGTCGGTATCGACCCTTGTCCAAAAAACGGCCTCCAATACACGCGCAAACAGTGAAGGACGCGCCAGCAACAAGGATTCCCTGATGTCAGCGATGCGTTGTGGTTCCATCACCGCGACGGCTCTGCTGTTGGCGTTGTGCGCGATGCCGGCGGCAGGGGCAACCAATCCATATCTGAAAGGTTACGCGCAGGCGTTGCTCGATCGCGACTTCCCGACACTGGCCGTGCACATCGCCGAGGTCGACGCCAACGGCCGTGTGACGCTGAGTTCGAACGCCTGTGTTCCGCCAGACCAGCGCGCGGCGGTCGAGCAGACACTGACCGACAACAATCAGATCATCAGCATACAATGGAATCTGCATTGTTCCGAAGCCGAGGTTGCCTCCTCACCGCCGCCGGAAAAGCTCGAACCGCTACCGCGCACGCGGCTGTTCGACCAGCTGCTGGCCGATCCGCGGGAAGCCCGCTTCTCGGCCAGCCTGCAGCATCACGATATCAACCATCACGGCTTTACCGCTGCATCGGTGTCATTCGGCGAGGAATTCGGTTTCACCCGTGGCCACTTCGCGGACGGCGAATATCAGATCGGTGTCGAAGGTGGCGTGTTCGCGCTGTTCAACATGAACACGGCTTCCCACGATCTGGAAAATGCCGACTACATGATCGGCTTTCCCGTCAGTTACCGCAGCGGTCCCTGGTCGTACCGGGCGCGCCTGTACCACGTCAGCTCCCATCTGGGCGACGAATACATGCTGCGCAACCCGGACGTCGAGCGCATCAACCTGAGCTACGAAGGCTTCGAGATCCTGACCAGCTGGGAACACAACAACCTGCGCGTGTACGGCGGCCCCGGCCTGCTGTTCGACACCCAGCCCAGCCTGGATCCATGGACACTGCAATACGGCACGGAATACCAGATTCCGCGGGTGCTCGGAGGCTACGATCTGTACTTCGCGGCCGACATCAAGCAGTCGCAGGCGCAGGACTGGATTGTGAACCAGTCTTACCAGCTGGGCCTCAGCTTCCGCCACGGCGATCGCCTGCTTCGCTTCGGCCTCGAATACTACAACGGCCTGTCGCCCAACGGGCAGTTCTTTACCGAGCGCCTGCACTATTACGGCCTTGGCATTCAGTTCGGGTTATAGGACCACGCATTCGCCGGAACCTGCCCGACGGCAAGCCTCGGCAGTCAATATTTTCGAAGGCGCCTGGCGTTTGCCGCGACGGTGGCCTGTATCGGCCCGAGACCGGCCCGGGCGAGGCTGGCGGAGGAACGGGACCATACGTCGGCCGACTCGGCCACGGCGCGCAGCAGCGCTGCCTGTCGCCAGGCAAACTGATTGACGGTGTGGCTTCCGGCCAGTGACAGCATGGCCATGCCGACCTCCAGCATCTGCCGATATGCGCGCATGCCGAGCAACGGATCCAGCGCAAGCATGCGCCGCGCGACAGCTTCCGTGGATTGTACGGCCGCCTGGATCTTCTCCTCCTGCATCCTGTTGAGCTCCCGCCGGTCGCGCGCGCTGAGTCTCCCGCCCGCGGCGTTCATGCGGCGGGTCCGACGGTCGATGACGAACGCGGACGCCATCATCATCTCGCCGACATCGAATGCCAGTTCAGTCCAGGCGAACACGGGATTGCCGGACGCAGGGTAATTTATTCCACGTTTCATGCTCGCCGTCCTTTGAGGATTACACGATTGTTGCGGGTGGACCGGGTCGGGTTATTCGACGCCGGGTGGCGCGGAGCGCTTGCCGATCGCGCCGCCCAGCGCGCCGGCGCAGGCACCCAGTATCAGCACTGCAAAGCCCCACAATGACGCCTCTCCGGCAACGCTGGCCGCCTGGTTTGCAGCCTGCTTCGCTGTCGTCTTGGCCTGCTGTTCCGCGGATTTCAGTTGCTGTTGCCACTGATCGAGCTTTTGATTCGCCTGCTCCGGGCTGATATTGGCCTGGGCCGCGACGATATTCACGATCCGCTGGCGGGCCTGTTTGGCCTGATCGCCACCGCCGAGCAGTTCCGGTACGAGCTTGACAACCGCGGCCTGGGCCTGTTCCGGCGACATCTGTTTGGGGTTCGCTGGCGGCTTGCTGCTCAGGAGATCCTTCACCCGCGACTCCATCTGCCTGGCGGACAATCCACTGACCTGCTCAACCGATGGTACCGCGCTCTTGATCCCCTGACCGGCCACCGACGCCACGCCGCCCACCAGATTGAACACGCCGCCCACGAGGCCGCCGATGGCGGTGGTCAGCAAATACAGGGTGAACAGCATGGTGATGGCCCAGGTCGTGACGCCGTGGAGCACCCCGTCCATGGACGCAACCACACCGGCCAGGCGGGCGGCGGCGTATCCGCCGATAAACAGCGCAATCAAGCCGGTGACGACCCACCAGATTCCGCCGCCGATGCTGACGCCGACGTTCGCCGTCGTCCCGCCCGCGGACGGCTGAACGATGCTCAGTCCGATGCCCGCGCCGAGCAGCGTCAGCATGATCCATATCGCCAATGTCATGAAACCGCCAGCGAATATGCCGCCCCAGGAGACGCGGCTGCGCGCGAAGAGCGCCGTGGTCGGTTCGTGCTGCTTGATTCCGTCAGCCATGGCAGCAGCCTCGCTCAATCTGTCGTGATGCCTGACCGCCGGGTCCGGCGGGGCAGAGGCGTCGAACGCGGACCTCCGAGGTGGTGCAGCAAGGCACTCACTCGAAAGTCGCGAACGCGATTCGCTTTCGTCGGAATGGTCTCGCAACCGATCGACCGGGCCGAATGGGTTACGTTCGCGGCCAGCAAATAGACGAGCCGCAAATTTTAGACATTGGAAACGCTCGAAGTTCTTGGGGTCTGCCCGCAATCACCCACGGGGCCGCGGCCATCCCGGGTATCGGCCCCCGTCGATTCCATGAGCAATCAGCGATTTGGCGGATGCCGCATCAGGCCCTGCGGTTACCGGCCACGAAACGGTAAATGATCAGCAGCAGGATGGCCCCGATCACAGCGATGATGAAACTGCCCAGGTTGAATCCGTTGACACCTCCGAGACCGAGGGCAGAGCCTATGAAGCCGCCCACGATCGCGCCGACGATGCCGAGCAGAATGGTGACGATGAATCCGCCGGGATCCTTGCCCGGCATGAGCAGCTTTGCAATCGCACCGGCGATCAGCCCGAATACGATCCACGCGATGATACCCATATTGCGTTCTCCTGTTCGTTGGTGATGATAAACGTCGCATAAATCATGACGCTGAAGATACCGGAAACGGCCTTCGCCGGCGGAGCGGTGGTTTGCCCGTGACGCCGCCTGCCCTCAGTCTAGCGGACCGTTCGGCGATTGAGCGATATTACCCACCGAGCCCCCTGCGCCATTACGTTGCCAATCATGACGTGCGCGATGGCACGGCACGGCGAGCCCATGTTGCGCAGGTTCCCGGCACAGGGAATTTGATAGTATTCGTGCGGAACCTGGCGCAAGCGCATTCACGAAAAGCATG
>CAZYIP010000121.1:0-11536 GCA_964646895.1 uncultured Salinisphaerales bacterium | reverse complement strand
CCGGCGGTCGGCTTGCAGTATGGTGCGGCTTTGATTCCGCGTTGCTGTCAGCTTTCCGTCTGCCTGCCGCGCTTGAAGGTGGCCGCGATCTCGGCCACGTGACGGCCCTGAAAACGGGCGATGGCCAGTTCGTTCTCGCTGGGTCCGCCTTCCCGGCCGGCAATGGTGCTGGCGCCGTAGGGGCTGCCGCCGCTGATTTCGTCCATCGTCATTTGCCGGCTTTCGCTGTAGGGCACGCCGACCACGATCATGCCGAGATGAAAGAGGGTGGTGTGAAAGCTGGTGATGGTGGTTTCCTGGCCGCCGTGCTGGGTATTGCTCGACGTGAACACGCTGCCGATCTTGCCCTCGAAGGCACCCTTGGCCCAGAACGGCCCGAGCTGATCGACGAAGTTGCGCATTTGTCCGCACATGTTGCCGTAGCGGGTGGGGGTGCCGAAGATGATGGCATCCGGCTCGGTAAGCTGTTCGGGCCGGGCGACCGGTATGTGTGCGAACGCCTCGCGGGCCTTTTTCGCGCCGGATTTCTCCAGCACGGCTTCCGGCACCAGTTCCGGTACTTGCAGCATCGTCACTTCCGCGCCCGGATAGTCACGAGCGCCTGCGGCCACGGCTTCGGCCATGGTGTGAATATGCCCGTACATTGAGTAAAAGATGACCTGGATATCGAGTCTCATCGCAATCTCCTGTGGTTGATCGTCTCGCTGCCTTGGCCACACCGGAACAATTTCATGTGAATGTTCGAGCAATTATAGGAAAGACCCGGAGGACGCGATGAAACCCGGGCATGCGGCCGAAGTCTCAAACCGGGAACAGGCACGTGGAGAGCGCAATGCTCAACGTCACCCGGTTCATGCGTGAGGTCGGCGCCGGCGTCGCCAACGGGTGGTGGCATCGAAAAACCGACATCGAACACACATCGGGGCTCAGGGAGCTGCTCATTCACACGCTGACGTTCACCGAGGTCGGTGTTTCGATCCTGCTCGGAATGTTGTGCAGAATCAACGCCGGCTCACTGCTGGCCACGTTTGGCGCTGCATTCGCGCGCGAGGGTACGGCGGTATGGGGTGTCGATGTGGCCATGTCGAGACGCGGGCCGCGGCCAGGACAACCCGCCGATTCCGCGGGCAGCGCGGCGCTTGAATACAGCGTTTGCACGAGTGTCTGGTGCTTGCTATGTTAGCGCGTTGGGCTTAGAATATGCGGCGAAGCGGTAAGCGGACGATCAAGGTGGCAGTGACGGGTCAGAACCCGATTAGCCTGTAGGTCCGATAGTGTGCATGACGAAGCCCCGGCCAGGGGCTTTTTTGTTCCCGGGCGGGCAGGCGGGATGGAAAACGGGCCAGGCGGCCCTTTTTCTTAAGCAAGCGGAGCGGGATGCTGGAGAAATTGCCGGAACTGATTGAACCCCTGTTGCAGGATCTGGGCTACGAGCTGGTGCACCTGGAGTTGCAGGGGCAGGGGCGCGGCAGCCTTTTGCGTATTTATATCGAGCATCGCGCCCGGCGGTCGGAAGATGGTGTGGTGCAGCGGGACGAGATCACTCTGGAAGACTGCGAGCGCGTAAGCCGGGAGGTGAGCGCGTTGCTCGACGTCTCCGATCCCATTCCTCATGCTTATCGTCTGGAAATTTCCTCCCCCGGTCTCGATCGGCCTCTCACCAAGGTGGCGGATTTCAGTCGCTTCGCGGGGCACAGGGCGCGTGTCACCCTGTATGCGCCGTTCCAGGAGCGGCGCCGGTTTTCCGGCGTGCTGGATGGCGTGGACGAGCAGGGACAGGTCTGCATGCGGGTGGATGGACAGCGCCTGGCGCTGCCGATCGCGGATATTCAGAAGGCACGGCTGGTGCCGGAGCTCGATTGACGGAAGTTGATGCCATGAACAAGAACGTGCTGCTCGTGGTCGACGCGGTCTCGAACGAGAAAGGCGTCGACAAAGAGATCATATTCGAGGCGATCGAGGCCGCGCTGGCGTCGGCTACGCGCAAGCGCCAGGCCGAGGACATCGACGTTCGCGTGGCGGTGGATCGTCTCTCCGGCGCCTACGATACGTTCCGCCGCTGGGAAGTGGTGGAGGACGATGCCGAGGAGGTGGAGCCGGCGCGCCAGATCCGGCTTGACGAGGCGCGGCGCGAACATCCCGAAATCGAGCCGGGAGAATATATAGAGACACCGATGGAATCGGTCGAATTCGGCCGTATTGCCGCGCAGGCGGCAAAACAGGTAATCGTGCAGAAGGTACGCGAGGCGGAACGGGCCCAGATCGTCGAGGCTTACCTGCCACGTATCGGCGAGCTGGTCAGCGGTATCGTCAAGCGCCTGGAGCGCGGCAACGTGATCCTTGATCTGGGGGTCGGGGTCGAGGCCATGATTCCGCGCGACGAGGTCATTCCGCGTGAGCCGATGCGACCCAATGACCGCGTGCGCGGGCTGTTGCGCAACGTGCGTGCCGAGGCGCGCGGGCCGCAACTGTTCGTCAGCCGCACCGCACCGCAGTTTCTGATCGAACTGTTCACGCTGGAAGTGCCCGAAGTCGGGCAGGGCCTGATCGAGCTCAAGGGCGCAGCGCGCGATCCGGGCCTGCGCGCCAAGATCGCGGTTCAGGCCAAGGACAAGCGTATCGATCCGGTCGGCGCGTGCGTCGGCATGCGTGGCTCGCGCGTTCAGAGCGTGTCCAACGAGCTGGCCGGCGAGCGGGTGGATATCGTCCTGTGGGACGAGAATCCGGCCCAGTTCGTGATCAATGCCATGGCGCCCGCCGATGTCGAGTCGATCATCATGGATGAAGACTCGCGCAGCATGGAGGTCGCTGTCGCCGAGGACAAGCTGGCGCAGGCGATTGGCCGCGGCGGGCAGAACGTGCGACTGGCGTCCGAGCTGACTGGCTGGAACCTCAACGTCATGACCATGGCGGAGGCGCAGGCGAAGAGCGAGGCGGAAACCGAGAAGCTTCAGAACATGTTCATGGAAGAGCTGGACGTGGACGAGGAAGTTGGCGTCGTTCTGGCACAGGAGGGTTTTTCCAGTATCGAGGAGGTCGCCTATGTGCCGGTGCAGGAGCTGTTGAGTATCGAAGAATTCAACGAAGAAATCGTCGAGGAGCTGCGAAATCGCGCCCGCGACGTATTGCTGACCAAGGCGATCGCGAGCGCGGAACAGCCAGACGTACCGCAGCCGGCAGCGGACCTGCTGGAGGTGGAAGGCATGGATGACGACGTCGCGCGCGACCTGGCGTCACTGGGTGTGCTTACTCGCGAGGATCTGGCCGAGCAGTCGATCGACGACATCATCAGCATCATGGATGCCGATACGGCGGCCAAACTGATCATGGCGGCACGTGCGCACTGGTTCGCAGACCAGGAGTAAGGCCCGAGTGATGCGTGATGACCGGCTGCACCGGGAGGTGCAACCGGCATTTTGAAATTTCTGTACCCTCCGGCGCGATATGGCAGCCGGACGGGGGTGTCCGGGTATGCAGCGGTAGTTCGGGCATCCACGGCAGAAACTCGGGACGGCGGATGCAGGCGCAACCGGTTGTCCGGAGGTTCTCAAGAGAGGAACTATGGCGGAAGTAACAGTTAGACAGCTTGCCGAAGAAGTCGGTATCCCCATCGAGCGTCTCCTGACCCAGTTGGGAGATGCGGGCATCGAAGCCGAGGGTGCGGACACGGCAATCAGCGACGCGAACAAGCTGCAGCTGCTCAGGCACTTGCGCACGGAGCGCGAGCGTGAAGGCGCTGGCGGCTCCGAGCCGCGCAAGATCAGCCTGCGACGCAAGAGCACGAGCGAACTGCGCCTGAGCGGCGGACGCGGCCGCTCGCGCACGGTCAGCGTGGAAGTGCGCAAGCGTCGCACCTACATGAAGCGGGGCGACGAGGCTCCCGCGCAGGCACCACCGCCGGCCGTCGCGGAACCAGACGAGGCGCAGCGCGAGCGCGAAGCGCAGGCGCGAGCGAAGGCCGAGGCGGATGCCGCCGCGGAGGCGGCGCTCGCACGTGCGGCAAGCGAGCGCGAGGAAGCCGAGCAGCGGCGTCTGGCCGAGGAAGAAGAAGCCAAACGGCGTGCCGAGCAGGAACGCGCCGAAGCCGAGGAGGAAGCCAGGCGGCGGGCGGCGGAGGAAGAACAGGAGCGGCAGCAACAACGCGAGCGCAAGGAAAAAGAGGAACAGGCCGCGGTACCCGAGGCGGAGGCGGACGAAGGACCGATCGATGAAGGGCGCCTGGAGATGCAGGCGACGCGACGACGCGCGCAGGAGAACCTGCGCCGGGCATCGGCGAAGCGTCACGAGGAAGGCCGTCACGGCGCTGGCGAGCGCGAGCCGGTTGCGGCGCGGCGTGAGGAACTGCACGTGGCCAAGGGCAAGGGCGGCCGGCGCAGGAAAAAGACCCGGACCCCGGCGCGCGGCACTGTGCAGGTCGACACCCGTCACGGTTTCGAGAAACCGACCGCGCCGGTTGTGCGCGAAGTCGAGATCCCCGAAGCGATCAAGGTCGGAGATCTGGCCCAGAAGATGGCGGTAAAAGCGCCGGATCTCATCAAGGGGCTGATGAAAATGGGCGTCATGGCGACCATCAATCAGACTCTCGATCAGGACACCGCGGTGTTGATCGTCGAGGAAATGGGGCATCGGCCGAAGCTGGTAAGTACGGATTCCATCGAGGAAACACTCCTCGGCCAGAGCGCTGCGGAGGCGGAAGAAGCAGAGCAGAAGCCGCGGCCGCCGGTGGTCACGATCATGGGCCATGTGGACCACGGCAAAACCTCGTTGCTGGACTACATTCGCAAGACCCGGGTCGCTGCCGACGAGTCGGGTGGCATCACGCAGCATATCGGCGCTTACAGCGTCAATACGCCACGTGGGCGGATTACCTTCCTGGATACGCCGGGGCACGCGGCATTTACGCGCATGCGCGCGCGTGGCGCCGGCCTGACCGACCTGGTCGTACTGGTGGTCGCGGCCGATGACGGCGTCATGCCGCAGACGCGCGAAGCGATCGATCATGCGCGCGCAGCAAACGTCCCCATGGTGGTGGCGCTGACCAAGGTCGACCGGGAACAGTCCGATCCGGACCGAGTCAAGAACGAGCTTTCGCAGCTGGACATCATCCCCGAAGAGTGGGGGGGCGATACCCAGGTCGTGGGGGTTTCCTCGGTCACCGGGGAAGGCGTCGAGGCCCTGCTCGAAGCGCTTGCGCTGCAGGCGGAAATCATGGAACTCAAGGCGGCGGTGGACACGCCCGCGCGCGGTGCCGTGATCGAGTCCAGCCTGGAAAAAGGACGCGGTCCGGTGGCCACGGTGCTGGTCAAGTCCGGCACGCTGCGTCAGGGCGACATCATCCTGTCGGGTCGGTTTTTCGGGCGCGTGCGCGCGATGTTCAACGAGCTTGGTCAGAGTGTGCGCGATGTGGGGCCGTCGATGCCGGCGGAGGTGCTGGGCTTGTCCGGGACGCCGGATGCCGGCGATGAAGTCGTCGTTGTCGCGGATGAGCGCAAGGCACGCGATATCGCCGGCATGCGCGAGACGCGCGAGCGTGAGGCCAAGCTGGCGCAGCAGCAGGCGACGCGCCTGGACGAAATGTTCAGCCAGATGGAAGAGGGCGAGACGCTCAGCCTGAACGTCATGATCAAGGCCGACGTCCAGGGCAGCGTGGAAGCGCTCGCGGAGGCACTGCAGAAGCTGTCCGGCGATGCCATCCGCATCAACATCGTAGCCAGGGGCGTGGGTGGCATCAGCGAGTCCGATGTCGAGCTCGCGGTCGCCTCCGATGCCATCATCATCGGTTTCAATGTGCGTGCCGACAGCAAGGCCCGGCGCCGGATACAGGAAAGCGGTGTCGATGTCCGCTACTACAGCGTGATCTACAACGTGATCAACGACGTGAGGGATGCGGCGAGCGGCATGCTCGGCACGGAAACCCGCGAGCGGATCGTGGGCCTGGCAGAGGTGCGCGACGTGTTTACCTCCTCGCGCCTGGGCGCGATCGCCGGCTGTCTGGTGGTGGATGGTTCGGTGCGCCGCGGCCTGCCGATCCGTGTGCTGCGGGATAATGTCGTGATCTACGAGGGCGAACTGGAGTCGCTGCGCCGCTTCAAGGACGACGTGGACAAGGTCGACGCCGGCACCGAGTGCGGCATCGGCGTCAAGAACTACAATGACGTCCGTCCGGGCGACCAGATCGAAAACTTCGAGCGAGTCGAGGTCCAGCGGACGCTGTGATCAGGGCCTGTTCACCGTCACCCGCGAGGCCGCGCCGGGAGCCATTTTCCCGCAAGGCAAGGCGGAGCAAGCGTCGTGTAGCGGGCTACATGAGCGAGCGACAACGCCGCTTTGCGGGAAAATGGACCCGGCCGCCCTTCGGGGGCGCCCAAAACGCGGCCATCCGGCGTTGCTCGTCGCTCATTTGGACCCTCTTTATTTATATCGGCCAAACTTCTCTTCTCGCGCCCTGGCTGGCCGCGTTTTGGACGCCACGCGGTCTCGCGGGTGATGGCGAGCAGGCCCTGGGACTGGCGGGTGATCGATGAGAGGTCCCAAACGCGAGTTCTCGCGCACGCAACGGGTGGAGGCGCAACTGGCCCGCGAACTGACGCGGCTGTTCCGCGAACAGGTCAAGGATCCGCGTGCGGCGCTGGCGACAGTCACCGGCGTGAAGGTGACGAAGGACCTCAGGCAGGCACGGGTCTTTGTCAGCGTGCTCGATCTGGAGCATGGCCCCGGCGATGCGGTGGCGGCGCTCAATCAGGCGGCGGGCTTCCTGCGCTGGACGCTGGGAAAGGAACTGCGCCTGCGGCGTGTGCCGGCGCTCGCCTTCGAGGCTGACACGAGCGCCGCATATGGTAGCCATATGAGCCAGCTTATCGACGAGGCAGTGGCCGAAGACCACTACCGGGCCGGGAACGACGGCACGCCGGACGGAGGCGCCCGGTGAGGCGGGCGAAAGGGCGCAGGGTGAACGGTATCCTGCTGCTGGACAAGCCGTGCGGTTGTTCGTCCAACGCCGCGTTGCAGCGGGTAAAGCGCCTGTTCGATGCGCGCAAGGCCGGTCACACCGGAAGCCTCGATCCGCTCGCCAGCGGCTTGCTGCCGATCTGCTTCGGCGAGGCCACCAAGGTATCCGGCTTCCTGCTGGACGCTGACAAGCGCTATTGGGCGCGCGCCCGCCTGGGCGAGCAGACGGCGACGGGCGACGCGGAAGGCGAAATCGTCCGTCGTTGTGAATTCGAGCATGTGACCCGCGCCGACGTGGAGCAGGTATTGCCGGATTTTCGCGGCGAGATCGAGCAGGTTCCACCCATGTACTCCGCGATCAAGCACCAGGGGCGGCGGCTGTACGAACTGGCTCGCGAAGGTATCGAAGTGGAGCGCAAGGCACGGCGCGTTCGCATTCACAGCCTGGACCTGGTCGCGTTCGGCGATGGCCACATGACCCTGGAAATGCGCTGTTCCAAGGGCACCTACGTGCGTACCCTCATCGAAGAAATCGCTGCTGCCGTCGGTACCTGCGCGCATGCCGTTGAACTGCGCCGTCTGTCGCTGGGCCCGTTCGAAAACCAGCGCTTTTATACGATGGAAGCGCTCGAAGCCCTTGCGCAGGCCGGTCGCGAGCAACTCGATGCGACGCTGTTGCCCGCGGAAACCGGGTTGACGCACTGGCCGGCGGTCCATATCGATGACGACAGCGCGTTTTATCTGCAGCGCGGCCAGGCTGTACTGGTGCCGCGAGCTCCGACCGAAGGCTGGGTGCGCATTTACGATCGCGGCAAGCGTCTGCTCGCGGTCGGCGAGATACTCGACGATGGACGCGTGGCGCCGCGTCGCATGCTGACTATGTAGAGCCATCCTTGTGGGCTGGTGCATCGATCTATAAACTATGCGGATTCGGGTCCGGCCGGGCCGTGACGCCGCGAATTGGAAAGCAGGAGTGTTGAATGTCCCTTACTACACAGCAGAAACAGGGCGTGATTGAAAAGTTCAGGCAGGGCCCCTCGGATACCGGTTCGCCGGAAGTGCAGGTCGCGTTGCTGTCGACCCGAATCCAGCAGTTGCAGGGTCACTTTGCAACCCACAAACAGGATCACCATTCCCGGCGTGGATTGTTGAAGATGGTCAACCGCCGAAGGAAGCTTCTGGATTATCTGAAGCGTGAGAATCAGGAACGCTATCAGGCGCTGATCTCCGAACTCGGTCTGCGTCGATAATAAATCCAGATACTTCTGACCATAATAGGTGGCTCTGTTGACCCCAGTTACCAAATCCTTTCAATACGGCGAGCATGCCGTAGTGCTGGAGACCGGCACCATTGCGCGACAAGCCAGTGGTGCCGTTCTCGTTAGTGTCGATGAAACTGTTGTTCTGGTGACGGTAGTCGGGCGCAAGGAGGCCCGGCCGGACGTCGATTTCATGCCGCTGACCGTGAATTACCAGGAACGCACCTATGCCGGCGGCCGGGTGCCGGGCGGATTCTTCCGACGCGAGGGCCGCCCCGGCGAGAAGGAAACACTCACGTCCCGTTTGATCGATCGCCCCCTGAGACCGCTGTTCCCCAAGGGATTTCACAACGAAGTCCAGATCATCGCCACGGTGGTATCGGTCAATCCGGAAGTCGATTCCGAAGTGCCGGCCATGATCGGCGCATCGGCGGCGCTGGCGCTCTCCGGCATTCCTTTCCAGGGGCCGATCGGAGCGGCACGGGTCGGCTACGTAAACGGCGGCTACGTGCTTAATCCGAGCGCCACGCAGCTCAAGCAATCGCAACTGGATCTGGTGGTCGCCGGCACGGAGGACGCGGTGCTGATGGTCGAGTCCGAAGCGGACCAACTGCCGGAATCGGTCATGCTCGGTGCCGTGTTGTTCGGCCATGAGCAGATGCAGGTCGCGATCAGCGCGATTCGCGAGCTGGCGGCCGAGGCCGGCAAGCCGGCCTGGGACTGGCAGCCGCCCGCCGAGGACGAGGCGCTTTCGCAGGCGGTTGCCGAGAACGCGCGTGCCGATATCGGCGAAGCGTATCAGATTGCCGACAAGCAGTCGCGCCAGGCGCGCCTGGACGAGATCCGCGCCGCCCTGTGCGCAAAGCTGGTTTCCGACGACGAGCACGGCTGGAGCGAGGCCACGGTGAAAACGGCCATGGCGGCGCTTGAGAAGCGCCTGGTGCGCGATCGTCTGCTGGACGGCAACCCGCGCATCGATGGGCGCGATCGCTTCACGGTCCGGCCTCTCGACATTCGTGTGGGCGTGCTGCCGCGCACTCATGGCTCCGCCGTATTCACCCGCGGCGAGACGCAGGCGCTGGTGGTGACCACCCTCGGTACCGGTCGTGATGCCCAGATCATCGACGCGGTGGAGGGGGAATACCGCGAGCCGTTCATGCTGCACTACAACTTCCCGCCTTATTGCGTGGGCGAAACCGGTTTCATGGGCTCGCCCAAACGGCGCGAAATCGGCCACGGGCGCCTCGCCAGGCGCGGCGTTCACGCGGTCATGCCCGATCTTGAAAACGATTTTCCCTATGTCATTCGGGTCGTCTCCGAAGTGACGGAATCCAATGGTTCCAGCTCGATGGCCTCCGTGTGCGGCACCAGCCTCGCGCTGATGGATGCCGGCGTTCCGATCAAGGCACCGGTGGCCGGTGTGGCCATGGGCCTGATCAAGGAAGGAGAGCGCTTCGCAGTGCTGACCGACATCCTTGGCGACGAAGATCATCTCGGTGATATGGACTTCAAGGTCGCCGGCACCCGCGACGGCGTCAACGCGCTGCAGATGGACATCAAGATCGCCGGCATCACGCGCGAAATCATGGAGCAGGCGCTGGCGCAGGCTCGCGACGGGCGTTTGCACATTCTTGGGGAAATGGGCAAGGTCATCGACGCACCGCGTTCGGAAATGTCGCGCTGGGCGCCGAGAATCTTTACCATGCATATCAATCCGGACAAGATCCGTGACGTGATCGGTAAAGGTGGCTCGACCATCCGCTCGATTACCGAGGAGACCAATACCACCATCGATATCGATGACGACGGTACCATTCGCATTGCTGCGACCGACAAATCGGCCGCCGATGCGGCGCGCCGGCGGGTGGAGCAGTTGACACGCGATGTGGAAGTGGGTGAAATCTACGAAGGCCGCGTATCGCGTCTCATGGATTTTGGTGCTTTCGTGACCATACTGCCCGGCAAGGACGGGTTGGTGCATATCTCGCAGATTTCGGAAACTCGCGTCGAGCGGGTGGCCGATGAGCTGTCCGAGGGAGACACCATTCGGGTCAAGGTTCTTGAAGTCGACAAGCAGGGGCGCATTCGGCTGTCGATGAAGGGATTGTAATCTTCCCGGGGACAGGCTAAAGTTCAGGAACGGCTTGTTACGGTATTACCATAGGTTGGCCGGGTATATGCGCCAGGGTGGTACCGCTCCAAAAAAAACCCCCTCGGGCGAGGGGGCAAGGTGCGAGAAAGGCGCTTGGCCTTTCTGGAGGAGAGGTTGCCGAGGTTCTATCGGTAATCTGAAGCCGCGACTCATGCAAATCGCAGCAACATAAAACTAATAAAACCGATTGCATGTTGCGTTGCAGTATAAAGCCAGGGACTCCTCAGTGTCAATGGGTATAAGGCGTTAGCGGGCTTTCTGCGTCAATCAGCCGCAGTTTGCTGGCGATGAACAGGGACACTGCCAAAAAAAACCCCCTCGGGCGAGGGGGCAAGGTGCGAGAAAGGCGCTTGGCCTTTCTGGAGGAGACGGGGTTAGTGTCGGAGGCTTCGCTTTGGCGTTCCGTTCCCGACATGTTGCAGTGCAGTATATACTCTTTTAACCAGGGTTTCAAGAGGAGTGTTTGTCGCCCCTCTGTGATCTGTTACTTTCGACTGTCTGTGCGTCTGTTGGTTCCGTTTCGTGGGCGGATTTCGCGCGGGTTTCATGTGGCGTTTTGACGCGGGGGCCGCGGCTGGACACGGGAGACAGGTTACGCAGAAATTCTCGCCGTACGCTCTTCCACAGCGGCAGATTTTGCTGGGACAGCTCCTGCAGGACTTTCATCGGGTTGTTCCCCACCAGGTCGCGTAGCTGCTCGCGAAACTGTGCCTGTTGTTCGTTGAACAATTGCAGGCTCAATTCCAGGTAGCTGCTCATGGTGCTCTGCATGGAGTCACCATAGAAGCGAATCACCTGTGTCAGCACTTCGCTGGTGAATATCGGGTCGCCGCCTTCCTCCTGTTCCGCGATCACCTGTAAAAGGATCGAGCGGGTGATGTCTTTTTTGGTCCGCTTGTCGATGATTTGAAATTCTTCCCCCGACAGCACCAGTTGCCGGACTTCCTCCAGCGTAATGTACCGGCTTATTTCAGTATCGTAGAGACGCCGATTGGGATATTTGTTGATAATGCGCTTGGTGCTCATGGTTCTCCCTGGGTATCAACTCTTCTCCACGCGATCGTGAGTGTGATTGCTGCGGGGCAGCACCAAACAGTCTGCCAGATATCTCGGGTTACGCCTAGGCCGTGTTCACAATCATTCACGCGTGCGTTGCCGTCGAGAAGCCGCATCCGGC
>CAZYIP010000120.1:0-11561 GCA_964646895.1 uncultured Salinisphaerales bacterium | reverse complement strand
TTTTATGCGGGTTTTCATCGCGCCGACAGGACTCCTGTAGTCACTGCAACAGAACCGGATATCTTACAAAAAATGTGTGGATGCGTGCGAGCGATTCCATGTATCCGATCGGGCCCTGCAATGTAGCCGGCAGGGAGGGGCCAGTGTTGCGACGCAAGCCGTGATCAACGCGAGCGCCATGGACTCTGCCGATCCCGGCCTCGCCGTCATTCCCGCGAATGCGGGAACCCAGCGACTCCAGGTTGGGTAGCACAAAAGGCACTGGGTTCCCGCCTGCGCGGGAATGACTATCAGTAGCGGGACAGCGCCTGTGACGATTAATCGGGAACATGAAATCTCTCACAGCACTTTGCTCATACACCCTGCCACGCTTGATCATCGATTATCACGGGCCTCGCTACAGCTGCAACAGCCGCTCCAGCGCGAGGCCCGGATCGGATTCGCGCATCAGCGACTCTCCAACCAGAAAACCGTGCACGCCCGCCGCCTGCATGCGCGCCACGTCTGCCGCGGTGGCTATGCCGCTTTCGGTGATGACAAGGCGACCGGGCGGAATATCGGCCAGCAGGCCGAGCGTGGTATCCAGCGTCGTGTGGAAATCCCTGAGATTGCGGTTGTTGATACCCAGCAGCGGCGTTTTCAGGCGCAGGGCACGCTCCAGTTCGGCGCCATCGTGAACCTCCACCAGCACGGCCATGTCCAGCTCATGGGCGCACGCTTCCAGTTCCCCCATGACGGTGTCGTCCAGCGCGGCGACGATCAGCAGGATGCAGTCGGCACCCATCGCACGCGCCTCGTACACCTGGTACGGATCGAGCATGAAATCCTTGCGCAGTACCGGCAGGTCGCACGCGGCGCGGGCCTGCATCAGGGCATCGGCGGAACCCTGAAAGAATGTCTCATCCGTCAGCACCGACAGGCAGGCGGCGCCATGGTCGGCATAGTCGCGGGCGATGGCGGCCGGGTCGAAGTCGGCGCGGATCAGGCCCTTGCTCGGGGAGGCGCGCTTGATTTCACAGATGACGGCCGGCTGGCGGGCGCGAATGCGGGACGCCAGAGCAGCGGCAAAATCCCGCACCGGCGACGCGTTCGCGGCCATTTCCCGCAAGCGCGCGAGGGTCTCACGCGCCTTGAGGGCGGCGATCTCCTCGCGTTTCACGGTGATGATGCGGTCCAGGATGGAGCCAGTCATAATCAATCGCCCAGAGCGTGTTGACAAACAAATGTTGTGGGAGCGGCTTTAGCCGCGATTGTCACGGGAGTCATCGCGGCTAAAGCCGCTCCCACAAGTCTGTTCAGGATGCCAGACCTAACCGACCTGCTGCGTCAGTTGGGCGTAGCGATCCAGCCGCTTGCCGGCTTCGCCGCTGTCCAGCACATCGAGCGCCCGCCGCACGCCATCCGCGACGCTCTCCGCCACGCCACTCACATACAGGCCGGCACCGGCGTTGAAGGCGATCATGTCGCGTGCCGGTCCCGGTTCGCCGGAAAACGCAGCGCGAATCAGACGCAGGCTCTCGGCCGCGCTGCTCACGCGGAGACTGTCCAGCGAACCGCGGGACAGGCCAACCGCTTCCGGTTCCAGGGTATGCAGGCGAATTTCACCAGCGTTGAGTTCCGCCACCTGGGTGGGGGCGGCGATGCTGATTTCGTCCAGGCCATCGTCGCTGTGCACGACCATGACGTGGCGGCTGCCGAGCCGCCGCAATACCCGCGCCACGGGCTCCAGCCATTGTGCGCTGAACACGCCCAGCAGTTCATTGGGCGCCAGCGCCGGGTTGGTGAGCGGGCCAATCACGTTGAACACGGTGCGCACGCCCATCTCGCGACGCGGCCCAACCGCGTAGCGCATGGCGCGATGATAGAGCGGCGCGAACATGAATCCGACACCGACCTCATCGATACACCGGGTGACGTTCTCCGGTGCCAGTTCCAGCGTGGCGCCAGCCGCTTCCAGCAGATCCGCGCTGCCCGTGGTGCTCGACGCGGCGCGTCCCCCGTGCTTGGCGACGCGACCGCCGCCCGCGGCCACCACGAACGCACTCGCGGTGGATACGTTGAACAGGCCGGCTCCATCGCCGCCGGTACCGACGATGTCCACCAGCCGCTCGTATTGAGCACGCGGCACATGCACCGGGGTCGCCAGTTCGCGCATGACCTCGACCGCCGCCGTGATCTCGTCCACGGTTTCGCCCTTCATGCGCAGCGCGGTGAGAAAACCGGCGATCTGAGCCGGGGTCGCCTCGCCGCCCATGATCTCGCGCATTACCGCTCGCATGTCCTCTTGGCTCAGATTTCGGCGCTCGACGACCTGCGCCAGTGCTTCCTTGATGGTCATGCCGTGGTCTCCTCCACCACCCCCCGCACACCGGCACGGGTCAGAAAGTTGCGCAGCAGCTCGTGGCCGTGGCGACTGAGTATGGACTCGGGATGAAACTGCACCCCTTCCACGTCCAGTTCCCGGTGGCGCAGGCCCATGATTTCATCAACGTCGCCGTCGTCTGTCTGCGTCCAGGCGGATACTTCCAGCGACTCCGGCAACTCATCCCGTGCCACCACCAGCGAATGGTAGCGCGTTGCCTCGAACGGGCTCGGCAGGCCGGCAAAAACGCCACGACCGTCATGATGGATCGGCGACGTCTTGCCATGCATGACCTGCCGCGCACGCACGACGCGGCCGCCGAACACCTGGCCGATGCTCTGGTGGCCCAGACACACGCCGAGCAGCGGTATGCGGCCGGCGAAGTCGCGTACCACATCCAGCGACACCCCGGCCTGATCGGGCGCGCACGGACCCGGAGAAATCACGATGCCGGCCGGCGCCATCGCCTCGATGTCGGCCACCGTGATCCGGTCGTTGCGAAAGGTACGCACCTCCGCGCCCAGTTCGCCCAGGTACTGAACCAGGTTGTAGGTGAACGAGTCGTAGTTGTCGATCATCAGGATCATTGCGGAGGTCCGTTATTCTCGGGTATCGCGATTGTATGCCCGAGACGGAAGCGGCGCGAGCCGGGCGTGGCAGTCACGATCGAAATCACCGCATGAGCTACCGCCTGTCGATAGCGGCTGAAGCCGCTCCCACAACTCCTGTTCGCCACTACAGGTAAACCCGTTTTGCGGGAGCGGCTTCAGCCGCGATTGATGCGACATTCGCGTGTACCTTCTACGCTTAACCGTTCAGCCCGCGGCTGACCATGGCCACCGCGCGAAACATGGCGCGCGCCTTGCTCATGGTTTCCTCCCATTCCACCCGCGGCACGGAATCGGCCACGATGCCACCACCGGCCTGGACGTGCAGTTCACCGTCTTTTATCACGGCCGTGCGAATGGCAATCGCCGCGTCCATGGAGCCGTTCCAGGCCAGATAGCCCACCGCACCCCCGTAGATACCGCGCTTGACCGGCTCCAGCTCGTCGATGATCTCCATGGCGCGGATTTTGGGCGCGCCGGAAAGGGTACCTGCGGGGAAGGTCGCGCGCAGCGCGTCCATTGCGGTCAGGCCCGGCGCCAGCTCACCGGCCACATTGGAGACGATATGCATGATGTGGGAGTAACGCTCGATCGCCATCTGCTCGGTCACATGCACGCTGCCGGTGCGGCTGACGCGGCCCACGTCATTGCGGCCCAGGTCGATGAGCATCAGATGCTCGGCCCGCTCCTTGGGGTCCGCCAGCAGTTCGTGTTCCAGGGCGGCGTCCTCCTCCGCATCGCGCCCGCGGCGGCGCGAGCCGGCAATCGGGCGCACACTGATCCGGCCGTTCTCCACCCTGACCAGAACCTCCGGCGACGAACCCACCACCTGGAACTCGTCGAAGTCCATGAAATACAGATACGGTGACGGATTGAGGCAGCGCAGCGCCCGGTACAGATCGAGCGGATCGGCCTGGAACGGAATCGACAGGCGCTGGCTGGGCACCACCTGCATGACATCGCCGGCGAGGATGTACTCCTTGATACGCTCGACCGCCCCCTCATAGCCCGCCTGGGTAAAGCCGGACACGAAGTCGGACTCCTCGACTGCGGTCGCCGGCACTGCCGCCTCGGGCAGCGCCAGCGGTGCGCGCAGGCGTGCCAGCAACTCGTCCAGGCGCGCCTCGGCGCGCGCCACGTCGGCATCCACGGCCGGATCCGCGTGCACGATCAGATGCAGCTTGCCGCTGAGGTTGTCGAACACCACCAGCTCTTCCGAGCGCATCAGCAGGATATCCGGCGTACCGAGCGGGTCGGGCTTCGACGCCGCCTCCGGTGTGGCCAGGCGCGGCTCGATGTAGCGCACGGTGTCGTAGCCGAAATACCCGACCAGGCCGCCGCTGAGACGCGACAGCCCCGGCGGCTCCGGCACCTTGAACGTATTGGCGTAGGCCTCGATCCAGGCCAGCGGATCGGCGGCTTCGGCGCGCGCGGCCTCGGCACCGTCGCGCTCCAGGATGACCTGGTTGCCGCGCACCTTGACCACCTCGCGGCACGGCAGGCCGATGATGGAGTAACGCCCCCACTGCTCTCCGCCCTGCACCGACTCCAGCAGGTAGGAGTAAGGTCCACGCGCCAGTTTGAGGTACACGCTGAGCGGGGTATCCAGGTCGGCGAGTACCTCTCTCACCAGCGGTATGCGATTGCAGCCCGCGGCAATCAGTTTTTCGAAGCGGTGCCCGTCCACCTCATGCGCCCTCCGTGGACGGCGTGATCAGGCCGGCCAGATCGTCCAGATGGCTGATGACGAGATCCGGCCCCGCTGCCTCGATCGGCTCGCCGTGATTGTAACCGTAGTCCACACAGACGACGGGCACGCCGGCGGCGCGCGCGGCGCGGACGTCGCTGATGGAGTCGCCCACCATGAGGGTTTGCGTGGGACCGGCGCCGAATCGGCGCATCGCCGCCAGCAGCGGGTCCGGATCGGGCTTGCGCCGGCTCAGGGTATCCCCGCCGATGACATCGTCGAGCAGTCCAGCCAGTTTCAGCTCTTCCAGCAGACGGCGGGCGATGGCTTCGTCCTTGTTGGTGACGCAGACGCGATGTATGCCGTTCTCGGCAAGCTGCCCCAGCAACCGCTCGGCGCCATCGTAGCAGCGGCTGCGCCGGGCAGGGTCCGCCGCGTAGATCTCGCGGAACGCGCGCTCGGCGCGTGCCTGTCGCTCCGTCGTTACCGCAGTGGCGCCAGCACGATCGGTCAGGGCACGCTCCACCAGACGGGTAATCCCGTTGCCCAGCCAGCCGCGCACCCGCTCCAGGCCGGCCGGCGGCAGGCCTTCTGCGACGAGTACCTCATCCATGCAGGCGCCGAGATCGGGCACGCTGTCGACCAGGGTCCCGTCCAGGTCGAACATCACCAGTCGCGTTCCGGCGAATCGCACGATGTTACCCGGCCGCGCTTTGCCGCAACTGCTCGCGCATGGCACGAATGGTCGCTGCGTAGTCGTCGGCCCCGAAGATGGCCGAGCCGGCAACGAAGGTGTCGGCACCCGCGTCCGCGGCTGCCGCGATGTTGTCGATCTTGATGCCACCATCGACTTCGAGGCGGATGTCACGGCCGGAGGCGTCGATCAGGGCACGCGCCTCGCGCAGCTTGTCGAGCGCAGAGGGAATGAAGCTCTGGCCACCGAAACCCGGGTTGACGGACATGATCAGCACCATGTCCAGCCGCTCCATGACGTATTTCATGTGATCGAGCGGCGTGGCGGGGTTGAATACCAGTCCGGCACGGCAGCCGTGGTCGCGGATCAGGGCCAGGCTGCGGTCCACATGCAGGGTCGCTTCCGGGTGGAAGGTGATGAAACTGGCGCCGGCACGCGCGAACGCCGGGATCAGTTCGTCCACCGGCTTGCACATCAGGTGCACGTCGATGGGCGCGCTCACGCCATGATCGTGCAGTGCCTTGCACACCATCGGCCCGAAAGTGAGATTGGGCACGTAATGGTTGTCCATGACGTCGAAGTGCACCATGTCAGCGCCGGCGGCGAGCACCTGGTCGACTTCCTCACCCAGGCGCGCGAGGTTCGCCGACAGCACCGACGGTGCGATCCGAAAATCACGGGCTTTCGCAGACATGGCAGAATCCGGCTCGAAATTAGCGACAGCGTCGCCAAGGGAGGTACACTCTAGCGCAACCGTGCCCGATTTGCAGCCGTTTCGACCGATGACCGAACCAGCCCCTGTTCAAAGCCTTCCCCTGGTGGCGCGTGGCAAGGTACGCGACATTTACGCGCTCGGCGACGAGCGCCTGCTGATCGTGGCCAGCGACCGCCTGTCGGCGTTCGATGTGATCCTGCCTGATCCGATTCCGGGCAAGGGCGCGATTCTTACCGCCATGTCGAATTTCTGGTTCGGGCGCACGCGGACGCTGATTCGCAATCACCTGACGGGCATCGATCCGCGCACGGTGGTCAGTGCGGCCGAGCGCGACCGGGTACATGAACGCGCCGTCGTGGTGGAGCGGCTCACGCCACTGCCGATCGAAGCGGTGGTGCGCGGATTTGTCGCCGGCTCCGGCTGGAAGGATTACCAGCGCAGCGGCCGCATCTGCGGCATCGAACTGCCGCCCGGTCTCGCGCAGGCCGAGCGCCTGCCGCAACCGCTGTTCACGCCGGCAACCAAGGCGGCCGCGCACACCCACGACGAGAACATCACTTTCGACACCATGGTCGGGCGCATCGGCGCGGAGATGTCGGAGCGGGTGCGCGACGTGAGCCTGACGCTGTACCGCAGCGCAGCGGCGTACGCGGAAACCCGCGGCATCATCATTGCCGACACCAAGTTCGAGTTCGGTCTCGACCACAACGGCGAACTGGTCGTGATGGACGAGATGCTGACGCCCGATTCGTCGCGCTTCTGGCCCGCCGATGAATACCGCACCGGCATCAGCCCGCCCAGCTTCGACAAACAGTTCGTGCGCGATTACCTGGAAACGCTGGACTGGGACAAGACCGATCCGGGACCGAAGCTGCCGCCTGAAATCATCGAACGCACGGCGGCCAAGTATCGCGAGGCGCGCGACCGGCTGCTGGATTCCCTTCCGGGAGACGGCAGCGCATGAAGGTGCTGGTCACCGGTGGCGCCGGCTTCATCGGCTCGCATTCGGTGGAATGCCTGCTCGCCGGCGGACACCATGTGCGCGTGCTCGACAATCTGTCCTCGGGGCGGCGCGAGAATCTTCCCGACCATCACCATCTCGAATTCCTCCGCGGCGACGTGCGCGATGCCGCCAACACGGCGGCTGCCTGCGCCGGCATGGACGCCTGCCTGCACCTGGCGGCGCAGGTGTCGGTGACCCGCTCCATCGAGGATCCGCCGCAGTCGGCGGAACATAACATTCTTGGTCATGTATGCATGCTGCACGCAGCGCGCGGCGCGGGCATACGGCGGTTCGTATTCGCGTCGTCGGCCGCTGTCTACGGCGATCCGGAATCACTGCCGCTGCACGAGGACTCGCGTCTCGCGCCCATGTCGCCCTACGGGCTGGAAAAGCGCGTCGACGAGCAATATGCGGCGCTGTTCCGCGACCTGCACGGCTTCTCGTCCCTGGGATTGCGCTATTTCAACGTGTACGGCCCGCGTCAGGATCCGGCCTCGCCCTATGCCGGCGTCATCTCGCGCTTCACCGAACGCCTCCTGAACGGGCAGCGGCCCGTGGTCTTCGGCGACGGCGGCCAGACCCGCGACTTCATTTATGTCGCCGACGTCGCGCGGGCCAACGCGGCCGCCCTCGCAAGCGACGCGACCGGCGTGTGCAACGTGGCCACCGGCCAGAGCACATCCCTGCTGCAACTGCTCGATGTCCTTGCCCGCATCACCGGCCGTGCCGCCGAACCGGACTTCGAGCCGGCGCGCGAGGGCGACATCCGCCATTCCCTCGGCGATCCCGGGCGTCTCGGCTCCCTGCTCGGCGTGCAGGCCGGATACACGCTGGAAGAGGGCCTGAATGAACTGGTGCGCTGGTACTCGAAGGAGCCCCGATGACGATCGCCTACTGGTGCATTCTCGCCGCCGCGGTGCTGCCGTATCTGTTTACCATCGCGGCAAAGACGCAGCGCAACTTCACCAACCGTCGCCCGCGGGAGTACCTGGACAGCCTCGAAGGCTGGCGCAAGCGCGCGTACTGGGCACAACTGAACGGGCTCGAGGCATTTCCACCGTTCGCGGCAGCGGTGCTGATCGCCCAGCAACTGTACGCCAGCCAGGCAGCGATCAATGCGCTGGCCATGACCTTCGTCGCAACGCGGGTCATCTACAGCCTATGCTATATATTCGATCGACCGACGTTGCGCTCGCTGTTCTGGCTGACTGGCCTGTTGTGCGTCATCGGGCTTTTCGTGATTTCAATCTGACGGACATGAACCCATGCAGCAGATCGAATACTCCCGTTTCGGCAACCCACTGGATGTACTGCGCATAGTCACGGCCGACCCGGGCCAGCCACAAGCCGACGAAGTGCTGGTCGAGGTCGAGGCGGCACCGATCCATCCATCCGATTTGCTCCTGATCCGCGGCGAATACGGCTTCAAGCCAAACCTGCCGGCAGTGCCGGGCCGCGAAGGTGTCGGCCGCGTCATCGCCGCCGGTGACGAGGTCACCCATGTCAAACCGGGGGATCCGGTGCTGCTGCCGATCGAATCCGGCACCTGGCGACAGCAGATGCGCATTCCGGCGGCGGGACTGTTCGCGCTCCCGAAACGCTGCGATCCGTTCCAGCTCGCCCTGCTGGCAGTCAACGGGCTCGTCGCGCGCCTGCTGCTGAGCGAAATCATGGAGCTCCAGCCGGGAGACTGGATTGTGCAGAACGCCGCCAATTCGTCCGTCGGCCAGTTCGTCGTTATCCTCGCCCATGCACGCGGGCTGCACACGGCCAACATCGTGAATTTCGGCGGCAGCGGCATGGAGCGAAAGCTGCGCCAGATGGGCGCGGACGCCGTCGTCGTCGACCAGGGTCAGGACATTGTCGCCGACGTCGCCTCCCGAATTGGCTCGCAAGGCCCCGTCCTGGGTCTGGACGCGATCGGGGGAGACGCCACGGCGACCGTGGCGGCCTGCCTGCGCGAGGCCGGCACGGTAGTCAACTACGGCGCGCTGGGCAAGTCGACCTGCCATGTGCCCACGGCGATGACCATGTTTCGCGACATTCGCCTGCGCGGCTTCTGGCTGGTGCGCTGGCTGCGCGCCAACGCGGGCGCCGCCGAAACGCACATGCGCGAACTGGTCGACATGGTGGAACGGGGCCGCCTGTACGCGGAAATCGAAGGGACCTACCCGTTGAACCGCATCAAGGAAGCGGTACGACAGGCCCAGCGCGGCGACCGTGACGGCAAGGTCATGCTGACGCCGGATACGCGCTGGTAAGCGTACACAAGGCAGCGCCCTATCCATCGGGCATCGCGGCTGGAGCGAAGGCCATGCACATCAAGATCGACATCGACGTCTCGCCGCAGGAATTGCGGACTTTTCTCGGCCTGCCGGACCTGTCGGGATTACAGGACGACATGCTGCGTTATGCGAGAGAGCGCCTCATGCAAGGCGGCGAGGGTTTCGATCCGAGCGCCCTCATGCGCGAAGCCATTCGCGGCAGCGCGCATGCGTGGCAGCAATGGTTGGCTGCGGCCAATCGTGCCCGGGAAGCAGGCACCGGCGACGAGCCGGACGCGCATGCGGGTACCGAAGCAAGCGAGAAAACCGGCGAGCGCCCGGCACAAAAGACCTCATCCCGCACCACGCAGCGCGGCAGGGCCGCGAAACCGGATAACGACTGACCGACAGCGGGGCGGCCATTACAGGAGCGGCAATTCATGGACAAAATCTGGCTGAAGCACTATCCGCCGGGCGTGCCCGAGGACATCGACATGGACGAATTCCATTCCGTCGTCGATGTGCTTCGACAAAGCGTGGAAAAGTTCGGCGACCGACCAGCGTACACCAATCTGGGCACCACCCTGAGCTATGCCGACGTGGACCGCCTGTCGCGCGACTTCGCGGCCTATCTGCGCCACGTGGCGCAGCTCTCGCCAGGTGACCGCGTCGCGGTGATGATGCCGAACCTGCTGCAGTATCCGATCGCCATTTTCGGTATCCTTCGCGCCGGCATGGTGGTGGTCAACGTCAACCCCCTTTACAAGCCGCGCGAACTGGCCCACCAGCTCACGGATGCGGGTGCGCGCGCGATCGTCATCGTCGAGAATTTCGCCGCCACCCTGGAGCGGGCCCTGAACGGAACGCGCCTGGACACGATCATCACCACGCGTATCGGCGACATGCTGCCGCAGCCCCGGCGCCTGCTCGTCAACCTGGCGGTCAAGTACCTGAAACGCAAGGTGCCGGCCTGGAAGCTGCCTCACACGACCGCCCTTCCCGCGGCGCTGTCCGCAGGCGCCGCGACGCGCCTGGAAGCGCCCGAGCTGGGGCACGAGGACATGGCCTTCCTGCAGTACACCGGCGGCACCACCGGGCCGGCGAAGGGCGCCGTGCTCACCCACGGCAACATCGTCGCCAACCTGCAGCAGGCGTCGGCCTGGCTGCGGCCGTCGCTGCGCGAAGGCAGCGAGACCATCATCACGGCCCTGCCGCTCTACCACATCTTCGCACTCACCGCGAACTGCCTGACATTTCTCAAGATCGGTGGCCTCAACGTGCTGATCACGGATCCGCGCGACATGCCCGCGTTCGTGCGCGAGCTGGGCAAGCACCGGTTCACCGCCATCACTGGCGTCAATACCCTGTTCAACGGCCTGCTCAACGCGCCCGGCTTCGGGCAGCTGGATTTTTCCAGCCTCAGGCTGGCCCTCGGCGGCGGCATGGCGGTACAGCGCGGCGTGGCCGAAAGATGGAAAGCGGTCACGGGCGTGCCCATTATCGAGGCATACGGCCTGACCGAAACCTCCCCGGCGGCCTGCATCAATCCGCTCGACCTGAGCGACTACAACGGCTCCATCGGCCTTCCCATTCCATCCACCGAATGCAGCATCCGCGATGACGATGGAAACCAGCTGCCCATCGGCGAAGCGGGTGAGCTGTGCATCCGCGGGCCCCAGGTGATGCGCGGGTACTGGAACAATCCGGATGAAACCGGGAAAGTCCTGTCCGCCGATGGTTATCTGCGCACCGGCGACATCGCGCGCATGGATGAAAACGGCTATTTCTATATCGTCGACCGCAAGAAGGACATGATCCTGGTATCCGGCTTCAACGTTTATCCCAACGAGGTGGAAGACGTCGCCTGCGCCCACCCGGGGGTACTCGAAGCGGCCTGTATCGGTGTGTCCGACGAGAAATCGGGGGAAGCGGTAAAGCTGTTCGTGGTCAGGAAGGATCCCGGCCTGGACGCGCAAACACTGATTGCCTGGTGCCGCGAGAACCTGACCGGCTACAAGGTGCCGCGGCACGTCGAGTTTCGCGACGAACTGCCCAAGTCGAACGTGGGCAAGATCCTGCGCAAGGAACTGAGGTAGAGGCGCTGCGAGGCGCGATCAGCGCCATTGATCGCGGCTAAAGCCGCTCCCACCAATGCGGTGGCCGCTCCGGGTTCCGCAAAAGATACAGCATCGTGGGAGCGACTTCAGTCGCGATTACTGCGTGCTGTC
>CAZYIP010000119.1:2300-11592 GCA_964646895.1 uncultured Salinisphaerales bacterium | reverse complement strand
GAACCCATCGCGTTGGAACGCGGGTCGGTTTCGTCCAGCCAGATCGCGTCGATGTCCTCGACGTCGGCGTTCGCGGCGATGTGATATTCGGCGAAGTCGTGGTTGACCACGTGGCCGAAGCGCGCATCCAGCACGCTCTGTTCATGCAGGGCCATGGAAAGCCCCATCGTCATGCCGCCGATGAACTGCGAGCGGGCAGTGCGCGGGTTGATGATGCGCCCGACGGAAAAAACGCTGAACATCCGCGGCACTCGAATCTCGCCCGTCGCGGCATGGACGCGCACCTCGACGAAGTGTGCGCCGAAGGAATGCATGGCGTAGCGCTTCTCGTCGGGGTTGTCGGGGGATGCCGCGGAAGCCTCCGCGCCAGCCTCCGGATCGTTGCCATGCTCGTCGCGGAACGCGCGCGCCGCCGCGACGATGGCCGTGCCCCAGGAACTGATGCCGCTCGATCCGCCTTCCACGGTCGCATTGGGAAAATCGGTGTCGCCGATCTCCATGACCACTTCGTCGACCGGGCAGTGCAGCGCGTCAGCGGCGATCTGGGCCAGCGCCGTCCAGGTGCCGGTGCCGATGTCCACGGCGCCGATGCGTACCGCATAGCGGTGATCCTCGCCGTAGCGAATCGCCGCAACCGACCCCGGCATGCGGTAACGCGGATAGGTGCTTGCGGCCACGCCGGTACCGATCAGCCAGTCGCCACTGCGGTGCGCGCGCGGGGCGGGGTCGCGCGCGGCCCAGCCGAAACGGCGCGCTCCTTCGCGCAGGCAATCGACCAGATGGCGCTCCGACCACGGCTTGCCCGATTCGGGGTCGGTTTCCGGCTCGTTGCGGATACGCAGTTCGATGGGGTCGATCCCGCGCGCTACCGCCAGTTCGTCCATCGCCGTTTCCAGCGGAAACATGCCTGGCGTTTCGCCCGGCGCACGCATCCATGACGGTACCGGCACGTCGAGCGCCGCCACGCGATGGCTCGTGCGCCGGTTCGGGGCGGCGTACATGATGCGCGTCGGCGCCGCGGCCTGCTCGATGAATTCGCGAATTCGCGAGGTCTGCACGATCACATCGTTGGCAATTGCGTTCAGACGGCCATCGCGGTCGGCGCCCAGCCGGATGTGCTGGATGGTCGGCGTGCGATAGCCCGCCAGCGCGAACATCTGCTGGCGTGTCAGGGTGACCTTCACCGGCCGCCCGGGAACCGCCTGCGCGGCGAGGCAGGCCAGCATGTCGTGCGCGTGCGCCACGCCCTTGGAGCCGAATCCGCCGCCCACATGCGGCGCGATCACGTGGATGGCCTGCGGATCCACGCCGAGCAGCGGCGCCAGCGTACGGCGCAGCGAGTGCGCGCCCTGGGTCGAGTCGTAAAGCGTGAGGCGGCCCTCTTGCCAGATGGCGACCGTGGTGTGGGTCTCCATCGGGTTGTTGTGCTCCATCGGTGTGGTGTACGTCTGCTCGATCGTGACCTCGGCCGAGCGCAGGGCCGCGCGGATGTCACCCTGTTCGGTATCGGTCGACTGTCCGGCATTGACCTGTTCGGGCGCGTACAGATCGTCGCGATCCGCGCGCAACTCCGTATCGTGCGGTTGCTGGTGGTATCGCACCCGCACCAGGCTCGCGGCATGGCGGGCAGTCTCCAGGCTTGCGGCGATCACCGCGCCGATGAATTGGCCGCGAAAGGCGATTTCGTCCGACTGCAGGATCCACAGCTCCCGGTTGTCGTCCGAGTGCAGCCTGTAGGCGTTTTCGTGAGTCATGACCGCCACCACGCCAGGCACCGCGCGGGCAGCCTCCGTCTCCAGCGACGCAACGCGTCCGCGCGCGATCTCCGCCTGCACCGGGTAGACGTAAAGCGGGTCGGCGAAGTCGTGTTCCCAGGCGTACCTGGCGGTTCCGGTGACCTTGGCGTGGCCGTCGAGGCGCACCAGCGGCTGGCCGATGGCGTGAACATGCAACGGCGCGTTGGCCGTCAAAGTGTTCATGGCGCTCCTCCTTCGCTCAATTGGCGCAGCACCGACACCACCGTGTTGCGCAGCATCTTCACCTTGAAGGCGTTGCCCGGTTGCGGCCGCGCCGCGGCGAGTTCGATGTCGGCGGCACGCTCGAAATTCCCTGCGCTCGCCAACTTGCCGCGCAGAATGTCCTCCGCGCTGGTGGCACGCCAGGGCTTGTGGGCGACGCCACCGAAGGCCATCCGGATATCTTCGATCATGCCGTCGCGCAGGCTGAGCGCCGCCGCCACCGACACCAGCGCGAACGCATAGGAGGCACGGTCGCGCACCTTGCGGTAGATCGAGCGCACGGCGAACGGCAGCGCCGGCAACTCCACATGAGTAATCAGATCGCCATGTTGCAGCCGCGTATCGCGCTCGGGTTCATCACCGGGCAGGCGGTGAAAATCCACCAGCGGGATGCGGCGCTCGCCAGCCCCGCCGAGTACCACCACCGTTGCATCCAGCGCGCTCATTGCGACGGCCATGTCCGAGGGATGCACGGCAATGCAGTGCTCGGACGCGCCCAGGATGGCGTGGTAGCGCGTGTAGCCGCCGATGGCCGAGCAGCCGCTGCCGGGCTCGCGCTTGTTGCACGGTGTGGTTACATCCTGAAAGTAGACGCAGCGCGTGCGCTGCAGCAGATTGCCGCCGGTGGTCGCCATGTTGCGCAACTGACCGGAGGCGCCCGAGAGCAGCGCCTGCGAGAGCATCGGGTAGCGCGTGCGGATCAGAGGGTGCGCGGCGAGATCGCTGTTGCGCACGTTCGCGCCGATGCGCAGACCGCCGTCCTCCATCTCCTCGACGCGGTCGAACGGGAGATGCGTGACGTCGACCAGCCGGTCGGGCCTGGCCACGCCCAGACGCATGTGGTCGACGAGATTGGTGCCGCCACCCAGAAACATGGCGGCGGGATCGGAAGCGACGGAGGCTACCGCGCGCCGGGCGTCGGTCGCGCGCCCGTAGGCGAACGGGTTCATGATTGCACCGCGTGTTCGGCCACGTCGCGGATTGCGGCGACAATGTTCACGTAGGCACCGCAGCGACAGAGATTGCCGCTCATGCGCTCACGAATTTCCGCGTCATTCAGTCGAACGTGTTCCGGATCCCGGCTGACGTAGCTCGGCTGGCCCTGCCTCGCCTCGTCCAGCATGCCGACTGCCGAGCAGATCTGCCCGGGCGTGCAATAGCCGCACTGGAACCCGTCGTGTTCGAGAAAGGCCGCCTGCATCGGGTGCAGCGCGTCGCCGTCGGCAAGGCCTTCGATGGTCGTGATCGCGTCGCCCTCGTGCGTTACCGCCAGGCTCAGGCACGCGTTGATCCGGCGCCCGTTCACCAGCACGGTGCATGCGCCGCACTGGCCGTGATCGCAGCCTTTCTTGCTGCCGGTCAGGTGCAGCCGTTCGCGCAGGAAATCCAGCAGGCTGGTGCGCGCGTCAAGATCGGTCACATGACGCGCCACACCGTTGACGACGAGGTGCAATGAATTCGTTGGGAGTGCATCGGACATCGGTTCCTCCAGGGTCACCCCTATACCCGACGTGTAAATTTAGGACGCGCGCCTTGCCGCGCAGTTCCCCTCGCAGCGCTCGGGCGAGCGATCTCCTGCAGGCTCTGGTGAAGAGAGTGTCGGGTAATCCGTGTAGCCGGCGGCTCCGCCACCGTACAGGGTGCTCGGATCCAGGTCGTTCAGGGGTGCGCCACGGCGGATACGTTCGACGAAATCGGGGTTGGCCAGCGCCCAGCGGGCTACCGGCGCCATGTCAGCCAAACCCGCTGCGATGTCGGCATCGACTGCTTCCAGTGTGCGACCGGGGCGATTTACCAGCAGCGCGCCGGGCCACAGTGCCCGTATGTCGCGCAGCAGCTCCTCGTCGCCGGGATGCACCAGATGCACGTACGCCAGATCAAACCCGGCCAGGCTGGCGATCAGCCGGCGGTACAGGCCCGGGCCCTGCGGACCTTCATCGATGCCACCCAGCCCGCTGCCGGGCGACAGGCGGATGCCGGTGCGCTGCGGGCCGATCCGCTCCGCCACGGCCGCGGTCACCTCCAGGGCAAAGCGCATCCGCTTGTCGATGGAACCGCCGTAGGCATCCGTGCGCCGATTGGCGTTGGAGGACAGAAACTGCTGAATCAGGTAGCCGTTGGCGCCGTGAATCTCGACGCCATCGGCGCCCGCGGCAATGGCATGCTCGGCAGCGTCGGCAAAATCCTGAACGGTCGCATGTATGTCGCCCATGGACAGGGCACGCGGCGTCGGGGCATCTTTCCAGCCTTCCGGGGTGACCATCTTCTGGCCTGATGCGATCGCCGATGGGGCCACCGGCTGGCGGTGATGCGGCGTGTTGTCAGGATGTGCCATACGACCGACGTGCATGAGCTGGATGAACACATGGCCGCCCCGCGTGCGTACGGCCGAGGTCACGCGCTTCCAGCCGGCCACGTGATTGTCGGTATGGATCCCTGGTGTGTTGAGATATCCCTGTCCGTCCGCCGACGGTTGCGTGCCTTCGGTAATCAGTAACCCGAACGAGGCGCGCTGAGCGTAATACTCGGCCGCCAACTCGCCGGGCGTGCCGTCCGGACGGGCGCGGCTGCGAGTCATGGGTGCCATTGCCAGGCGATGGGGCAACTGCATGTGCCCGACCTCGATGGGGTTCCAGATCGACGAATGAGGGAGTGGTTGCGTATACGACATGACGGATGCTCCGTGGCTGTTTGGAATCGGCCGCCACGATGGCCTCGGTGAAATGCATCTCGCGGCGACGCCGTTACTCTGACCGTTTCAATCGCGATGCGAAAGGCATATTATTTGTACAAAGCGTTCCGAAAACGAAACACAACATGAACTTGTCCGCATTGGCAGATTTCCATCGGGTGGCCGCGGCCGGCAGCCTCGGCAGGGCCAGTCGCGAAAGCGGCCGTCCCAAGGCAACGCTGTCGCGTCGCATCCGTCAGCTGGAGGAATCGCTGGGCGTGCGCCTGGTAGAGCGCGGTGGCCGCGCTCTTCGGCTGACTGCCGAAGGAGAGGCGCTGTACAAGCGTACGCATGGACTGCTTCGTGACATCGAGGATGTCGGCCAGAATCTGGCGTCCGGCACCGACAGGCCAAAAGGGTTGTTGCGGGTCAGCGCGCCGGTGCTGTTTTCCCACATGGTGGGCGGTCGCCTGGCTGCCGAGTTCGCTGCGCGCTATCCCGACATGCAACTGGACATGGTCGCGACCGATCGGCCGGTCGATCTGGTCGATGAGGGATTCGACGTGGCCATTCGGGTGAATCCACATCCGGCCAGCGAGCTGGTGGGCCGTTGTTTTGCGCGGGATGAGCAGTGGGTGGTGGCTCCGCCATCATTGTCGATGCCCGACGCGACCGATCCTGCGACACCGGCGAGCGTCCCGGCCGTGACAATGACACGTCCGCCAGAGACGGGACCGTGGCATTTCGAAACCGGAGGGCGGCCATGCTGGCTCGCGCCAGACTACCGCCTGTATCTGTCGTCACTGCTCATGGTTCATGCAGCCGTTCGTGCGGGTGCCGGCGCCGCGGTGCTGCCGCGTTCCATCACCCGCAGGGATGTCGCCGAAGGCCGCCTGGCGTTGTGGGGCGACTTTCCCGGAGACACGACTGAACTCTGGGTGCTGCACAGCTCGCGGCGGCTGGTCAGCCCACGGGTGTCGGCATTTGTGGCATTTCTGATGGAGAGTTTTCCGAGCCGGCAGCTATAGATCTTCCGGGCTTCCGGATGAGTCGTTTCAAGTGGTAATCGGCTGCGAGTAACAGACATGCCGGGATCTGCACGGAAGCGCCGATCGAAGCGCAACCCGGGTAGAAGCGGCAGATGCCCCGCTGACCGCGTTGAAGCGACAGCCCACGCATGGTGGGTGATTGTGAACAGGCCCTGACAAACACCAGGTCCGCGCACTACACTGCTGGGTAACGGCCATCCGTGGCCTGCGACTCCTGACGGCTCTGGTGGTTTGTACGCTCGCACTGGCTTCCATGGTGGACGACCAGGACGCGCGGAGGCTATTCGCTCGTCATGGCCGCAAGCGGTTCACCGGTTTTCTGTCATTCCCGACGCCTGAACAACCCTGGAGCCTGCCATGAAAGCACCCGTTCCCGACATCACGAGCGATCTGTTCGATCTTTCCGGCTATTGCAGCATCGTGACCGGCGCGAGCGCGGGAATCGGCCTCACCATGGCGGAAGCGCTGGCCCGGCGGGGATCGGATCTCGTACTTGTCAGCCGGAATGCGGAACACCTCGATGACGTCGCAGACAAGGTACGCGAAATCGGCCGGCGCGTGGCAACGGTCGCGGTCGATGTTGCGGACGAAGAAGCTCCGGCGCGGATTGTCGAGGCGGCGCTCGGTCTCGGCGACCGCATCGATGTGCTGATCAACAACGCCGGCTTCATGACATTCTCCAGCCCGCTCGATGTCGACGACGAGACATGGGACGAGATTTTCAGGGTAAACGTGCGTGCACCGATGCGCATCACGCGCGCGGTCATCCCGGTGATGATGGAGGCGAATCGCGGCAGCATCATCAACATCGGCAGCTCGTGGTCGTCGCGGGCGTCGGCCTTCAATCAGGATGGGGGAGGCGTCGACTACTGTTCGTCGAAGGCGGCCCTGCAGGCGCTGACGCGCGCAACAGCCCAGGACGTTGCACCCAGCAACATCCGCGTCAATGCCATCGCCCCCGGTGCGGTGGATACCCCCATGCACGCCGACCACCGCGAGCTGCTGTTCCAGTTCGAGAAATACATTCCGCTTGGCCGCATCCAGGTGGCGGAGGATCTTGCCGGGACCGTGATCTTCCTGGCATCGAACGCCAGCGGATACATCACCGGCCAGACGCTCCACGTCAACGGCGGATTGCTGATGGTGGACTGACGACGGAAGCCTGCGTTTGACCGGTACGATAGCAGTCGGAAGGTTGGCGAAGCTGCGGACTTCGGTCGGGAAGGGCCCGTTTCCATCCGGCGGCAGGATCTGTGTCAGTCTGCCGGCGCCGACGGCCGGATATGGCTGCTCGCCGCTGCCCCGACTCAAGCGGATTTCGCGGCTTTTCGCCTGGTTCGCGGTCTGTCGCGCGTAGCGTCGGAAGGCCGGTCGTTCATGGCGTTACGCAGGCAATTGGCCAGCGCGGTCAGGGCTGGCAGGTGGCGTCCGCGCGGCATGACCAGCGCGGTCTGAACGTGGGCCAGGTGCGCCGGCACGTCGCGTATCGCAAGGTCGTTTCGCTGCGGGTAGATATCAAGCACCGATCTCGGCACCAGACTGATGCCGACGCCCGCGACCGCGGCGGCGAGAATCGCGTGATACGACGTAAACTCCAGCACCCGTGCCGGAACCCGTCGTTGCGCCTGTAGCCATTGTTCCAGCCGGCGCCGATACGCGCAGCCGTTGCCGGGAAAAACCAGCAGAGTACAGCCGGCGAGTCGGCGGAGATCCTGTATGGCAGGGCAGCCCACCGCGCCCACCATGACCACCTCTTCTTCGTACAACGGCAGCCACAGGAAGTGCTCGACGTCGACCTGTTCGCCAACGATCACCGCATCGAGCCGGTCTGCCTGCAGCCGCGCGAGCAGTTCTCGTGACGGCGCGGTTTGCAGTTCGACCGCCACGTCCGGATGGCGCCGGTGGAAGTCGGCAAGCGGCCGTGGCAGGCGGGTGGCGGCCACGCTTTCCATCGCACCGAGGCGCAGGCGGCCGCAGACACTGTCGCGCCGTACCGCCGAGCGTGCTTCCTCGGCGAGATCCAGAAGGCGTCCGCTGTACGAGAGCAGTGCCTCGCCGGCGGAGGTGAGGCGCAGCTTGCGGCCGTCGCGATCGAACAGCTGCACGCCCAGCGAGCCTTCAAGCTGGCGGATGCGGGCGGTCACGCTTGATTGCGCCCGGTTCAGTCGTGCGGCTGCCTTGATGACTCCGCCTGCCTCGACCACCGCACGAAAGGTTTCCAGTTCGCGTAGTTCCATATCGATAAATTCGAATGATCAATTCGAAATAATTCAATTGTGCCGATTAGTCGAAGAGCATAGCATACGCCGATCTTTCCGCACGAGGCTGTCGAAATGAAGCAGGAATTTCGTATCTCGCTCGCGGGCATGGCATTGCTTGCCGTCGCCCTGGGTATCGGCCGTTTCACCCTGACCCCGTTGCTGCCTCTGATGCAGGCAGATGCGGGCCTGGGCCTGATTGCGGGTGGCTGGCTGGCTTCGATCAATCTGCTTGGCTATCTGGTGGGCGCCCTGATGCTGGTGTTTTGGCCGGTTGCCGCGCGCCCCGCGGTGAAATGGGGCCTGGCGGCGATTGTGGCATGCACCCTGGGTATGGGCCTGACCGTCAGCGTAGCAGCGTGGTTGCTGTTGCGGTTCGTTGCCGGCATCGCGTCCGCGGCGTTGATGGTGACCGGCATCGCCTGGACGATGACACAGTTGCGCGCACGCTCCCGCGGGGATCTGGAAGCCGTGATGTTCGCCGGCGTGGGTGCGGGCGTCGCCGTCACTGGAGTGGCAGTGGCCGCGACCGTCCCGCTGGGCGTATCGTCGAGCGAGTTCTGGATCGGCTTCGGCGTTGTGGGTGCGGCGCTCGCGGCATATGTATGGCACACGTTGCGGGTGACGCCCGTCGTGTCGACCAGATCGGAGCCGAATCTGTCCCCGGCGCCTTCGGGGCCGGCCTGGCCCATGATCGCGCTCTATGGCCTGAACGGTATCGCCTACATCATTCCAGCGACGTTTCTTCCGTTGATTGCGGGCGAGCACCTGCAGATACCCGGTTTGCGCGAATGGTTCTGGCCACTGTTCGGCGGTGCCGCAGCCGTGGGCGTGCTTCTCGTGCCGCTGTTGCCGGGTCGGCTCGGAAACCGCACGCCCCTGGCCGGCTGTTTTGCGCTGATGGCGGGCGGAATCCTGCTGTGCGTTGGTTGGCCGAGCATTGCCGGTTTCGCGCTCGGTAGCGTGCTGATCGGTGGCGTGGCGATGCCGGTGGTGATGCTGGTGATGCGCGAGGCGCGTCTGCTTGCGCCGGAAAATCCGACCCGGCTGATCGCTGCCCTGACCACCAGCTTCGGCATCGGGCAGACGCTGGGCCCCATTGCCGGCGCGTGGCTCGCCGACAGGACCGGCGGTTTCGCGATGCCGCTCATGGGGGCGGCCATCTGTGCATTTCTGGCGCTGGCGTTTGCGATGGTTCGTTACCCGAAAGTCACGCGATCGAGCTACGCTGCCACCGGCAGTCTGCAAACTCATCCGCGTCAAGCCATGCGGCTCGATCCCTGCTGCAGCAGTCAT
>CAZYIP010000119.1:0-2200 GCA_964646895.1 uncultured Salinisphaerales bacterium | reverse complement strand
CGCGGCACCATCCGGCGACCGGCGAGCGATCATGGCGATCCGATCAGCGGCACCCAGACGGCGAGGGTCAGCAAGGTCGCCAGCAGCACGGGAGGCGTCAGCACGAGGCCGATCTTCATGTACTCGCCCCAGCCGATGCGGTAGCCCTTGCCGGCCAGCACGTGCAGCCAGAGCAATGTCGCGAGGCTGCCGATCGGCGTGAACTTCGGGCCAAGGTCATTGCCGATCACGTTGGCGTAGATCATCAGCTCGCGGGTCAGGTCGGGCACATGCGCCTGCTTGATGGCGAGCGCCCCGACGAGCGTCGACGGCAGGTTGTTCATGACCGAGGCGACAAACGCGGAAAGGAAACCCGTGCCGAGCGTAGCCACGAGTGCGCCCCGGCGGCCAAGCCAGTCGAGTATCGTCGCACCGTAGTGGGTCAGTCCGGCTTGCCCCAGGCCGTAGACCACCAGATACATGCCGAGCGAGAACAGCACGATCTGCCATGGTGCATTGCGAATGATGGCGCCCGGCGCGACATTGGCGCCGCGGCCGCCGCGCCACCAGCGCCCGGCGATGGCAACGAGAACCAGCGCGCCGGTTCCGGTGACGAGACAAAAGGGCACATGCCATCGGGCCAGAAGAAAGTACGCCACGAGCAGAACGGCCAGTACCGGCATCGCCGCGCGAAATACCAGGTGGTCGACTATCGCGCTGGCGGGCGGATCCAGTTCATCAGTGCGGTAGCGGTCCGGAATTTCGCGTCCGAAGGCCAGCCAGAGCACCGCCAGCGTCGCCGCGATCGAGACCAGGTTGATTACGACCATGACTGCGGCATAGCGGTTGAACGACACATCGAAAAAATTCGCACTGACGATGTTGACCAGATTCGAGATCACCAGGGGCAGGCTCGCGGTATCCGCGATGAAACCGGTGGCGATGATGAAGGCCATTGCCGCACGCGCGGAGAATCGCAGGCGGGCAAGGATGGCGATGACGATGGGCGTCAGCAGCAGCGCCGCTCCATCATTGGCGAAGAATGCGGCGACGATCGCACCCAGCAGCACGACCAGCGGAAACAGCAGATGCCCGCGCCCGCCGCCCCAGCGCGCGATATGCAACGCAGCCCAGGTAAAAAAGCCTGCCTCGTCGAGGATCAGCGAAATGATGATCAGCGCGACGAAGGTGAACGTCGCATCCCAGACGATATGCCACACAACCCCGACATCCGCGGGCTGTACCACGCCGGTGGCCAGCGCCACGCCGGCACCGGCCAGCGCGCTCCAGCCGATACCCAGGTTTCGCGGCCGCCAGATGACGAGCACGAGCGTGATGATGAAGATGGCGAGTGCCAGCATGGAACCCGGTCGGGGCAGTGGTCAGTGTGTGAGTCGGATGGCGTGCCGGATCGTTTCTGCGGCACCTTCAACGCGCTCGCGCAAGTCCAAAATTCGATTGGCGTCTGGCATGATATCCGAAAACGTCACAGGAGATTCCAATGGCCCAGGACAAAGTTGCTCTTGTTACCGCAGGTGGGTCCGGCATGGGGGCGGATGCCGCGCGCCGGCTGGCCGAGGGTGGTTTCCGGATCGCGGTGCTGTCGTCCTCCGGCAAGGGCGAAGCGCTGGCCCGGGAACTGGGCGGTTTCGGTGTCACCGGCTCCAATCAGTCGCCTGAAGACCTGTCGCGCCTGGTGGAGGGCGCGATGGATCGCTGGGGACGCATCGATGCCGTCGTCAACAGCGCGGGCCACGGCCCCAAGGGGCCGCTTCTGGATATCGCGGACGACGACTGGCATCAGGGGATGGAGGTTTACCTGCTCAATGTGGTGCGCATGAGCCGGCTGGTCACGCCCATCATGCAACGCCAGCGGGGCGGGTCCATCGTCAACATCTCGACCTACGCGACGTTCGAGCCCGAGGCGATTTTTCCCACATCAGGCGTGTTCCGGGCCGGCCTGGCGGCGTTCACCAAACTGTTCGCGGACCAGTACGCCAGCGATAACATCCGCATGAACAACGTTCTGCCCGGCTTCATCGACAGCCTGCCGGAAAAGGAGGAACGCCGCGAACGTATCCCGCTGGGCCGCTATGGACGGGTGCGCGAGATTTCAGAAGTGATTTATTTTCTCGCTACGGATCGATCCAGCTACATGACCGGTCAGAATCTTCGTGTCGACGGTGGTATCACCCGTTCCGTGTAGCGGAGATCTTGAGGG
>CAZYIP010000118.1:3405-11736 GCA_964646895.1 uncultured Salinisphaerales bacterium | reverse complement strand
CAAACCTTGCGACCACCACCGTACCCGTGGGAGCGGCAATACCGATATTTTTGTGGGAGCGGCTTCAGCCGCGACAGACCGGCGGCCGCAAACGAGGCCCGACTCATGTCCAGGATGACACCATGAGCTACATTGGCGCCGGCAGTTATCTGCTGTGCGCGGTTCTGTTTCTGTTTCTGTCGCTGTTGCTGGTGACGAGCTGGCGCGGACGCCTGCAGGGCGCGTTACTGGCGCTCGCCTGCGGCGTCACCACGGTATGGGCCGCGGTGATCGCCTATGCGGCGGTCAATGCCGTTCCGGTCGCCGTTGTGGAAGGGCTGGAAATCCTGCGCGACGGTTTGTGGCTGATCTTTCTGTCGCGCCTGCTCGCCGGGCTCGATGGCGTGCCCTGGGTGCGGTTCGCGCGCATCGCCGCGTATGTCGTGCCGGCCGGCCTCGTCGGGCTCGCGGTGTTTACGGTGACCGGCGATCTGCTGGCACCGCTGGAGCATGGCATCGACGGCCGCTTCGTCATCGGCGCCCTCGTCGCGGTGCTGACGGGGCTGGTGCTGCTGGAACAGCTCTACCGCAACCTGCGCGCGGACCGCCGCTGGGCGGTCAAGTATCTGTGCCTCGGCGTGGGTGTGATGTTCGCCTTCGACCTGTATCTGTATTCCTACGCGCTATTATTTCACAAGGTGGACGCTGCCTTATGGGATGCCCGTGGTGTTGTGAACGCTTTTGCTGTTCCGCTCATCGCCGTGTCGGCCGCTCGCAACCCGCACTGGTCGCTGGATGTATTCGTCTCGCGCCGCGCGGCCTTTCATACCGCCGCGCTCATGGGCGCCGGCATCTATCTGCTGGTGATGTCGATCGGCGGCTATTACATTCGCGATTTTGGCGGAAGCTGGGGTACGTTCGCCCAGGCATTGTTCGTATCCGGCGCCGGTATCGTGCTGGCCCTGGTGCTGTTTTCCGGGCAGGCGCAGGCGCGGCTGCGGGTGTTCCTGAGCAAGCATTTTTTCAACTACAAGTATGACTACCGCGAGGAATGGCTGCGCCTGATCGGCAGCCTGACGGATCCGGCCGGTGCCTGGACGCCCTACGAGCGCGCCATCCGGGCGGTGGCGCAGATTCTGGAGAGCCCCGGCGGCGCGGTCTGGCTCGCGCGGGACGATAATGGTTTCGTGCCGGTGGAACGGTCGAACATGGCGGTGCCGGATGACGCGGTGGAGCCCGAGGACGGGGCGATGGCCAGCTTTCTGCGCACCAGCGGCTGGATCATCGACCTGAACGAGTATCGTACCGACGCCAGCGTGTACAAGGGCCTGCATCTGCCGCGCTGGCTGCTCGACCTGGAGCGTGCGTGGCTGGTGATGCCGCTGCTGCAACAGCAGGAGCTTTCGGGGTTCATGGTGCTTGCGCGTCCGCATGTCGCCGGAGCGCTGACCTGGGAGGATCGCGACCTGCTGAAGACCCTTGGCCGGCAGCTCGCCAGCTATCTGGGACAGCACGAAAACGCCGTTGCATTGTCACAAGCACGACAGTTTGAAACTTTTAACCGTCTGACTGCGTTTGTAATGCATGACCTGAAGAACCTCATCGCCCAGCAATCGCTGGTGGTGAAGAACGCGGCCAGACACAAGGATAATCCCGCGTTCATCGAGGACGCGATCATGACCATCGACAACTCCGTGCGGCGCATGAGCCGCCTGCTGGAGCAGCTTCAGCGCAGCCAGTCGCACGGCGGTGCACAGCGGGTCGATGTCGGGCGCATGCTTGAGCAGGTGGTTGCGCGCTGTACGGATCGCGAGCCGACGCCCGGGCTGGAGGTGGCAGCCGAGGGTGCGATGGTGACGGTGGAACCGGAGGGTTTTGCGATGGTATTGGGGCATGTGGTGCGTAACGCGCAGGATGCGACCGATCGCGAGGGCGAGGTTCACGTCCGCGTCGCGCGCGAGGAGGGGCGTGTGGTGGTCGATGTGCGGGACGACGGAGTCGGCATGGACGAGAAGTTCGTGCGCGAGAACCTGTTTCGCCCGTTCTATACGACCAAGTCCAGCAAGGGTATGGGCATCGGCGCCTATCAGACGCGCGAGTTCGTTCGCGCCGCCGGTGGCGAGCTTCAGGTGGAGAGCCGGCCAGGGGAAGGTACCCGGTTCCGGATCATTTTACCGGCGTCCGCGCCGCAACCGGACGTTGGCGCGGATGACGGCATCGAGGTGGTCAGCAAGACGTGAGTGCCTTAAAGCTTCTGATCGTTGAAGATGACCCGGGGTTGCAGAGCCAACTCCGCTGGTGCTTCGAGAATTACGAAGTGGTTTGCGCCGAGGACCGCTCCAGCGCGCTCGCGCAACTGCGCCGGCACGAGCCGGCTGTGGTGCTGCAGGATCTCGGCCTGCCGCCGGATGCGCAGGGCGTGAGCGAGGGCATGGCGACCCTGGGCGAGATTCTGAATGTCGCGCCGGATACCAAGATCATCGTCGTTACCGGCAATGGCGACGAGGACAGCGCCATTCGGGCGGTTGGCATGGGCGCATACGACTTCTACCAGAAGCCGGTCGATACCGATTTGCTCAACCTCATGGTTTCGCGCGCGTTCCATATCGCCAACCTCGAAAAACAGAACCGCCTGCTGCGCAATAGCGGGTCCGTGCCCCTGCAGGGGCTGCTGGCCAACAGCCAAAGCATGCTCAAGGTATGCCGGCTGGTGGAGAAGGTTGCCGAAACCAGCGCCACCACGCTGCTGCGCGGGGAGACAGGCACTGGCAAGGAATTGCTGGCGCAGGCGCTGCACCGGCTGAGCGGGCGTGCCGAGCAGCGCTTCGTCGCCATCAATTGCGCGGCGATTCCCGAAAACCTGCTGGAAAGCGAGTTGTTCGGGTTCGAAAAGGGCGCCTTCACCGGCGCCCACCGCCAGACCAAGGGCAAGATCGAACTCGCACATCAGGGCACCCTGTTTCTGGACGAGATCGGCGACATGCCCATGGCCCTGCAGTCGAAGATGCTACGATTCCTGCAGGAGCGCGTGGTCGAGCGGATAGGTGGTCGCGAGGAAATACCGGTGGACGTGCGCGTGGTGTGCGCCACGCACCGGAATCTGGAGGAAATGATAAAAACCGAGGGATTTCGCGAGGATCTCTACTACCGTATCAGCGAAGTCGTGGTCAACATCCCGCCGCTGCGCGAGCGCGAGGGGGATGCCGTGCTGCTGGCGCGTTCGTTTCTGGACAATGCCAGCACGTATCACGGTCGCTCCGTGCGCGGCTTCACGCAGGATGCGCTGGCGGCGATCCAGCGTCACGACTGGCCGGGCAATGTGCGCGAGCTGGAGAACAAGGTCAACAGCGCGGTGATCATGGCGGACGGCAAGTTCGTGACCGCCGCCGACCTGGGCCTGCAGGCGCCGGAGAAGCGTTCGTCGACGCTGAATCTGCGCCAGGCGCGCGAGGTGGCCGAGAGACAGGTGCTGGAAGACGTGCTGGGTCTGTCGGGGGGGAACATCTCCAAGGCATCGGAGATGCTCGGCGTGTCGCGACCGACGCTTTACGACCTCCTGCGCAAGCACGACCTGCATACGTCGTAGGCAGGCAGCACTGACGGATTATGATCGCAAGACGGGCTGGCATTGCATGGCTCGACGGCACACCGCATTTTGTCCTGGCGCGTTGCCGGCGAGTCACCGGGGGAGCCCGGGCTGAAAACCACAACGAGGGGGGCGGGCTGTGAATCGAAGGATCAAACCAGGATTGGCGCTGTGGCTCGTGCTGCTGACGGCGGCGTTCATCGTCGGCTGCTCGGGCGGCGCGGACGTGGACGCTCGCATGGCCAAGGCTCAGCAGTACCAGTCGCAGGGCGAGTACCGCTCGGCCATGATCGAACTCAAGAACGTCCTGCAGAAGCAGCCGGACAACGCCAGCGCGCGCCTGTCCCTGGGCGAGGTCTCGCTGGTTCTGGGCGACCCGGCCGATGCCGAGGATCAGCTCGACCGCGCCGTCAAGCTGGGTGTCCCCGCAAAGCAGACGCAATGGCCGCTGGCCCGGGCGCTGCTGGCGCAGAACAAGTTTCAGGATGTGCTCGATGAAATCAAGACCGACGGCATCGACGACCCGGCCCTCAAGGCGAACCTGCTGGCGGCGCGCGGCGAGGCATATCTCGGGCTGAAAAAGCCCGATCTCGCCGAAAAAGCCATCGCGGATGCCCTGTCCACAAATTCCGACTCCGCCGCCGCACTGATCGGTGCGGCCCGGCTGGCCCTGAGCAAGAACGATACCGAGACGGCCAGCAAGCGTGTCGCCGCCGCGCTCAAGAGCGATCCCGACGCCGGCGAGGCATGGTTGCTCAAGGGCCGCCTGGATGTCGCCGCGCAGCACGACGACGAGGCGATCAGCGATTTCAAGAAGGTGCTGGAGCTCAAGGGCGACAAGGCCTCGCCGCGGGATCAGTTCGTGGCGCGGGGGCAGCTCACGGAGGTGCTGCTGCGGCAGAATCGGCCGCAGGACGCGCTGAAATACCTCGACGTCATGCTCAAGCAGTCGCCCAAGCATCCGTATCCCAATTACTTGCGCGCCGTCATCGCGTACAAGGACAAGGACTACAAGCTTGCCACCGAAAAGCTGCAGATCGTGCTGGCCGCTTCTCCGCGAGACTTGAGGGCGCAGCGACTGCTGGGCATGGTCAAGGCCGAGCAGGGCGATCTGGGCCAGGCGTCGATGTATCTGAGCAATGTGGTCGACGCGAACCCCAATGACCTGAACGCCCGCAAGATGCTGGCATCGGTGCTGACGCGTCAGGGCCAGGACGCGCAGGCCGAGGCGGTGCTGCATCCCGGGCTGAAGGAGCATGACAAGGATGCACAACTGCTGGCGATGCTGGGCACGGCGGCGCTGAGAAAAGGCGATGCGTCCGGCGGGCTTTCGTATCTGCAGCAAAGCGTGCAGGTCGATCCGCAGAACAGCCAGACCAGGATGACGCTGGCGCGGGCGCTGCTGCAGCAGGGCGATACCGATCAGGCAATGGACGTCCTGAAGCAGCTCAACCAGCCCGACCGGGGCAAGGATTTCGAGCGCGAGAAGCTGCTGATCCTCGCCCTGTTGCGCAAGGGCGAAAAGGACAAGGCGGTGGCCGAGGCGCAGGCCGTGCTCAAGAAGCATCCCGACGATGCGGCGGCGCATAACCTGCTGGGTGGCGTGTACATGCAGGTCGGTCGCAATGACGATGCGCGTGCGCAGTTTGAAAAAGCACAGGAACAGGCCCCCGACAGCCAGGCGGCCAAGCTCAATCTGGGCATTCTGGCACTGCGCGAGAACAAGCCCCAGGATGCGGTGAAGCATCTGGAAAGCGCGTTGAAGGACCACGCCGACAGTGTCCCCGCCATGCTCGCCCTGGCGCGCGCGTACGACATGCAGGGCAAGACGGACGACGCGTTGCAATGGCTGGAGAAGGCAAGGTCGGCGGACGCCGATGCCATCCAGCCGCGCGTTCTGCTGGCCCGCTATTATCTCGGCCACGGCAAGCCGCAGCAGGCTCGAACGATCGCCCAGGAGGCGGTCGCGGCCTCGCCCGACAAGCCGGGTCTGCTCGAATTGCTGGGCGTCGCGCAGTTCCAGAGTGGCCAGCAGCAGGCTGCCATCAGCTCGTTCCAGAAGGCGGTGAATGCGGCGCCCGATAACGCGACGGCACGCTTCAACCTGGCACGCGCACAAGCCGGGGCAAAGCAGTATCAGGCAGCGACCGACACGCTGAAAACACTGCTCAAGCAAAACCCCGACGCCATCCCGGGCGCGTTTCTCCTGGCACAACTTCAGATGCGCGCCGGCGATAGCGACGACGCGTTCGCGACGGCGAAGGCCCTGGGCGACAAAGGCGGGAAGAAGGGTGCCGCGGATCTGCTGGAAGGCGATCTGTACATGGCTCAGCAGAAATACAAGGCAGCGGTCGAGGCGTATGCCGAAGCGCAGGATAAAGGAAAAGTACGCAGCGCGGTGGGGCGTGCGGTCAACGCCCGCGAGAAGGCCGGCATGCAGCAGCCGGAGAAGCCGCTGCTGGAGTGGCTGGCGGCGAATCCGGACGACCACGAGGCTCGTCTGCTGCTGGGCCAGTGGTACACCGAGCACGATGAGTACGACAAGGCGGCGGATCAGTACGAGCAGTTGGTGAAGGCGAGCGACGGCAAGAATCCGGTCCTGCTCAACAATCTGGCCTGGGTGTACTACCGGCAGAACGACAAGCGCGCGCTGGAGACGGCACGCAAGGCGCATGATCTGTCACCGGACAACCCTGCGATCGCCGATACGCTCGGCTGGCTCGAAGTCCAGAGCGGCGATGACCAGAAGGGGCTCGAATTGCTCCGTGGCGCCGTGGAAAAAGCCCCGGACGTTCCGGACATCCGCTATCATCTGGCCGTCGCGCTGGCAAAAAGCGGCGATCAGAAGGAAGCGCGCGAACAGCTGTCGCACATCCTGAAAGGCAAGGATCAGTTCAGCACACGCGCCGATGCGGAAAAGCTGGCCCAGGAACTGTCCGGGAAATAGGAATATCGCGAGCAGGAGCCATTACCGTAATCGCGGCTGAAGCCGCTCCCATAAAATCCGGGGATTCGCGTCCCAACGCCTGTCTCGTCGCCACTTGTTGCTCCCTCTCCCGCAAGCGGGAGAGAGCTGGGGAGAGGGTGGAATCTCGAGCTACCCCCTCTCCCTAACCCTCTCCCCGGGGGAGAGGGAATCGACTTGTGGGAGCGGCTTCAGCCGCGATGATCTCCCGGAGTAATCACCAGCCTGCCATTCTCCACCGCGACGCTCGTCCGCCCCTCCAGAACATCCAGCAACGCCGCTCCGGCGATCCGCCGCCGCCAGCCGTGCAGCACCGAGAGATCGCGTTCGCCGTGCAGCAGGCGCTCCAGTTCGCGCCGGGAGGCGATCGTCGCGGGGCTGATGTCATGGGCGATGGCCTGGCTGCGCAGGCAGGCCATGAGCAGGTCGGTGACGGCCTCGCCTTCGTCGCCGAGCCGCGCCGGTGCTTGTACCAGTGCCAGCGGTTCGTGAGCCTGGCCTTCGCGGATCGCTGCCAGCAGTGCGTCGCCATGGCGTTCCGCGACGGCCGGCGGCAACCCGCGCAGGCTGGCGAGTTGTCCGCGCTGGCGTGGCTGGCGCCGTGCCAGATCCAGGAGCACGTCGTCTTTGACGATCCAGCGACGGGGCCGATTGGCGCGCATCGCCTCCGTTTCGCGCCATTGCGCGAGACTCGCGAGCACCTGCTGCTGCGCCGGACGCAGACGGGCGATACCCTTCACGCGGCGCCAGGCCTGTGCCGGCTCGGTCTGGTAGCGGTGTGCGTCGGTCAGCACCGCGAAGTCCTCGTCGAGCCAGTCGAGGCGGTTGCGTCGCTTCAGGTCGTCGCGTAGCGCGGGGTACAGCGCCGCCAGGTAGCGCACGTCGTCCCCGGCGTAGGACAGTGCTGCCGGCTCCAGCGGCCGATGGTGCCAGTCGGCACGCGTATAGGCCTTGTCGAGTTGCACCCCGAGTCGGTCCGCAACCAGTCGGGCGTAGCCGATATGGTCGTCGTAGCCGGCCAGGGTGGCCGCGAGCTGGGTGTCGAATATCGGTGCGGGCACCCGACCGCTGACGGTATGGAAGACTTCCAGATCCTGCTCGGCCGCATGAAAGACTTTGGTTATCCGCGAGTCGAACAGGAGGTCGAGCAGGGGCGTCAGGTCGTCGATGGTGATCGGATCGATGCAGGCAAGCTGCTCCGGCGTCGCCACCTGGATCAGGCAGAGTTCCGCATAATAGGTTTTCTCGCGCATGAATTCGGTGTCGACGGCGATCCAGTCGGCATCGTGGATTTGCTCGACGAACCGGAGCAGCGAGTCGCGCCGGTCGATGTATTCGTTGTCATTCACGGATTGCATTCTCAGGCGCCGGGTCATGCGGGGTATGGTAACAGCCTGTCGTGATGAAGGTTTGCCGCTGTCGACACAGCGGGTATCATGCGCAGACCCCATGAAGATCACCCGGCCCCTCAACCCGATGCCCGCGAAAAAGCCATGAACCCGCTGCGCGTACTGCGTAATACTGTCGGACTGATGCTGCTGAGAGAAGGTCCGCAGGAATTGCCCGCGGACGCCGTGGTCACCTACGTGGGGGTGGCGCTGTATATCGCGGTCAACATGGCCTTTCTCAGCGGACCGGCGGCATTGGCGTTTGCCGGCGTGCTGGAGAGCGTGGCCGCCGTCATCATTCTTGGTGTCTTTGCCCATTTGATGCTCCGGCTCAGGCACTGGCCGGAACGTTTCAATCAGACTTTCAGCGCGCTGTTGCTGACCGGGGCCGTATCGACGCTGATCACGGCGGG
>CAZYIP010000118.1:0-3305 GCA_964646895.1 uncultured Salinisphaerales bacterium | reverse complement strand
AGACTTTCAGCGCGCTGTTGCTGACCGGGGCCGTATCGACGCTGATCACGGCGGGGCCGGTCCTCAAGCTGATGCCGTACCTGACCAACGAAAAACCGCCGCCGCTGTTGCTGGTGCTTGCCCTGTTCGCCGTCCTGATCTGGCGTCTGGCGGTGATGGCGCACATCTTCCGCCACGCACTGGAAGTCGGTATCGGCCGGGCCATCGGGGTGGTCATCCTGTTCGATCTGGTGCGATTCCTGCTGTTGCGGATGCTGCTCGCGATGGTAGGTTTCTCCGGCGTGATTATCGGACCGTAGGACCGTAGGTACGACCTGACATGCACATCCACATCCTCGGTATTTGCGGCACCTTCATGGCCGGAGTGGCGCTGCTGGCGCGTGCCGCGGGTCATCGCGTCAGTGGTTCGGATGCGGGCGCGTGGCCGCCCATGAGCACGCAACTCGAAGCCCACGGTATCGAGGTCATGGCGGGTTACCGGCCCGATCACCTGCAGCCCGCGCCGGACATGGTGGTGGTGGGCAATGTGATGTCGCGTGGCAACGCCGCCGTCGAGTTCGTGCTCGATCGCGGCCTGCCCTACACCTCCGGGCCACAATGGCTGGCCGAGAACGTGCTGCGCGACCGCTGGGTGCTGGCGGTGGCCGGCACCCACGGCAAAACCACCACCGCCAGCCTGCTCGCCTGGGTGCTGGAACACGCAGGTCTGGAGCCCGGGTTTCTCATCGGCGGCGTGCCGCGCAATTTCGGTGTCTCGGCGCGGCTCGGCGGCGGGTCCCTGTTCGTGGTGGAGGCGGACGAATACGACACCGCGTTCTTCGACAAGCGCTCCAAGTTCGTACACTATCGGCCGCGCACTCTGGTGCTGAACAATCTGGAATACGATCATGCCGACATTTTTCCTGATCTTGCAGCGATCGAGCGTCAGTTTCACCATCTGGTACGGACGGTTCCGGGCACCGGGCTGATCGTGTACAACGGCGCCGACGCCAATCTGGCGCGGGTGCTGGAACGTGGTTGCTGGAGTGAGCGCACCTGCTTCGATTGTGCCGACGGCTGGGAGGCCACCGCCATGGCCGGCGATGGCAGCCGCTTCGATCTCTGTCACTCGGGCGAGCTCATGGGAACGGTGCGCTGGTCCATGCGCGGAAGGCATAACGTGTCCAATGCGGTGGCGGCGCTGGTCGCTGCCCGCCATGCCGGTGTGGCGCCAAGGCCGGGCATGGAGGCGCTGGCGTCCTTTCAGGGCGTCAAGCGGCGTCTGGAATCGCGTGGCCAGGTACGCGGGATCGAGGTGCTGGATGATTTCGCGCATCATCCCACCGCGATTGCCGCCACCCTCGCGGCGGTGCGCGCGTCGAGCAGGGGCGGGCGGGTCATCGCGGTGCTGGAGCCGCGCTCCAACACCATGCGGCTGGGCACGCACCGGGAGACGCTCGCCGATTCCCTGCGCGATGCGGACCTGGCTTTCGTGTTCGCCCGGGATGATCTGGCCTGGGATGCGGCGGCGCTCGGCGAGCGGGCGCGTGTGCATGCCGATCTGGACGGCCTGGTGGCGGCGGTGGCGCGGGTCGGCCGCAGCGGTGACCATATCGTGGTGATGAGCAACGGGGACTTCGGCGGCATTCATGGCAAGTTGCTCACGGCATTGCAGCGCTCGTGAACGGGTGCCTCGAAGCCTGTCCGTGAACAGGATACGCCCGCGTGCGTCTCACCCACGGACAGGCTCCTGATTTCCATCCGCCGTGTCGGGCTTGCTAGACTCTCCCACTGCAAGTCTGATCCACCCATTCGAGATGGAGCTTAAAGATGGCCTCAAGAATCACGAAAGTATTGTTGACGCTGGTGCTCGCGCTGGGGCTCGCGCCCCTGGCCGGCGCCAAGACCTTTGTCACTATCGGTTCCGGCTCCACCACCGGGCTTTATTACCCGACCGCGGTGGGTATCGCCAAGATCGTCAACGAAGCGGATATCGCCGTGCGTGCCAACGCCCGGTCGACCGGCGCATCCGTGTTCAACTGTCGCGCTATCGGTCAGGGCCAGTTGCAGATGGGGATGACCCAGAACAACATCGCCTACTATGCGTACAACGGCACCGGCGTGGAGGCGTTTCAGGGCAAGCCGGTGAAAAATCTGCGTGGCCTCGCGGTGCTGTATCCGGAGGTCATTCACATTCTGGCGCGCAAGGAAGCCAACATCAAAAGCCCCGCCGATTTCAAGGGCAAGCGGGTGTATGTCGGCGATATCGGCTCCGGCACCGAGCAGGACGCAAAGAACATTCTCGCGGCCTACGATGTGAGCTTCGACGACCTCAAGAGCGCCGTGCGGGGCAGCGCGGGCAAGGCGGTTGGCCTGCTGCGCGATGGCCAGATCGATGCCATGTTCTACACCGTGGGCCTGGGTTCGGCGGCGATTACCGAGGCGGCGCAGACCGCTCCGATCGTTCTGGTGCCGATTTCATCGGACAAGATCGACCAGTTGCACAGCAAGTTCTCGTTCTACACCCGCTTCACCATTCCCGGCGGGACTTATCCGGACATGGACAAGGACACCAGCACGATCACGCTCAAGGCGAGTCTGGTGGCATCGGCCGACCTTCCGGAGGAGGCCGTCTACGAGTTCATGAACACCGTTTTCAACAAGAAGCTGAACGAGTTCTATAGCGACGTCCAGAACCCGAACCTGAAAAAGTACTTCAAGGTGAAGGAAGCACTGGATGGCATGCCTATTCCGATCCATGCGGGCGCAGTCAAGTTCTACGAGGAGCAGGGCATCGAGGTGGACTCCGACCTGATGCCGCCAAAGTAGGAAACGCCGAGCATCACGCCAATCGGCCCCGGCCTCGATGGCCGGGGCTTCTGGCCGCAAATACGTTACGGGCGCGGAGTTTTTCGGCGCTTTCCTGACCGGCGCAAACTCTGGAGAGCGCCCGTTTATGGTCGAACACGTACAAGCCGACGCGGAGCAGATTCTCAAATCCAGCGAATACGGCGGCCGGGAACCGCGCCGGGCGTGGCAGCGCTGGCTGCTGATCATCATCGCGGTCGCCTGGAGTCTCTTTCAGATTTACGCGAGCTACGCCGGCACGCTCAACCCGCAGAAGGTCGGTTCGATTCATCTGGCCTTTGGCTTCGCGCTCGCGTTTCTGGCCTATCCGGCCAAGTCCGGCCCGCTCGATCGCATTCCCTGGCACGACTGGCTGCTGGCGATTGCCGGCGCCGGAACCGCGCTCTATATCTTCTTCGACTATTACAATCTGATTGCGGTCCAGGGCGGCGTGCCCATCGCGCGGGACGTATGGCTGG
>CAZYIP010000117.1:0-11899 GCA_964646895.1 uncultured Salinisphaerales bacterium | reverse complement strand
CGGCAACGATATCGCCCGCCGTTGCGCGATCCACTTCCACCCGCTCCAGCCCCAGGAAACCGAACACCTGCAACACCCGCGCGGAGCGGCGACGGCCGTCGCGATCGACCACCGCCACCGGGCTGTTGCGGGCGATGGCGCCGCGGCGGATGCGCCCGGTGCCGATCACCCCTTTGTAACTGTCGTAATCCAGCGAGGAAATCTGCATCTGGAACGCGCCGTCGCGATCCACGTCCGGCGGCGGCACATGGGCGACGATGGTCTCGAACAGCGGCACCATGTCGCCCGCGTGCACGTCGGCTTCCAGCGATGCATAGCCTTGCAGGGCGGACGCGTAGACGGTCGGGAAATCGAGCTGCTGGTCGCTCGCCCCGAGCCGATCGAACAGATCGAAGGTCTGATCCAGCACCCAGTTCGGGCGCGCCCCCGGCCGGTCCACCTTGTTGATCACCACGATGGGACTCAGCCCGAGCGCGAACGCCTTCTGCGTGACGAAGCGCGTTTGCGGCATGGGGCCGTCGACCGCGTCCACCAGCAGCAGCACCGAATCCACCATGGACAGCACGCGCTCGACCTCGCCGCCGAAATCGGCGTGGCCGGGCGTGTCCACGATATTGATCCGGTAGCCCCTCCATTCAATCGCGGTGTTCTTGGACAGGATGGTGATGCCGCGCTCCCGCTCCAGGGCGTTGCTGTCCATCACGCGCTCGCCACCCCCGCCCGAACGTGCGTCGAGGGTGCCGCTCTGGCGCAGCAACTGATCGACCAGCGTGGTCTTGCCGTGGTCGACGTGGGCGATAATGGCGATATTGCGGATATGGTCGGGCATCGGATGGGCCGGGCATTGCGGGCGCGCCATTGTATGCGCTTACCGGGTAATGGGGCAACGAAAGATCTCCCCTCCATTTTGCCGCCGGTACGCTAGTATTAGGGATCCGGGGCCCGTTCCGGCCTGCACGGACATGGCGGCGAGCGGCCCCCGGTTCGTTCAGCGACCCGCGCCAGTGAATGCCGTCGCAGGCGGGCATCCCGAACGAAACCGGCGACAGGCGCGCCGCACAGAGGAACCTCGAAAAACCTCAGGATCATGACCATTCCCGCAATGGCGGGAATTCACCCCGGCTGTGCAACAGCAACACAGACTCCCGCCTGCGCGGGAACAGACGAGCAGAAAACGCTTATTCGCGACCCTCAGGGGGCAACAATGAAAAGCATCTACGTGGGCAATCTCCCATTTACCACCACCGAAGACGAACTGCGCAACCTGTTTGGCCAGTATGGCACCGTGCACTCGGTCAAGCTCATCAGCGATCGCGACACCGGGAGACCCCGGGGGTTCGGTTTCGTCGAAATGCAGGACACCGAAGCCTCTTCGGCCATCGAGGCCACCAACGGCATGACCCTGGAAGGCCGCAGTCTGCGCGTCAACGAAGCGCGGGCGCGTGAAGGCGGCGGCGGATTGCACACGCGGCGACCGCGGTCGCATGGCTTCGAGCACTGATCCGGCTCTGGCTTTCAACCACGCGGGCGGCCCCACCCTGCCAGGATGGCGGGACCGCTCGCATTGTCCGGCAAATCGCGCGATCATGGCGGCACTCGCACTCCAGTCCGCCGCGCCATGGTCGCCGGAATCATGACTTTCAGCGTTGATTCGCTCTCGTTCGCCGCGCAAACGGGCAAGCGCCTCCCATGACCGCATTCATCGTGGTCGACGATCCCGATGACTGGCCGGTGCACATCCCCGGACTGGAGGTGGTCCCGGCCTGGCGCTACCTGACCGACCCGGCCTTCACGCGCCCGCGCCTGGCGCGGATCTACAACCTGTGCGAGTCGTACCGCTACCAGAGCACCGGCTACTACGTATCGCTGCTGGCCAGCGCGCGCGCGCATCGGCCGCTGCCGGATGTCTCGACCATTCAGGACATGAAGGTGCGCGACGTACCGCGCTACATCAGCGACGAAATCGACGTCCTGATCGGCAAGAGTCTCGCGCCAATCGAGTCCAGCCACTTCACGCTCAGCATTTACTTCGGCCAAAATCTGGCGCAGCGCCACGCACGCCTCAGCCGCGCCCTGTTCAACTGGTTTCCGGCACCGCTGCTGCGCGCACGCTTCGAGTGGTCCGGAACCGAGTGGCAACTGCGCTCCTTCAGCCCGATCCCGCTGGGCGAGGTCCCGGAATCGCACCGGCCGTTTCTGTACGAAGCCGCCGCGGCACACTTCTCGCACCGGCAACGGCCACGCCGGCGCGCGACGCATGGGCGCTTCGACCTCGCCATTCTGTGCGACCCGGAGGAGGCGGAGCCTCCCTCCAACGCGCGCGCTCTCAAGCACTTTACGCGCGCGGCGGAAAACCTGGGCTTCTCGGTCGAACGCATCACCAAGGCCGACTACGGCCGCGTTGCCGAATTCGATGCGCTGTTCATTCGCGAGACCACCGCCGTCAACCATCACACCTATCGCATGGCGCGCCGTGCCGAGCGCGCCGGTGTGGTGGTGATGGACGATCCCGAATCCATCGTTCGCTGCACCAACAAGGTGTATCTGGCGCAATTGCTGGAGCGCCACCACATCGCCACACCGCCCACACTGATGCTGCACCGGACCAACATCGACCAGGCGATCGGCGGGCTGGGGTTTCCCTGCGTGCTCAAGCAGCCGGACAGCGCCTTTTCCAAGGGCGTCATCAAGGTGGATACGGCGGACGAGTTGCGTCAGGAAGCGCGGCGCATGCTGGAGCGCTCGGACCTGATCGTGGCGCAGGCCTTCGTGCCGACCGAATACGACTGGCGCATCGGCGTGCTCGACGGCGAGCCGCTGTATGCGTGCCGCTACTACATGGCCCGCAAGCACTGGCAGATCATCAAGCGCGACGGGCGCGGGCGCAAAACCGAGGGCCTGGCCGAGACGCTGGCGGTGGACGACGTGCCGCGCCCGGTGCTGAACCTCGCCGTGCGCGCGGCGCGGGCCATCGGCCGCGGCCTGTACGGGGTCGATCTCAAGCAGTTCGGCGTCGAGTGTCGCATCATCGAGATCAACGACAACCCGAACATCGACGCCGGAATCGAGGACGAGATACTGGGCGATGCCCTGTACCGCCGCATCATGGAGTACTTTTTCAGGCGCCTGCAGGCCCGCATCGCCCTCGACCCGGATTCCAACCACGGTGCCGGACCGTACGCGAAAACGACACCGGACGCGCACTTGCATGCGAGGCAGCATGAGCAAACTGGGCTGGTTTGAAGGCTACGGCATCGAAATCGAATACATGATCGTCGACGGCGATACGCTCGCCGTGCGGCCCATGGCCGATCGCCTGCTGGCCGAAGCCGCCGGCGGCGAGGTCCGCAACGAGGTCGAGCGCGGCGCCATCGCCTGGTCCAACGAACTGGCTCTGCACCTGATCGAACTCAAGACCAACGGCCCGGCGCCGTCCCTGAGCGGGCTCGCCGAATCCTTCCAGGCCGACGTCGACGACATCAACCGAATGCTGGCGCCGGATGGCGCGCGCCTGCTGCCGGGGGCGATGCATCCGTGGATGGACCCGGACACTGACCTGCGGCTGTGGCCGCACGGCAACAACGCGATCTACGATGCCTACGACCGCATCTTCTCCTGCCGCGGGCATGGCTGGTCGAACCTGCAGAGCATGCAGATCAACCTGCCCTTCGGTAACGACGAGGAATTCGGCCGCCTGCACGCGGCCATCCGCCTCGTTCTGCCGATCCTGCCCGCGCTCGCCGCCAGTTCGCCGTTCGCCGACGGCCATACGACCGGGCTCCTGGATACGCGCATGGAGGTCTACCGTGCCAATTCGAGGCGCATTCCGTCGATCACCGGGGACGTCATCCCGGAGCCGATCTTCACCGAAGCCCAGTATCGCGAGGGCATACTCGACGCCATGTACCGGGATATCGCACCGTTCGATCCGGAGGGCATCCTGCAGGAGGAGTGGCTCAACTCGCGCGGCGTCATTCCGCGCTTCGACCGCCACGCTTTCGAGATTCGCGTCATCGATACCCAGGAGTGCCCGCTCGCGGACATGACTGTCGCCCGGATCACCTGCGCGCTGGTGCGTGCGCTGGGCGAAGAGGACTGGTCCGATGCGGAGACGCAGCGCAGCTTCGCCACCGACCGGCTGGCCACCATCCTGGCTGCGTGCAACCGCGATGCCGAGGCGGCGGTCATTGAAGACGCGGGCTTTCTGCGCGCACTCGGCTACCGGCGCGCTTCGAGTTGCCGCGCCGCGCGCCTGTGGGCCGATCTGGCCGAGCGCCTGACCGCGCGCGAGAACTTCGGCACGGCGACCGAGCAGGCACTGGAACGCATGCTCGCCGCCGGCACCCTGGCGCGGCGGCTGCTCGATGCGGTCGGCCCGGAGCCCGACCGTGCGGGCATGGCCAATGCCTACCGCGAACTCTCCGGCTGCCTGGCCGAGGGACGGCTGTTCCGGGCCGGGTGATATTTCCTCTCCCCAGCCCTCTCGCGGGCCCGTAAGAGAAGGGGAAAACCCGGCTCTCGTTGACCCTCTCCCCAGCCCTCTCCCTCAGGGAGAGGGAGTTTTATTTTATCGAAACGGTCTTGATGTTGACGAACTCGTGGATGCCGTGGCTGGCCAGTTCGCGGCCGTAGCCGCTGTCCTTGATGCCGCCGAAGGGCAGACGCGGATCGGAAGCGACGTAACTGTTGACGAAGGTGGCGCCAGCTTCGATCTCCTGGCTGGCGATGCGCTCCGCACGCGCCGGATCCTCGGTAAACACGGCGGAGCCCAGGCCATAGGCCGTGTCGTTCGCGATTCTGAGCGCTTCCTCTTCGTCCCTGACGCCAATGACCGACGCCACCGGGCCGAACATCTCCTCCTCGTACGCCGGCATGCCCGGCACGACTCCGCTCAGCACGGTCGGCGGATAGAAGCAGCCCGGACCGGTCGGTACGGACCCACCGATCAGGCAACGGGCACCCTTGTCGATGCTTTTTTTCACCTGCCCCGCCAGCTTGTCGCGCAAGTCGTGCCGCGCCAGGGGACCCACGGCCACGTCGCGCTGCATCGGGTCGCCCATCCTGGCGGCGCCGAGCCTTTCCGCCATGCCCTGCTCGAAGCGCTCGCGCAGCGGCTCGACGACGATGAAACGCTTGGCGCCGATGCAGCTCTGCCCTGAATTGAGCAGACGGCTTTCCGCGCACGCCTGCACGGCCAGGTCCAGATTTGCGTCCTCCAGAATCACGTACGGATCGCTGCCACCGAGTTCGAGCACGGTCTTCTTGAGCATCTCGCCGGCCTTGGCCGCGACCGCACGGCCCGCGCCGGTACTGCCGGTGAGCGTGACGGCGCTGACCTTGCGGTTTTCGATCACTTTCGCCGCCTGGTCGGTGTCGATCACCAGGTTGCGGAACACGTCGTCCGGGAAACCCGCCTCGCGGAACACCGACTCGATGGCCTGCGCACAGCCAATGACGTTGGGCGCGTGCTTGAGCAGTCCCACATTGCCCGCCATCATGTGCGGCGCGGCGAAGCGGAATACCTGCCAGAAGGGATAATTCCACGGCATGATCGCAAAAATCACCCCCAGCGGCTGGTAGGTGACGAAGCTGCGCGAGGCGCCGGTTTCCACATCGTACGGCTGCAGCAGTGCCTCCGCGTGCTCGGCATAGTACTCGCAGCCCCACGCGCACTTGTCGATTTCGGCCTCGGCCTGGACGATCGGCTTGCCCATCTCGCGCGTCATCAGTTCCGCGTAGGCGCTCTTGTGGTTGCGCAAAACCTCGGCAGCGCGGCGCATGGGCTCGGCGCGCTCGCGGAAGGTAAGCTGGCGCCAGCCCCGGAAGGCGTCGTGAACCCGGTCGATGACACCATTCATGTGTTCGGTGTCGATCAGTTCATACTCCGCGACGAGTTCATCGTTCGCGGGATTGATGGATTTGAAACTCATGGCTCGACCTCCCGATGGCCTGCGGATGGATTCACGGACAGTGACGACATGCACTGCTTTCAGCTTATCAGACCGCGGGCGCTATCGGTTGCGGCGGATACGGCGGCCGACCGCCGGAATTTCTCGAACCACCGGCGATCACGCCGCGTCATCATACGCCTGCCTGTCGTTGTATATCCGCGCCAGCAGCCTACAATAACGCGTCGGTTTTGCCCGGCACTCCGGAATCGCGGAGCGGCACCCGCAATTCATGGCCTTTTCTCGGGGGATTCATGCACGTCCGGCTCGCTTCGTGGCGAATTCCATTCTGAACGCGCCATCGTCAAGGCGATCCGGCCCGGCGCCGCTGCCGCCGCGCTTTCTGCAGACGCTGGTGCTGCTATGGCTGGCGGGCGCGGGCCTGCGGATTACGGTGCTGGCGATTCCGCCGGTGATTCCGCTGATCCATCAGGATCTGCATCTGTCGCAGACGGACATCGGCATACTGTCGGGCCTGCCGCCACTGCTGTTTGCCTGTGCGGCCATTCCCGGCGCGGCCCTGATCGCCCGCTTCGGCGCGTTGCCCATCCTGACCGGCGGCCTGCTGGTTACCGCCGTGGCGGGCGCGCTGCGTGGTGTCTCGCCGGACGCGATGACATTGTTTGCCACGACCTTCGTCATGGGCGCGGGAATCGCGGTGATGCAACCGACGCTGCCGCCCATCGTGCGCGCATGGCTGCCCAGCCGCACCAGCTTCGCGACGGCGGTCTATTCCAACGGCCTGCTGCTTGGCGAGACCTTCTCTGCGTCACTGACCATACCGCTCATCCTGCCGATGACCGGAGGCAACTGGCGGCTGAGCGTGGCATTCTGGTCGCTGCCGGTACTGCTGGCGGTGCTGCTGGCAACGCTGCGCATGCGGCGTCCGGTCGAGCCCGCGACCGTGACCATCGCCGCCCGCCGCTGGTGGCCGGACTGGCGCAATCCGCTGACCTGGAAGCTGGGACTCATCATGGGCAGCGCGTCCGGCCTCTACTTCGGCACCAATGCGTTTCTGCCCGATTACCTGACCCGCTCCGGCCGGCACGATCTTGTCTTCGGCGCGCTCAGCGCCCTCAACATAAGCCAGATCCTGGCGACCGTGGTTCTTCTGTTGTGGGCCCGGCATCTCACCCTGAAGCGCGCCCCGTACATCGTCATCGGCACCCTCGCGGCGATCAGCGTCGCGGGCCTGATCATGATGTCCGGCACATGGGTGCTGCTGTGGTCCGGGCTGATCGGGTTCTGCTGCGCGTGCACGCTGACCCTGACGCTGTCGTTACCGCCCATACTCACGGAACCGCACGACGTGCACCGGCTGTCGGCAGCGATGTTCACCATCGGTTATCTGTGCGCCGTACTGATTCCGGTTGCCGGCGGACTGGGTTGGGATCTCACGGCCATCCCCGCAATGGCCTTCGCGCCCGCCGGCCTTTGCGGCATCGCGATCGTGGCCTTGAGCGCCACCCTCAACTTCGGCGGATCACGCCCGGCAGAGGCGATCTGAGCCATTTCATCATGCTCGCCAGCGGCTGATCCGATGCCCGGACGGGGGATGCAAACACGGCGCCCGCCGCGGAGGTTCTTCCCCTATTGCGGCGGATTCCGCAGCCATGCAAGCAGTTCGTCCGGGTGCGTCAACATCGCGTCGTGGCCGGCGTCCAGCTCCAGCCAGCGCCAGCCCTGCCGGCCCTGCACCCGCTGGCGCATGCCCTCGAACGCCGGGAAACGCAGGCAACGGATATAGTCGACCGTCACGTCGGACGGCCATGCCGCGTCCTGTGGCAGCGGCTGCGTATGCGTCGCCAGCGGCATCGGCGTGAGCCGGGCGGCCACGTCCGTGGCCAGCGCGGGATCTTCGATTCCGAACAGGGCCGGATCGGGCGGAGACAGTGCCCAGGGCCGGGCATCCATGCGCAAACCCATCAGCGGCTCGCGCAGCCCGGGCGCCACGTCGAGCGCGTTTTCCCCCGGCAGCGGCAGGAAAGCGTCGAGCAGCACGATGTGGCGAAACCCGTAATCCGGCAGCCGGGCGGCAATGGTGGCCACGACCATGCCGGCATAACTGTGGGCCACCAGAGTGGCATCCCTTCCGCCACGCTCACCCAACTGGCGCTCAAGATCCTCGGCATGCCGGTGCAGATCGATATCGGAAGCGAGTTCCTCCACACGTTCGCCGAGTCCGGCCAGGGTCAGAGCCTGCACCCCGTCGCCGCCAGCCTCCAGGTGACTTTTCAGCCTGTCCCAGCACCACGCGCCATGCCACGAGCCATGAATCAGTACAAAATCGGTCATCCGGACCACTCCCCGGTTGTCGCACCGCAACCGCGCCGCCGGTCGGACGCGGGATGCCGGTCGCAAAAAGTTTTTCAGCGCATCGCTATCCCGTCCGACTGGCGCCGCCGGCGGCAGGCACTGGTGCCGGCAGCATCAGCTCCATGTAAGGTGGCGGCGGTTTTTGCCCGGGTGGCAAAGCCGCCGGCGCCGGCTTCCCGGCCGGACCGAGAGAACGAATGTAATAGTAAATGGACGCCAGGTCATAGTCGCTCATGTCCCGCAGCGAATACCAGGGCATCGGCGGGAGCGACTGGGTCGTGCGCGCATGCCGGATCCATTCCTCGACCGTCAGCGGCTGAACGAACAACCGAAGATTGACCGGATAGCTCGTGCCCCACGGCCCGACGAACACGAACCCCTGGCCGACGAGCAACTGGTCCTGCGGCACGTGCCCGCCGCTGGGGCCATAGCCGGGGGTATGGCAATCGTTGCAACCGCTGATCTTGATCAGGTAGCGCCCGTGCGCAATGGCCTTGTCGTGATCCGCCGCCATCGAAGCGCCGTAGGGACCGCACATCGCGGCTGCCAGCACCATCACCCCCAGAGCCGATATCATTCTCATCACGTCCGCCTCTCGCGGTCAATAGCGCTATACTGCGCGGCATGTAAGATAGCCCCCTTCCATGACCTGCACAAATTCTTTTTGCCATCCGCAGGGAAGCGCGAAATCCATCGGGAGTTTCCGGTGCCCGCAATGAGCACGGCCTGAGCCGTGGCCGCGCTTAAACCGTCCGTGGTGGCTCACCCCGCTGAATCGTCGCTGGCGGGCATCGCCAGTCTGTGCGCCGGAGTGTTCTGCCTGGCGTGCGGTGATGCGCTGGCGAAGGCGCTCGGCGCGCATTACTCGACGGTCGAGATCGTCTTTTATCGCATGCTGGTGTCGCTGCCGCTGATCGCCGTGATCGGAATCACGGCCGACGGGCTGCGTGTACTGCATACGCGCCATCCCTGGGCGCATCTGCTGCGCGGTTGCCTCGCGACCGGCGCGGCTTATCTCTTTATCGCCTCCCTGGTCCTGCTGCCGCTTGCGGAAGCCACCGCCATCGCCTTTGCCTCGCCACTGTTCGTAACCGTGCTGTCGGTGCCTTTGCTTGGCGAGCGGGTCGGCTGGCAACGCTGGGGAGCGGTCGTCGTGGGATTTCTTGGCGTCCTTGCGATTGTCCGCCCCGGTACCGGGGGGCTTCAGCTCGCCACCACGCTGCCGCTGGGCTCGGCACTGCTCTATGCGCTACTGATGCTGAGCGCGCGACGCATGCGCTCGGAAAACATCTGGACCACGATGGGTTACATGACACTGGTCCCGCTGCTGGTGAGCGCGATCCTCATTCCCTGGTTCTGGCGCGCGCCGGTTCTGGCTCACCTGCCGGCATTTTTCGCACTGGGTGTGGTCGCCACCATGGCGTGGACGTTCATCACCCTGGGCTTCCGCCTCGGCTCGGCAGCCGTGGTGGCGCCGTTCGACTACACCGGGCTGGTGTGGGCCACGCTACTGGGCTGGCTGTTCTGGAGCGAGATACCGGGTCCGTGGGCTTTCATCGGTGCCCTCGCGATCATGGCCAGCGGTATTTTTCTCGCTTATCAGGAAACCCGGCCGCGCCCGCTGTTGCGGGACTAGAGCCTGTTGACTCTGTAGTCGACTACAGAGTTAGAGTAGCGCCATGAACACGATCAGTATCGGCGAACTCGCCGCGCGCAGCGGCCTGGGCAAGGAAACCATCCGCTTCTATGAGCGCGAATCGCTGCTGCCGCCGCCACGGCGCACCGCATCCAACTATCGACGCTATCCGCCGGAGGCGGTGGCGCGCCTGCGCTTCATCCGGCGGGCGAAGGAACTGGGCTTCCGTCTGGACGAGATCCGGGAACTGCTGCACCTCCAGGATGCCGACGGCGACCGCGCGCGGGTCAAGCGACTCACCGAACGCAAGCTTTCGCAGGTCCGATCCCGGATCGACGAACTTTCGCGGATGGAAGCGGCTCTGGCGGAGATGCATGCGCAGTGCTCCGGCCAGGGCCCGGTACACGGCTGTCCGATCATAGAAACGCTCGCCGGCCACCACCCGGACATCGAACCGCCAGCCTCCACAACCCACGAGTGACACTATGCAAACCGTCGCCGAGCAGACCCGGACAGACCCCGTATGCGGGATGACTGTAGGGCCGGATTCCGCGCATCACACCGAGTACCGGGGACAGACCTGGCATTTCTGCAGCCGGCACTGCCAGACCCGGTTTGAAGAAAAGCCGGATGCCTGGCTCGATGGCGCGCGTACGCGCGCAACCGCTGACAGGAAGGACAGACGCGAGGACGACTACACCTGCCCGATGCATCCGGACGTACACCGCTCGGAGCCAGGGGACTGCCCCGAATGCGGCATGGCGCTGGAGCCGGCCACACCCCGGCAGCAGCGGGTGGAGTACACCTGTCCGATGCACCCGGAAGTCGTGCAGGACGCGCCCGGGGACTGCCCCAAGTGTGGCATGGCCCTGGAGCCGCGCACGGTCGCGGCGGATACCGGCCCCAGCGCCGAACTGGTCAGCATGACGCGGCGCTTTTGGGTCGGCGTCGCCCTGTCTGTTCCGCTGCTCATCCTCGCCATGGGTGACATGGTTCCCGGCGTGCACTTTCACGACTGGCTCGGCGCGACCTGGTTCAATGGGATTCAGTTCGTGCTGGCAACACCGGTGGTGTTGTGGGCCGGCTGGCCGTTCTTCGTGCGCGGCTGGAAATCCCTCCACGGTTTCAATCTCAACATGTTTACGCTCATCGCCCTGGGCACCGGCGTCGCCTGGCTGTTCAGCGTGGTGTCGATGCTGTTCCCCGGCCTCCTGCCAGCCTCTTTCAAGGGTTCCGGGGGCGAGATTCCGGTCTATTTCGAATCGGCGGCCGTCATCGTCACCCTGGTGCTGCTGGGACAGGTGCTGGAGCTGCGGGCACGCGAACGCACTTCGGATGCGCTCAAGGCGTTGCTCAACCTCGCGCCGCCGACCGCGCGCCGCCTGACCAGCAACAATGAAGAAGAGGAAGTCGATCTGGCCCGGATCCAGGTCGGCGACCGGTTGCGGGTGCGGCCCGGCGACAAGGTGCCGGTGGACGGCGAGATCGTGGAAGGGCGCTCTACCCTGGACGAATCCATGATCACGGGTGAGGCGGTCCCGGTGGAGAAAGCGGCGGGCGATACGGTGACCGGTGGCACCATCAATCAGAGCGGCAGCTTCATCATGCACGCCAGCCGCGTCGGTGCGGATACGCTGCTGTCGCGGATCGTGCAGATGGTCGCCGATGCCCAGCGCTCGCGCGCCCCGATCCAGGGTATGGCCGACCGGGTCGCCGCGTGGTTCGTGCCCGCGGTGGTGCTGGTGGCCATTGCGAGTTTCATCGTATGGATGCTCGTGGGGCCGGCGCCGGCATTCAGCTATGCACTGGTCGCCGCCGTCTCGGTTTTGATCATCGCCTGCCCGTGTGCGCTCGGGCTCGCCACCCCGATGGCGGTCATGGTCGGTGTCGGCCGCGGTGCGACCGCGGGCGTGCTGATCAAGGACGCAGAGGCGATCGAGACCCTCGGCAAGGTCGATACCATGGTGGTCGATAAAACTGGCACGCTCACCGAAGGCAG
>CAZYIP010000116.1:0-11926 GCA_964646895.1 uncultured Salinisphaerales bacterium | reverse complement strand
TGGTGTGCCCGTACGGCACCATCGCCTCCCACGGCACCCCCAGCCGCTCGCCAATCTCGCGAATCGGCCGCGCATCGGCGGCGCGGGAAATCTCGATGTCGGTCTTCGGTGCGGTGCTCATGGGGTCTCTCCTCCGTTTCATACGCTGTCTGCGGCAATTCGCCGCGCTTTACCCAAGACTAAGCCGGACATCGGCACAAACGCCGTTCCGCTTACGTCATTGATTTGCCTGATGACGACGAAATGCCTGCGGGCAGGCGGATCAGGAGTCCGCCTTCACCTCTTTTTCCTTTTCCGCCGCATCGGCTTCCCCTTCCAGCACCGGCCGGCGCTGGAACAGGGTGTCGTCAAAATGCACATCGGTGTGCGGCAGGTGCACGGTCCGCGCCAGCACGAAATTGAACAGCAGCGGATTATAGCGATAGATTTCGGCCAGGCTGCGACGCTCTCCGGCGCTGATGAAACCGCCGCGTTCCAGATGCCCGAGCCGGATACGCACGTTGATGGCGGAAAACGGATAATCGCTGCCGTAAACCAGGCGCGATTGCAGGTCCCGGCGCTGCAAAAAGCGGCTCAGCACCTCGTGCGAACGGTCGGCATAGAACAGTGCGGAGATATCGCCGTATAGCTGATCGCGGTAGCGGGGTTCGTTCATCAACCGCAGAAACAGCCGGTAATTGGCGACCTCTGCGCCATCCGCCGCCTCCGGATCGGGGCTGGTCCCGAGACTGCCGCCGGTCAGCATCACCACCCTGAGGCCGGCATCCAGCGCCGGGAGCAGGCGAAGCGGGCTGCCTCTGTCACGCGCACCGGGTGTATCGATATCGCTGTTGGCGCCGACATGTACCAGCAAGGTCAGGTCATGCCGCTTCATTGCCGCGTAAAACGGTGCCAGGCGCGGGTCGGCCGGATCGATCCCCTGCGCTACGGGCAGCCAGTAAACCATGCGTATGCCGGCCCTGGCCCAGCGGTCGAGGGCGGCCAGCGCATCCTGACGGTAGGGGTTGATCGACACCACGATGCGAAACGCATCACCATAACGGCTCGCCAGGCGCGCCACATAGCCGTTGGGGACGAAGGCACGGGTGCGAAAGCGGTTGAGGCGACCGTCCGGCGTGTAGTAACCATCGAGCGCGTTCAGATAACGGGTGACGCTGAGCGGAAAGCCGCGGCCAAGCCGCAGCAGGCGGGCGACGTACTCTTCATCCGCCTTGCCCGGATGCCGCACGCCGGCCGCGCTCAACAGCACGCCGAAGCGAAAACGCGCCAGCGGATGCCACCACTCGCGCAGGTGCGGATGTACGTAACCGTCGTTGGCGGCGGTGCCGAGCGCAAGCACATGCACGTTATAGTCGGCCAGCTCGCCATCCTCGAAGCCCTCGAACGCACGCGAAATCAGCTGGCGCGCCGGCGGACTGAGCATGAACACGGCGTCCTCCGGCGCATGCGTGAAACCGCCACCAAGGCGAGCGCCCAGGTACGCCGGTGCAAGGCCGATCAGTACGAGCAGCGCCGCGGCGCCCAAGAAATGGAAAAGTCGCAACATCCGTCTCCCCGCCGGCGGCGACCCGAAACAATTGCGGCACTATACCGCAGCACCGCACCAGCGCACACGGCACATACGTATAATGACCAGTTTTGGGAACCAACACGAACCATGGCGGAGAAACTGCATCACGTCGTCGTCGTGGGCGGTGGCGCCGGCGGACTGGAGCTGGCCACCAAGCTCGGCGACAAGCTCGGCCGCCGCAAGAAAGCGGTCATCACCCTGGTCGACGCGTCACCGACCCACTTGTGGAAACCACTGCTGCACGAAGTCGCGGCCGGTACGCTGAACTCCAACATCGACGAACTCAATTATCTGTCGCACGCGCGCAACCACCATTTTCGTTTTCGTCTGGGCGCGGCCGACGGACTCGACCGGGAGCGGCGGCGCATCCACATCGCGGCCACCAGCGACAGGGACGGCCACGAGATCATGCCGGCGCGCGAGCTTGAATACGATACGCTGGTATTCGCGGTGGGCAGCGTCACCAACGATTTCGGCGTACCCGGCGTGCGCGAACACTGTCTGTTTCTGGACACGCGCGAGCAGGCGGACCGGTTTCATCAGCGGCTGCTGGCACGTTTCTTCAACGCCAGCGCCCAGGGACAGGAGGCCGCTCACGAAGGCCGGCTGGACGTCGCCATCGCCGGCGCCGGCGCCACCGGCGTGGAGCTGGCGGCCGAATTGCGCACCGCGCTGCAGATCATGGCCCGGCACACCTGGGACCGCACGGTCCCCGATCACCACGTGAAGTTCACCCTGATCGAGGCCGCCGACCGGGTCCTGCCGGCATTGCCGCCCAAGATTTCGGCCAGCGTCGAGACGCTGCTCGACTCCATCAACGTCGACGTACTGCTCGGCGAGCGTATCGTCGAAGTCGACGCCGGCGGCCTGCGCACCGCCAGCGGACGCTACGTACCGGCTGAAACCAAGGTCTGGGCGGCCGGTATACGCGCGCCCGGCTTTCTCGCCAACCTGGCCGGGCTGGAAACCAACCACATCAACCAGCTCATGGTGCGCCCCACGCTGCAGACCACCCGTGACGACGATATTTTCGCGCTCGGGGACTGCGCCTGCGTGCCCCAGAAAAACGCGGCCCGCCCGGTACCGCCGCGGGCCCAGTCCGCGCACCAGCAGGCGTCGATGCTGGTGCGCTCGATCCAGCGCCGCCTGCGCGAGCAGCCGTTGCCCGAGTACGTCTACAAGGATTACGGCTCGCTGATCAACCTCAGCCGCTTCGAGACCATCGGCAGCCTCATGGGCAGCCTCATGCGCCGACGCACCGGCTCGGTCATGATCGAAGGCTGGCTGGCGCGCATGGCGTACATGTCACTGTACAAGATGCACCAGCAAGCCCTGCACGGCACCCCCTGGGTCCTGCTCTCGACCCTGGCCAGCCAGCTCACCCGCGCCGGCCGCCCCAAGCTGAAGTTGCATTAATATCAGAGTATTTGTTTCGCCTCGCCGCACTTCGCGAATCTTCATATGGACGTGCCGCAAGCTCCCACTCCTCAGACGCCCGCGAATTCACTCCGGAAAGTGTGAGCGCACGATGTAGAGATCCTTGGTGTAGTGGTGATCCAGCGGGTTGGCGTGGTATCCCTTGACGTAGGGCTGGATCAGATGCTCGTTGACGGGGAAATAGATGGGCATGACCGGTGGATCCTCGAGCATCACGCGCTCGGCCTGCTGCAACAGGGCGCGGCGCTTGCCCGGATCACCTTCACGGGCGGCCTGGCGTACCAGCTCATCGTATTGCGGATTCGCGTAGCCTTCGTCATTGAGGCCGAAATCCGACAGCAGCAGATCGGCGAAGGTGCTGGCGTCATCGTAATCGGCCATCCATCCGGCGCGAAACACCTGGGTGATCTTCCGCGCCGCACGGTTTTGCAAGAACACCGTCCACTCCTCGTTCACCAGCGTCGCGCGCACTCCCAGCACCTGCTCCCACTGGCGCGCGATCGCATCGGCAATGCGACGGTTTTTTTCGCTGGTGTTGTAGCGGATCTCCAGATCCAGCGGCTGCTCGCGCGAGTAGCCCGCCTGCCGGTACAGGCGCCGCGCCTCGGCAATGCGGCGGCTTCGCGGCCACGTCGCCCAGTCCGGTTGCTGGCTGGTGTAATTGGCGATGGCGGGCGGGATCCAGGCGTAAGCGGGGGTCGCGGCGTCGCCGACGATATGGGTAACGATCCAATCGCGGTCGATGGCCATGGACAGCGCGCGGCGCAGCCCGGGGTTGTCCTTGAGCGGCGGGCGGGTGACGTTGAAGCCGTAGTAATAGGTTGCCAGCGCCGGTGAGACGTGCAACTGGCCAGGCAGTTCGCGGCGTACCCGTGCCAGTTCGTCACCGGGTACGGCAGCGGTCCAGTCGAGCCCGCCGGCCATATAACGCTGGAAGGCAACGGCCGCACTGTCGATGGGATAATAATCGACCACGTCAATGCGGGTGTGGTCGTTATCCCAGTAGTGGGGATTGCGCTCCAGGCGGATGACCGAGCGCGGCGTCCACGCGCGCAGACGATAGGCGCCATTGGTGACCGAGTGTCCGGGCCGGGTGAACTGGTCGCCATATTCTTCGATAGCCGGACGATAAACCGGATAAGTGACCGGATCGGTCAGCAACTGCAGGAAATACGGCGTGGGCGCAATCAGGCGGATGCGCAGCGTATGCGTATCCAGCGCCTTGACGCCGAGCCGCTGCGGCGGCAACTCGCCATGGATGATCTCGTCGGCGCCCGCGATGGGAATCAGCACCAGCGCGCAGGCCGATGCGGTCGCCGGGTCTACCGCGCGTCGAAAGCTGTAGACGAAGTCCTCCGCCGTGACGGGCTTGCCGTTGGACCAGCGGGCCTGGGCGCGCAGACGAAACGTATAGACCAGCCCGCCGTCGCTGATCGACCACGATGCCGCTACCCCGGGCACCAGGCGCCCGTCCGGCGCCTCCGACACCAGCCCCTCGTACAGGTCACGCAAAATATTGGCGGCCGGCATGCCCCGCGCTTTCTGCGGATCCAGCGTGGCGGGCTCGGCGCCGTTGCCCTTGCGCAGCACCACCGCGCCCGGCGGCAGGGGGGCCGCATCGCCGCTCTTGGCATTGCTGTCGCCACCGCAGCCGGTCAGCAGCGACAGGGCGAGGGCGAGCGCCAGTAGCGCCACGTACCGAAGACGCGCGCGGCCGATACCCGCCCTGCAAAAGAGCAGCTTCACTCGTGGTCCCCGCCAATCCGGTGTGTTGTTCCTGAAGCGCGCACGCCAGCCGATTCAGCGGCTCCGCCTGCACTTCAAAGCATAGCAGGCCGCCGGGTTTTGTCGCCTTGCCCCGGCTGCCGGTAGAATTGCGCGATTGCCCGGAAGCCGCGGCGGAGGATGCCCGGCGGGCAACTCGGGGGAATCGGCATGGACATTTTACTGCGGATATCACGCACGATCGACGCCTTCTCGACGGCCGTCGGCAAGATCATGTGGTGGCTTACCGCGCTCATGGTGCTGATCGGCGCCTACAACGTCATCACCCGCTACCTCGGCCAGTACCTGGGCGTGCAGCTCAGCGCCAACGTTTATCTGGAGATGCAGACCTACGCCTACGATCTGGTGTTTCTGCTCGGCGCCGCCTATGTGCTCAAATCCGACGCCCATGTGCGCGTCGACATCATCTATACCAAGCTCAGCGCACGCGCGAAGGCGTGGATAGACATCTTCGGGACACTCGTCTTTCTGATTCCGTTCTGCGCCCTGGGCATCTGGTTCAGCCTCGGCTACGTGGAGCGCTCCTGGGCCGTGCTGGAGCAAAGCCCCAACCCCGGCGGCCTGCCCCGCTACCCGATCAAGACCGTGATCGTCATTGCCTTCGCCATGCTGATCCTGCAGGGGCTCAGTGAAATCATCAAAAAGGCCGCGTTCCTTGCCGGGCGAGAACCCGCGGGGTCACCCGAACATCGGGTGACCGACGAAACCGAGGCGCTGTAATGGACTACCTCTCCCTGTGGATGTTCGTGGCCGCCATCGCGCTGCTGCTGATCGGTTACCCGGTTGCGTTCAGCCTGGGCGGCACCGCCGTGCTGTTCACCCTGATCGGCAGCGACCTGCTGGCGCAGATAGGCCTGGCCCTGCCCTGGGAGCCGCTGTTTCACATGGCGCGGCTCAACATTCTGCCCGCGCGCATCTTCGGCAACATCATGAACAACTACGAACTGGTCGCCGTGCCGTTCTTCGTGTTCATGGGGGTGATGCTGGAGAAGTCCGGCCTCGCCGAAGAGCTGCTGGAAACCATGGGCATGCTGTTCGGGCGCCTGCGCGGCGGCCTGGCGATTTCGGTGGTGGCGGTCGGCGCGCTGCTGGCCGCGTCGACCGGCGTGGTCGGAGCATCGGTGGTGACCATGGGCGTGCTGGCGCTGCCGGTCATGCTCAAGTACCAGTACGACAAGGGCCTGGCAACCGGTGTGGTGGCCGCCTCCGGCACGCTGGGTCAGATCATCCCGCCGAGCATCGTGCTGGTGATCCTGGGCGATCAGATGAAGGTCTCCGTCGGCGATCTGTTCCTGGGCGCGTTCTTTCCCGGGCTGATGCTGGCCAGCCTGTTCATCGTGTGGGTGGCGCTGGTGGCCTGGCTCAAGCCCGCCAATGCGCCTGCCTTGCCGCAGCACACACGCGCCATGCCGCTGACGCAGCTTCTCGGGCGGGTCGCCAAAAGCCTCGTCCCGCCGCTGTTCCTGATTCTGGTCGTGCTCGGCACGATTTTCTTCGGTGTGGCGACGCCGACCGAAGCCGGCGCCATGGGCGCGCTGGGCGCCACCCTGCTTGCCATCGCCAATCGCCGGCTGGGCTATCGCAGCCTGCGCGCGGTCATGGACCAGACCGTCAAACTGACCAGCATGGTGTTCATCATCCTGGTGGGTGCGACCGCGTTCACGATGGTTTTCGCCGCCCTCAACGGTCCCGACGTGGTGGATCAGTTTCTGGTCAACCTGCCGGGCGGGGCGCTGGGGTTTTTGTTCTTCACCAATCTGGTGATTTTCATCCTCGGCTTTTTCATCGACTTCATCGAGATCACCTTCATCGTGATCCCGGTGATCACGCCGATCGCGCTCAAGCTCGGCATCGACCCGCTGTGGTTCGGGGTGCTGATCGCGATGAACCTGCAATCTTCCTTCCTGACGCCGCCGTTCGGCTTCGCCCTGTTCTACCTCAAGGGCGTGGCGCCGCCGCAGGTGCGCACGGCCGACATCTACCGCGGCATCGTGCCCTTTATCGGTGTGCAGCTGTTGTCACTGGTACTGATCTGGGTGTTCCCGCAGATCGTCACCTGGCTGCCGGCGCAAAGCGCGGCCATGCATTAGCCATCACACCGGCGCAGCTCCACGTCGTCCGGTAGCGTGACTTCCATGGCAACGGGCAGGTGGTCGGAGATGCGCTCGTCGAGCACCTCCACCCGTCGCACCTGCAGGCTCGGGGTTACCAGAATGTGGTCGATATTGCGCCGCGGGTGCCAGCTCGGGTAGGTTTTGTGCGCCTGCAGCGGTACCTGCAGACCGGCATCGCCCACGGCCAGATCTTCGGCCAGATCCTCCGGCTCGCAGTTGGTGTCGCCCATCAGGATCACATGCTCGTAATCGCCGATCAGCTCGCTGATGAAGGCCAGTTGCTGGCGGCGGGTGCGTGTTCCGAGGGAGAGATGCGTCACCACCAGCACCAGCGACGGCGCGCCCTCCCCAAACTGCGCGATCAGTACACCGCGGCCCGGGATCACGCCGGGCAGCTTGTATTCGCGGATGACCCGCGGCCGCACCCGGCTCAGGAGCCCGAGGCTGTGCTGTGCGAGCTTGCCGAGGTCGCGGTTGACCTGCGCGTTCCAGAACGGAAAACGGGCGTAGTCCGCCAGGTAGCGGACCTGGTTGATGTTGCGGCTGCGCAGGCTGCCGGAGTCGGTTTCCTGCAGGCCGACGACGTCATAATCGTGCACCACACGCGCGATACGATCCAGGTTGGGCAGGCGGTCGGCGGTTGGCAGTACATGCTGCCAGCTGCGTGTGATGTAATGCCGGTAACGGGCCGTCGACTGCGCAACCTGGATGTTGTAGCTGAGCAGCTTCAGTTTGTGTACACGAGAGCCCTCAGCCGGCGCGGCCGTGCGCGGCGCCGGCGTCATGGGACTGTCCGCTGGACCCTGCATCACTCACCGCCCGTATCCGTTTCGAACCATGCGACTCATCTACACAAGACCGAAAAAAGCCTATGCTAAAGTCTAGAGGTTATACGATTCGGGAACATGCCATGCGTTTGCGCCGAATTTCGCTCACCGGCCTGATCGCTGTCTGGCTCGCGCTGCTCGCCGGCTGCGCCACGCCCACCCCGTATCAGGCGTTGCACGGAGGCGAGGGATATCAAAGCCAGCAACTCGAAACGCGGCGCTTTCGCGTCGAGTTCTACGGCAATTCTCTCACTTCTCGCAACACAGTGGAAAATTATCTTCTGTATCGCGCCGCGGAAATCACCGTCGATCACGGCTACAAGCAGTTCACCGTGGTCGAGCACCATACCGAGCCGGTGACCCGTTACATCGGATCGTTCAACGTCGGTGCCGGCTTCGGCAACTACTACGGCCCTTTCTACAGCCCGTACAATTTTGGTGTCGGCACCGGGACCTCAAGCCCGGTCACCAGTTACCGGGCCAGCATGATCATCGTGCTCACGGATGGTACTACGCCGGCCGACGCGCTGCGTACCTACGATGCCCACGACCTGATGCAGCGGCTGGGCTCGCAGATTCAGCGGCCCAAGGCCTGACGTCAGGTTTCCGCCCACTGCCGCAACAGATTGTGGTAGATGCCGGTCAGTTGCAGCACCGCCTCGCGGTCGGCGCCCCCTTCGGTGAGGCGGGTGATGGCGGTGTCCATCTCGAACAGCATGCGCCGGCGATTGTCGTCGCGGATCATGCTCTGTACCCAGAAGAATGACGCCAGGCGGGTACCGCGGGTCACCGGATTGACCTGATGCAGGCTGGAGGCCGGGTAGAGGATCAGATCCCCCGCCGGCAGTTTCACATCGTGCTCGCCGTACGTGTCGGCGATCACCAGTTCGCCGCCCTCGTAGTCCTCCGGCTCGTTGAGAAACAGCGTGCAGGCCAGATCCGAACGCAGATGGCCACCATCGCCGGGCAGCGCCATGACGGCCCCGTCGATGTGCATGCCGTAGGTGCCGCCACCACTGTAGCGGTTGAAGCGCGGCGTCAGGATGCGCAACGGCAGCGCGGCCGCGAAAAACAGCGGGTGACGCTTCAGCGCCACCTGCAGGCGTGTACCGAGCTCTTCGCGCAGTGGCGAGCCTTCCGCCAGCTGCTCGTTGCGCTTCACTTTTGCGCCCTGGGGGCCGACCGTTTCGCGGCCATCCACCCAATCGCGGGAGGCTTCGAGAACCTTGCGGATGGCGGCGACGTCGTCGCCGCCAAGCACCCCGGGGACGTGCAGCAGCATCAGAACTCCTGGGACCGGGCCTGACGGTCACCCACAGGATCAGTAGCGCATGTTCAGCGTCAGCATGGCAGAACGTGGCGCGCCCGGGAAGTAGCGATAACCGCTCTTGTTGATGGACGACACGTAGTCCTCGTCGAACACATTGTACACGTTCAGTTGCAGGTCCAGGTTCTTGTTGATCGGATAGCTGGCCATGGCATCCACGACCCAATAGCTGTCGGTGTGATCCGGCGTGCCGACAGCGCCGTCATGGCCGCGCTTGAGGCCGCCGACGTAGCGCGCGCCCGCGCCAATGGTCAGATCGAACGGCAGGCGGTAGGTGGTCCAGCTGGTGAAGGCCCGATCCGGCGTATAGGTGAGTTCGTCACTGCCGTCCTGCGCATCAGGGGCACCGCTTTCTATGGTCGCGTCCATGATGGTGAAGCCGGCACTGATGTTCCAGTTGGGCGTGATGTTGCCCACCGCGGAGATCTCCACGCCCTGTACCCGCTTTTTGCCGGTCTGGTGATAGGTGCCGTCCGGATCCTCCTCGACCAGATTGGTGATCTCCGTGCGGTACAGGGAGGTGGTCAACAGCAGGCGATCGCCGGCCAGCTTCCACTTGGCGCCGATCTCGGCAGTACGCGCCTTTTCCGGGTCGAAGTTCGGATTGTCCGCACTGTTGTCGCGATTGCTGAGCTGCAGGTTTTCGCCGCCGGGCGGCTGCGCGGCCACCGCGTAATCGGCGTACAGGTTCACCCAGGAAGCAGCCTCGTAGAGCGTACCCAACTGCCAGCTCAACAGGGTGTCGCTGGTGTCGGTGTCCACGTTGGGAACCACGGTGCCTTCCGGCTGGCCACCGCAGTCGGGACCGCGACGACCACCGCAGACGGCGCTGTTCTTGTACTTCGCCTTGTAGTAATCCAGCCGCAACCCACCGGTGACCTGCCAGCGCTCGCCGATGTCCATGGTGTCGAACAGATAACCGGCGATGGTGTTGGTGGTGCCCTCGCCGTCGGCGCCGTTCCTTTGGCTGTAGAAGCCGCCGGTCCCGTGCTGGGGATTGTAAAGGTTGACGTAGGGCACATCGCCGACCGTTCCCATACCCCGGGTCTGGATCTCCTCGTGGGTCAGCTCCAGCCCGTAGGAGAAAGTGTGCGCGACAGGTCCGGTGTCGGCATGGCTGATCAGGCCAAGCTGGTTGGTGAGTATGGTATTGGTCTGCACCTTGTAGTTGGGCAGCCGGCGGATGGTCCAGGTGCTCGGATCGTTGATGTCCGGCGTGATGAAATCAGTCCCGGACGCCATGAACGCACTGACCATGTAATCCTGGTGCGTGCGGCCCCAGCGGGTGGTGTTGCGCAGCAGATTGCGGTCGCCCAGGTCATGCTCGACGATCGCGGTCACCATGTCCACGTCCACGTCATCGTGGTCAGCCACGGTGCCGTAGAAGTTGTCGGTGTCCACCTTCTTCGCGTCGCTCAACTGCGGGCGCGATGGATCGGGGCTGGTATAGCCCGGCAGGCCTACCGTGGGGAGGCCTCCATCCGGCACGTTGTTCTGGGTGATGTGCAGATAATTCAGGTAGACACGGGTGTCGGTATTGAGGCCGAACGCGATCGACGGCGCGATACCCCAGCGGTCCTGTTCGACGTTGTCACGGCCGGGCACATCATTGTCCTGACCCATGAGATTCAAACGCACGGCAATACCGTCGCCAATCATCTGATTCAAATCGGCGGTGGCGCGTTTCTGATTGTCGGTCCCGAAGCTGATGGAGGCCGACCCCCCGTTGGCCAGATACGGCTGTTTGGTGACCAGATTGATCGAGCCGCTCGGTGAAGTGCGGCCGTAATCGGTCCCGGAGGGACCCTTGATGACCTCGATCTGCTCGATGTTGAAGGTGTCGCGGGAGATGGAGCCGAGGTCGCGCACACCATCGACGAAGATCGAACCTGCGGCGTCGAAGCCGCGCATGTACAACTCGTCGCCGGTACTCGTGTTGCCGTTCTCGCCGGCGTAGAAGGTGCCCACGCCGGGGCTGTTTCTCAGCGCCTGGGTCAGCGTGGTGGCCTGCTGGTCCCGGATCAGCTCTTCGTTGATGACTTCGATGGTGCGCGGCGTCTCCGCAATCGGCCGGGGAAACTTCGTGGACGACAGCGAATCGGATTTGTAGTCGCTGGTTTGCGGCGCTTCCACATAGACGGGCCGCAAGGTCGCCGGTTGCTCGGCGGTGCTTCCCGCAGTATCGGCGGCGTAGGCGCCGGAGGCCAGCAATCCGGTGAACAGAGCCGTTCCCAATCCTACCCTCCGGGAGAATGCGTTGTGTGCCAGCGGGCGTTTTCTACGTATTATGTGTGCCATTCTCTTCATTTATCCCGAGTTGACCTGAATTAGTGAAACGCGTTGTGCCGGATCGTGATGGCGGTCAAGTTTCGCTGGCTTGACGAAGACAATACGCACCGCTGGCTGAACATCGACGCGGACTTTCAATCCGGGCACAATCAACGGGTGAGGATGCTAATGATAATGAGTGCTATTTGCAACATCCTTTGCTACCCGATTCTTCTCTTCCCACTGGGAAACACGCCTCCCTCGCCGGGACCATCTCCCCCGTCGCGTGCCGCTCCGCAAGGCTTATCCCGCTGATTTTGAAAATTAAAAATCCCGGCGAGCAAAATGCCTGGCCGATAGGTGCGGGCCGGCTGCCAAAACTCGCGGCCGGGCTTGCGCAGTTTTGCGGGCAACGCAGCCCGCACGCTTATCAGCGCGTAATCACCGCCAGGCGAGTCCGGCGCTTGCGTTCAATGTGGTTGTGACACGGGGAAAATCGCCGCTTGTTGCAACGCCGACAACCAGAACCGCGTGGTGTCCCGGCAGTAACTCCGCACGCTTTTACGATGGTCGGAGCGTTCGGATCCGGCAGGCAGCC
>CAZYIP010000115.1:6052-11929 GCA_964646895.1 uncultured Salinisphaerales bacterium | reverse complement strand
CGCTGTATGATTTCCGTCAGGTTCGCGATGCCGGCATCGATCCGGTCTTCGGGGATCGCTGCGAATCCGAGGCGGAAAAAATGGCGCGGCGGATCGGGTGCCATGAAATGAACATCGCCGGGCTCGATCAGAATGCCGTGTTCCGCGGCTTCCCGCGCCAGGTCGTTGGTGTCCATGTTTCCGGGACATGAGACCCAGAACGAGGTGCCGCCGAAGGTCGGGACACGCGAGGCGTTTGGCAGGTGGCGATCCAGTGCCGCGCGCATCGCGTGCCAGCGCGCGCCATAGATCCGGTTAAGGCGGCGGACGGTGGTGTCGTGGTGGCCGCGTGCGAGGAAGCGGGCCACCGTCTGCTGATTGTTGCTGGGTGGATGCCGCAGCATCAGCCGGCGCAGTGCGCGGGCTTCCCGGATGAAGTCGGGCGGCGCCACCAGGTAGCCAAGCCGCAGCCCCGGCGCCAGCGTCTTCGACAGACTGCTCAGGTAGATGACGCGGTCGTTGCGATCCAGGCTTTTCAGGGCGGGGATCGGCTGTGTCAGGAAGTTGGTCTCGCTTTCGTAGTCGTCCTCGATGATGATGACATCCGAGATGCGCGCCCTTTCCAGCAGTGCGTGCCGGCGCTCGAGAGACATCGTTACGGTCGTTGGCGACTGGTGGCTCGGCGTGACGTAGACCACATCGCAATGATCGATTCGCTCGTCGACAATGATTCCTTCGTCGTCCAGCGGTATGGGCACGACCCGGGCCCCCGACATTTCAAAAATGTTGCGGGCGTCCGCATAGCCCGGTTCTTCGATTCCCACCGTTACATCGGGTGACATCAGCAGTCTCGATGCCAGATAGAGGGAGTGCTGCGTTCCCAGGGTGATCAATATTTCCTCGGTCTTTGCCCACACGCCCCGCTCCGGCAGCACGCGCGTGTGGAGCTGCTTGAGCAGCATGGCGTCATCGCCGTCGACGCTGTCGGTCAGCCACTCGCGGATCGCCTGCTTGCTGTTCGCATCGCGCGAACATTCGCGCCATTCGCAGAAGGGAAACAGTTCGTCGTCGAGCTGCCCGTAGATGAACGGGTAGGGGTACCGGCGCCAGTCGCGGGGCTTGACGATGTTGCGCTGTTCGGCTGGCCGTATCTGAAGATGATTCTGCCACTGGCGTCGGCGGATATCGCTTTTTCTGGCGGCGTCTTGCGCCTGCTGGCGTATGGACGAGGGTTGAAACGTATTCGCGACAAAATAGGCGCTACGCTCCTGCGAATACAAAAAGCCCTCATCGACCAGCTTCTCGTAAGTCAGGACCACGGTGTTGCGTGACACCGACAACTGCCTCGCGAGTTCGCGACAGGAGGGCATGACGCTACCGGGCGGGATATGCCCATCCAGTATCGCGTTCACCATCATTTCGCGGATCTGTGATTGCAGGCTCTGTTTGTTCGATGGGTCCAGATAAAACAAGCGCTCACACATGGCAAATCCATCCTCCGAACGCGCCCCCGGGTTGCCGGGTATCCCCGGGCCTGCCGACGCGGCACGAAACGTCAGCAGCCCTTGGGCTGCTACGATTTGACACAGTATACGATGCTGCGCGCCGCGTGGCTGCAGCATGTGCGGCCGCGGCCGGGGATGTGGTGGCCCGGTTGCGGGCGCGTACCCGCGGCTTGCCCGGCTACGCGTGAGCTGCCGGCTGGTCCAATGTACAGCCGCGATCTGGTTCTAGTTATCATCCGGATACAGCCGTAAAGTGGATGTTGCAGTACTCGTGCCCGGGCTGCTCCCGGCAGCTCGCGGAAGGTACGTCAGGCTCGCAGAGAGGAGATTTCGACATGGCTGGTTCGGGGCACATCGACAACGCGGCGGAGACGCTGCGCGAGGTTTTTGAGGCTTTCAATCGGCACGACGCCGATGGAGTGACGGCACACATGAGCGAGGATGTGGTGTTCGAAACCATCGCTGGCGACCAGGCGCACGGCACCCGGATTACCGGACGCAGCGCCGTGCACGCAGCGTTCAGCGCTGTTTGGGAGCAGTTCCCCGACGTGCAGTGGCGCAACGCCCGACACTTTGCGTGCGGCGACCGCGGCGTGTCGGAGTGGACGTTTACGGCGACCCAGCCCGACGGTTCCGTGATCGAGGCCGACGGCTGTGACCTGTTCCGCTTCGAGAACGGCAAGATCGTCGAGAAAAAGGCGTTTCGGAAAAATCGGCCGCCAGTACCGCCGAAAAGCGCGTGATCTTTTCGTAACTGGCATGAGCGTAATTGCAGAGGTGCACCATGGATTCCGTCGCTGATGTCGAGCACGAGGTCGCTACCCCGAGTATTCGAGCGTACGATCCCCGTTATGATCCGCTGACCTGCCGCGCCAACCCGGGGCACGGGCAGGAGTACGCGCCGACTTACTGGGTCGATACGGCGGGGCCTCCGCCGGCGGATGACGGGCCGATAGCCGGAGATGTCGATGCCGATGTCGTGATCGTTGGCTCGGGCTTCACCGGTCTGGCCTGTGCGATGGTTCTGGGCGAAGAATACGGCATCAAGGCAACGGTCCTCGAAGCCAACCGCAGCGCCTGGGGATGCACCAGCCGCAACGGCGGGCAGGGGCAAAATGCCAGCGGTCGGCTGCAGCGTTCGCAGTGGGTCGACAAGTGGGGCAAGCGGATCGCGCTTGCACTTGACGAGGAGTTGCGCTGCTCGTTCGACCATTTCCGGCGTCTGACCCGGGAAATCAGCTGCGATCCGCAGCCGGGCGGGCATCTGTACATAGCCCATCGCGAAAAGAAGATGGCATTCCTGCGACGTGAAGCGCAGGTGATGCGCGACGTGTACGGCTACGACACGCGAATCCTCGACGCCGAGGAAGTACGCCGGGATTACGTCAGGGACCACGAGAGCTTTGGTGCCCTGCACGAACCCGATGGGATCGGCGTACATCCGCTCAAGCTGGCGTTCGGCTATCTCAACCGTGCCCGGGCTGCCGGCGCGACAATACACCCGGCGAGCCCGGTACTGGGTATCGAGACGCGCAATGGCGTGCACCATGTACGTACTCCGGGTGGCGTTGTACGTGCCCGCGCTGTTGGCATGGCCACCGGAGGTTATACTTCGAACGGGCTGCATCCGAGTCTCGACTCGAAAATCATGCCGATCCTGTCCAACTCGCTGGTCACGCGGCCGCTGACGCCACAGGAACTGGAAGCCACGAATTTCCGCACCCGGGAGGTGATCACTGATACGCGGACGCTGCGTTTCTACTACCGGCTGCTACCGGATAACCGCCTGCAGATCGGTAGCCGCGCCTCCATCACCGGCGAGGATGCGCCCAACCCGAAGCACCTCCAGGTGCTCATAGACGGGATGCACCGCAAGTTCCCGCCGCTGGAGGGCATCCAGGTCGATTATTCGTGGTGGGGCTGGGTGGATGTCGCCCATGACATGATGCCCCGGATATTTCAGCCCGATCCGCACGAGACCGTCTATTACGCGGTGGGGTACGGCGGCAACGGAGTGTCGTTTTCGCAGCACGCCGGGCGCCGCATGGCTGACCGCATCGCTGGAAAATGGCGCAGGGAGCTGGACGATCTGCCTATCTACAATACTCCGCTGGAGTACCCGAACGTGTGCAACGTGGTTCGCTCGCGGGCGTTCGCGCCGTTCCGGCGTGTCGGGCAACGCAGCCTGTATCACTGGTATTACCTGCGGGACGAGAAGCTCTAGGAGTCGCAGCCGTAGAAGCAAATGGAGCGTCGCCGTCCGTTTCGCTTCTACGGCCCGGACTCCCGGGTCGGGAAACAGTTGCTGAATACCTTCAGATAGCGTTCCGACATGATCAACTTTTGATGCATTCAGGGAGAATCGCCAATCAGGTTTGAGGCCGGCCAATAACGATCGCCAAAAAGACGGCCCTCCTCCCGGAGGAAAAAACGTGGAAAAACGTGCCGCTCTTGAGAAAACCTTCAAACCCCACTGGGTGTGGGCGATCGCTTTTGGCTCCGCGATCGGTTGGGGCAGCTTCGTATTGCCAGCCACGTGGATGGCGATGTCCGGCCCCATTGGCGTCATGATCGGCTTCTGGATCGGTGCCGCAATCATGGCCCTGATCGGTGTCAGTACCGGCTGGCTGGTGAGGGCGTACCCGGTAACCGGCGGTGCGTTTACCTACGCTTACCTGGCGTTCGGCCGGCGGCATGCGTTCTTCTGCGGCTGGTTCCTCATACTTGGATACGCCGCGATCGTGGCGCTCAATGCCTCGGCCTTCGGGCTGATGATCAAGTTTCTTTTTCCGCAGTTTGTCGAGACGGGATATCTTTATTCCGTTGCGGGCTGGGACGTGTACATCGTGCAGATCCTGATCATCAGCGCGATGCTGCTGCTTTACGCGTGGCTCAATATCCGCGGTGCCGGCGTGTCGGCGCAAACGCAGTTCGTCTTCTGCATCGTGCTCATCGTGACCGCCTGGGCCCTGACCCTGGGGATGATTGCCGCGCCCGAGACGTCGTTTCACAACGTGACGCCGCTCTTCAAGCCCGGCCTGTCGAGCTGGTCGGCCGTCGGGGCGATGATCGCCATCGCACCATGGGCCTACATAGGCTTCGATGTGGTACCGCAGGCGGCGGAAGAGTTCAATTTTTCCGCGGGCAAGGCGACGTTCCTGATTTTGGGTGCACTGGTTGTCGCGGCGATACATTACACGATCATGATCACGGCGACCGCATTGGCCATGCCGTGGCTCGAACTGGTCGAGCATCAGTACCTGTGGGGCACCGGCAAGGCAATCCAGGGGGTGCTGGGCAATATCGGGCTGGCGGCACTCGTTCTGGCGCTGTGCATGGGCATCTTTACCGGCCTTATCGGCTTCTATATTTCCGCCAGCCGGTTGATGTTTGCAATGAGCCGGGCCAAGGCGCTGCCTCCGGTATTTTCCAGGCTCCATCCGAAACACAACACGCCGTATGCGGGCATCATTTTTACCTGTGCCGTTTGCCTGTTCGCGCCCTGGTTCGGGCGTTCGGTTCTGCTCTGGATCGTGGATATGTCGGCGGTCGGTGTTTCAGTTGCGTTTATCTACTACTGCGCCGCGGCGTACCGGCTGTTCAAGTGGTCCGCCGCCAGCCCGGACACACACTTCAGCCAGGAGGTCTCTCCGGTGAGGAAATCCGTGGCGCTGCTCGGAATGCTGTGCAGCATCGGGTTTCTCGGGCTGCTGCTGATTCCGGGGGCGCCGGGCTTTCTCGAACGGCCCGCCTGGATCGCCTTGCTGGCCTGGGTTGTCCTGGGGCTCGCTATCTACGTCGCTTATAGCCACGATTACCTGAAGGCGACGAAGGCGGACCTCGATCGTCTCGTGCTTGGGGATGAGGGCGGGGTGCGCATGCAGAAAATGCGCGAGATATCCTGAGCCTGTAAAGCGTTATTCGCATGTGCGAATAAGCGCATAACACGCTCAGGGTGGAACACCCCCGGACGGGGGTGTTCCACGGGAGCAACGGCTGGCGCTCGCTAGAGATTTTTCAGCAGGGGTTTCAACATCTTCTCGTCGTGCTCCCACATTTCCTGCACTTCCTTGTAATCCATGATCTTCATCGGAGAGCCGCCGTCCTTCATCTTCCCCTTTACCTTGTCGTCGTTGAACATGGCCAAAAACTGCTTTCTCAGCTTTTCGACGATTTCCGGTGGAGTACCTTCAGGCGCCATGATGCCGCGGTAGTTGATGCTGGTGTTATCGACGCCCTTGTAGCCCAACTCTTGAAATGTCGGAACATCCGGCAGGAATTCCTTGTTGCGTTCGAGATCGGCGATTCCCAGTATTTTCAGCCTCGCCCTGTTCCGGTATGCGTCGGAAAGGTTGTTGAAGCCTGCCTTGACAGTCCCGCTCATGACCATCTG
>CAZYIP010000115.1:0-5952 GCA_964646895.1 uncultured Salinisphaerales bacterium | reverse complement strand
GAAGTGACAAACTCGTTCCATCCGCTCATTCCCCCGGCACCCGGCTTGTTCACGATGACCACGGGTTCTCCCAGGTACTTCGAAGCCAGCATGGTCACGACCCGGGCCTGAAAATCCGTGGCGCCCCCGGGCGAATACATCACGTCGAGCTTGATCGGTTTGTCGGGATATGAATCCGAAGCGGCCTCTGCCTGGACGACCGCGCCCAGCAGAAGGACAGCGGCGAATGCCACCAGCATGCGCTTTGCTGCGTGTATCACCTTATAGTTCATGATGTCTCCTCGTATCGTTCGTTGTTTCACGCGATTGTTTCATTCAAGAAAAACGCTGCAACTACATGAGATCAAAAATACCTCCTGGCGTCTGTACTTTCAGCATCAGGTTGAACAAACCGTATATCACCGCGAGGAAGATGATAGCTACCGCCGCGGAAATGAGCACGTTTCTGGTGCTTTTCCGGACCGGACTGAAGGCAATGCCGGTGATGAAAAGCAGGAGGATCGATGAGATGAGGAAGCCCAGCCAGACGGCGGAGACCAGGTACAGGATCATCAGCGCAAGCCCGGCAATGACCGGCCGCCAGCTGATGCTCTCCAGGGTCGGCTTCTGGCGAAACAATACTTCTCCGATCAGCCAGATCAGGGAAAAGAACAGCATGACCGCCGCGAACAGATTCGGAAAGTTATACGATTTGCTGACCGCGGCGGACTGGTCCATGCCGTAGATCAGGATCACCGCCGAAAACACGGTCGCCGCGGCGGGTGCGAGCGACCCTTTTCCGAATTCGAGCTTGAGCGTGCTCATGATGATCTTGCCTCGTCAGGTGTCGGTGCGTCCGACTTGTCTATGATGCTGAAGTAGACGCTGTAGGCGACCGAGAGGACGCAGAACCCAATCAGCATGATGTTGAACCAGCCGGTGAAGAAATAGGGAAATATTCCATCCGTGGCATCGGCAATCAGTTTGCCCTGATCCCAGTTGGTCTCCGCGATCGGGCCGAGGATGATGCCAAGCACGAGCGGACCGGCCGACAGACCCACCTTGGCCAGGAAGTACATCAATACCCCGATGCCGATCATGACGATCACGTCATCGAGGGTGTTCCTTATGCTGTAGGTTCCATAAACGGCCAGTATGAATACGGCCGCGGCCATGAAACGCTTGGGTATCTGCGCCACACGCTGGCTGACCCTGGCCAGGTACAGTCCGAACACGACCATCAATACCTGCGCCACGAGCAGCCCGTTGATGAATGTCCAGGTCACGTCGCCGTTTTTCTGGAACAGGTCAGGGCCGGGAAACAGTCCGTTGATGAGCAGGCCGCCCAGTAGCACGGCCGCTGTCGGGCTTCCGGGAACTCCGAGGGTCAGCAGCGGCGCGAGCGCCGGCCCTGCGGTTGCATTGTTCGCCGTCTCGGATGCGATCACGCCATCGGGCTCTCCGTTCCCGTAATTTTTCCGAAACCGGCTGAACTTCCGGCACTGGTCATAAGAGACCAGTCCGGCCACCTGTCCCCCCGCGCCGGGAATGACACCGATGAAGCAGCCCACGACGCTGCCTATGCCCATGGTTCGCCAATGGGTCATGAGCTTCTTTGTCGAATCCCACACTCTCCTCGGTTCGAGGGAGTACATCGCGCCACCGCTGGGTTCGCGACTGGAGGACAGAAGATTCAGCACTTCCGGTATCGCGAACAGGCCGATGAGTGCGCCCACCAGGCTGACGCCGGAGGCGAGGACCGGCGAAAAGACATAGCGCTCGACGCCGTAGGTGGCGCTGTATCCGATGCAGGAGATCCATACGCCGAGGGCGCCGGAGAACAGGCCCTTGACCATGGACCCCGAGCCGACGGAGCCCATCACGGTGATTCCCAATACGGCAACCCAGAACAGTTCGCTGGGGCCGAATCTCATCGCAAGATCGCTCAGGGCCGGCGCGAGGAAGATCAGGACGATGACCCCGATCACGCCGCCGACGCCACTGGCCAGCATGGCGTAATGAAGGCCCTCCATGGCGTGCCCTTTCAACGCCATCTTGTGGCCGTCGAAAAGCGTCGCGATGTTGGCGGGCGCACCGGGAACGTTGATCAATATGGCGCTTATCGCCCCGCCGGTCATGGCCGAGCTGTAAACGGCGCCCAGGAGGATCAGGCCGGCCGAAGCGCCGGTGCTGAAGGTGAACGGGATGAGCAACGCCACCGCAAGTGTCGGGCTTATGCCGGGCGTTGCCCCCAGGATCAGCCCGCCGACGACGCCCAGGAACAGCATCGTCATGTTGAAGGGCTCGAACAGCAGAGGGAAATAATTTATAAAATCCACACTTCTCCTCCAAACTTATTATGTTAGATGAAGTCTCGCTTCATTCTATATTCCGTACCCGACATTCTTGTTGAAAAAATGCTCGTGACTCATTGCCGCAAGGCCGCGGCGATCTGATCGGGCGTGTCGACCACGGTCGCTCCAGCCTCTTCCAGCCGGCTGCGCTTGGAGCCGTAGCCGCCGCGATCGCCCATGACGATAGCGCCCGCATGGCCCATCTTCTTGCCCGGCGGCGATGCGCGTCCGGCGATGAACGAGACTACCGGCTTGGCGAGTGATTTCACCACTTCGGCGGCTTCTTCTTCCATCGTTCCGCCGATTTCACCGACGATGACGATCGACTCGGTGCGCTCGTCGCGGTTCAGTGCGTCGAGCGCGTCCGCCGTGGTGGTGCCGAGCATGGGGTCTCCGCCAATGCCCAGAAACGTCGACTGGCCGAAGCCGCCGTTGACCAGGTTGAGGCAGATCAGGGTCCCGAGGCTGCCACTACGGGAGATTACACCGACATTGCCGGGCTGGAAAACACGCGAGTTGAATGCCGGCATGATGCCGACGAACGCTGCGCCCGGCGTCACGATGCCCGCTGTGTTGGGCCCGATGATGCGCGTGCCGTGCCGGCGTGCCGCCGCATGGATGCGCATGACGTCCTGCGAGGGGATATGTTCGGTCAGGACCACCAGCAGTTTGATGCCGGCCTCGATCGCGTCCAGGGCCGCGCCGAGTGCCGCCGCCGGTGGAATGAACATGACCGAGACATCGATGGGGCCGAGGCTGGAAACGGCGTCGCTCGCCGAGGCGAACACTTTTACGTCGCAGCAGGTCTCGCCCGCGCGTTTCGGATTGACGCCGCCGACCACATCGGTTCCGTATTCCCGCATTCGCTCGGTCCAGAACCGGCCCTGGCGGCCGGTGATGCCCTGCACGAGTACACGATGGTGTTTTTCAAGAATCACTGTGCTGCCTCCACCGCTGCCTTGACCGCATCTTCCATGCGGTCGTAGGGCGTGATGCCGAGCCTCGATTGCAGCAGCTCGACTGCCTTGTCTTCGCCGGTGCCATGTATGGAAAAGAACACGGGGACTTCGGGCTTGAGCGTTTCCCAGGCTTCGACCACGCCTTCGGTCATGACGTCGGTGCGCGCGAAAGCGCCGCAGAAATTGATGATCAGACTCTTGACGTGGGGGTTCGACAGCACCAGCTCGAGCGCGGGAGTCGCCTTGGTATACGCATCACCGCCGATTTCCAGGAAATTTGCCGCCTGGCCGCCGTAGTGGCTGATGACGTCCATGGTGGTCATGGTCAGCCCGGCGCCGTTGGCGAGCACGCCGACTTTCCCGTCCAGCTCGATGAACTTGAAGCCCAGCCCGGAGGCACGCGACTCCAGCTCGCTTTTGGGCTCCGGCGTGGCGCGCTCGCTTGCCGCGGCCTGGCGATAGGCGGCTGCGTCATCGACCGTCAGCTTGCAGTCGAGCGCGAGCAGGGTTCCGTCCTCGAGCAGTGCCAGCGGGTTGATTTCCACCAGTTCGGCGTCGCGTTGCAGATAGACGTCGTACAGCCTGACCAGAAAACCGGCGACGGCATCGAGGTGTTCGCCAAGGCCCATGCCCTCCAGGGCGCCGCGTACCTGCGCCTCGTCGATTCCATGCTCGATGGCGACCGGAATGCGGCACAGGGCTTCCGGCCTGGTCGCTGCCAGTTCCTCGATATCCATGCCGCCTTCGGGCGAGAAGAGCACCAGCGGCGCGCGGGCGCTGAGGTCGTTCATCACCGCGGCATAGAATTCGCGCGCGATCGGTGCCTTTTGCTCGACCAGCACGCTGTCGACCGCGTAACCGCCGATGGTCAGCGCCATGATTTCCCGGGTCGCGGCTCTCGCCTCGGCCGCATCGGCAACCAGCCGGATGCCGCCTGCCTTGCCGCGTTTGCCGATCGGCACCTGGGCCTTGATCGCGCTGGGCCCGAGTGTCTCAACGGCGTTGGCCGCCTCATCCGCGGTGGTGCAATGGATGCCACGCGGAACCGCCAGGCCGGCCTCGGCGAGAATCGCCTTGCCTTGATATTCAACGAAATCCATAGTGATGTCCTATTTGCCGTAACGATCCCAGTAAGCACCGAACAGTTCCTGCTCGGATGGCTCGTCAGGCGCAATGGTCCGCACCAGGTGGGTGATGTTGATGAAATGCCTGTAGCTGAGATTCTCGCTGATGCTGTTTCCGCCCCAGGTGCCGCAGCCCATGCTCAGGGTAAAGTTCAGGCCGTTGTCGAAACCGCCGCCGTTGCCAAGCGTGTGCGCCTGGTTGACCAGCACCCGGACCACGTCGGTGGTTTCGGCCAGTTTCCTGGCGTGCGCCATGTCCTGGGTGTGAATGCCGCAGGAATGTCCGCGCCCCTGATAGTCCAGAATGCCGCGGACGATGGCGCAGGCGTCGTCGAAGTCGCGGGCGCGGTAGACCGTCAGCACCAGGCAAAGCTTCTCGCCGGACAGCGGGTAGTCGGGGCCCACGCCGGTTTCCTCCACCATGAAGAATTTTGCCGAGCGCGCGGCGGCATCGAGGCCGAACTGTTCGGCAACGATCGATGCATCGCGGGCGATGACGTCACGGTTGAGTTTGCCGCCGCGCCAGAGGGTTTGCTCGATGGTCTGCTTGTCGTCGGCACTGACCAGATAGCCGCCGCTGCGCTCCAGTGCCGCGATGGCCTTGTCGTAAACCGAGTCCAGAATGACCACCGCATTCTCGGACGAACAGGAGGTCGCGTTGTCGAAGGTCTTCGAAGCGCGGATTTTTTCCGCGGCGTCGTCGAGCGCAGCCGTTTCGTCGATGATGACCGGCACGTTGCCCATGCCGACGCCGATCGCGGGCGTGCCGCTGGAGTAGGCGGCCCGAACGTTGTTCTGCGAGCCGGTGACAACCACCAGGTCGGCCTGGCGCATCAGTTCGGCGGTCAGCGCTTTTGACGGCTTGCGATCCGGTACCTGCACCAGGTCACGGGGCAGGCCGATCTTTTCAAGCTCGTCGCGGATCAGTTCCACGGTCTCCATCGTCACCGCATAACCGGACGGGGAGGGCGCAATGAGAATCGCGTTGCGGCCCTTGATCGCGAACATCGCCTTGTTGACCGGTGTCGCCGACGGATTGGTCGAGGGCGTGATCGCGGCGACCACGCCGACCGGCTTGGCATACTTGACGATACCCAGTTCGGGCAGCTCTTCGATGACGCCGACGGTCTTGACTCGCAGCAGGTCGCGCAGGGCGCCGAAGGTCTTGCGCTGGTTCTTGACGATCTTGCTTTCGACATTGCCGATGCCGGTGGTCTCGACCGCCCGCTTTGCGAGTCGCTGGGCGTTCTCCGGCTTGTAGAGCGCCCACGCGATCGCGATAACCGCTTCGTCCACGCGCTTCTGATCGGCTTGCGCCAAGGCCGCCATGGCCGTTCGAGCCCGCTGAACGAGCCCGGCCACATAATCCACCGGCGAGTCGGCTGCGCCGGCGTCGGCTGACAACCCATACGTCATGACTTCTCTCCTGCTATTTTGCACAACAACGGCAAACCCTCATTCATCGCCTTGCGTAGGCATCGGCGGCCACGGGCATGCCCATGTCCATGGACATGGCGTTTGCCACGCGTTTTACCT
>CAZYIP010000114.1:0-11965 GCA_964646895.1 uncultured Salinisphaerales bacterium | reverse complement strand
TTAGAGCGCTCTCTCCGTGTGTCCACAATTATATTGCGCATAATACATATTATGTTAAATACAATCTGGACCCAACCTCCCTGATTTGCGGCTCTGCTACACTGGCAAAATTACACCATGCGACGCGGCTGCCCTGCCATTGCCGATGTCTACTCATCGTATCGCACTGTATCTCAGCCCAAGACACCCGTGCAGCTATCTGCGCGAGCGTATCGCCACGAACGCGTTTGTCGATCCGCGCATGCCCGGCAGCAATGCCTTGTACGCATCGCTCATCAAGCAAGGCTTTCGCCGCAGCGGACGCTATGTTTACCGACCGGCCTGCGAAAACTGCAAGGCGTGCCTGTCGGCACGGGTGCCGGTGGCGCTTTTTTCTCCGAGCCGCGGTCAGCGCCGCGTGGCGCGCCGTAACAGCGACCTGACGGTCCGCTCGGTCTCCCCCCGGTACCGGGACGAGCATTTCGCGCTGTATCGTCGCTACCTGCGCGTTCGGCACGATGATGGCGCCATGAGTCCGGACGATCCCGATACCTATATCCAGTTTCTCTCCAGCGAATGGAGCGATACCCGGTTCCATGAGTTTCGCGCCGGCGGACGCCTGATTGCAGTTGCTGCGATCGACCAGGTCGCCAATGGACTGTCGGCCGTCTATACTTTCTTCGATCCGGAAGAACATCGCCGCAGCCCCGGCACTTTTGCCGTGCTCTATCAGATTGACCTGGCGCGGCAACAGGGGCTCGATTATGTCTATCTGGGATATTGGATAGAACAAAGCGCGAAGATGCGCTACAAGATGAATTTCCGCCCCTTGGAGATCTATCGCAACGGCGAGTGGACGCGTCTGCCTGCGCCGAAGGGACGGTAACTGTCCCTATCGCTATGCAAAACGGCCGGCGATAGAAGATAATAGGGGACTTCCTCGCGACTGACATCGACCGGGGCAATCATCGGGCCGGGCTTCCGTGATCCTGCCCATTATTCATTGAACAGGAGTAATGCATAGAATCCATGGCGAAAGAAGATCACATCGAGATGGAAGGCGAGGTAATGGAAACGTTGCCGAACACGACGTTCCGCGTCAAGCTGGAAAACGGTCACGTCGTGACGGCACATATCTCGGGCAAAATGCGCAAACACTACATTCGCATACTGACCGGCGACAAGGTCACGGTGCAGCTGACCCCCTATGATCTGAGCAAGGGGCGTATCGTTTATCGCAGTCGTTAACCTGGAAGGAACGCGTGCCACCCTCTCCCGCCAGCGGGAGAGAGAGGGTGGAGCGACCTGGACAGCTTGCTTTGGGGGGAGCGCGGGCGTCCCGCCCGCAGGCGGGTCAGAGGTCCGTGATCCCGTACCCGGTCAGGCGTTCACCGCTTCGCGCGACTCGATATCGAGCTTCAGGTTGCCCTCCTCCTCGCGCACGACTACCTGGCCACCATTGGCGAGGCGGCCGAACAACAGCTCCTCGGCCAGAGGACGCTTGATGTTCTCCTGAATCACGCGGCTCATGGGGCGAGCACCCATCTTGCGGTCGTAGCCTTTCTCGGCCAGCCAGCGACGTGCGCTTTCCTCTAGCCGCAGGTGCACGCCGCGCCCTTCCAGTTGCGTCTCCAGCTCCATGATGAACTTGTCGACCACGTGCTCGATGTTTTCCTCGTCGAGCGGCGCGAACTGGATGATCGCATCCAGGCGGTTACGGAATTCGGGGCTGAACGTCCGCCGCACCATCTCCAGGCTGTCGAGGGAGTGATCCTGGTGCGCGAAGCCAATCGTCCGCCGTGCGACATGCTCGGCACCGGCATTGGTGGTCATCACCAGTATCACGTTACGAAAGTCCGCCTGGCGTCCATTGTTGTCCGTCAGCGTGCCGTGATCCATGACCTGCAACAGCAGGTTGAATACGTCCGGGTGCGCTTTCTCGATCTCATCGAGCAGCACGACGCAGTGCGGGTGCTTGATGACCTCCTCCGTGAGCAGCCCGCCCTGATCGTAGCCGACGTAACCGGGCGGAGCCCCGATCAGCCGCGACACCGTATGCCGTTCCATGTACTCCGACATATCGAAGCGGATCAGATCGACGCCGAGATGCAGCGCAAGCTGGCGCGTCACCTCGGTCTTGCCGACGCCGGTCGGACCCGAGAACAGGAAGGAACCGATGGGCCGTACCGGATTGCCAAGCCCCGAGCGCGACATCTTGATTGCCGAAGCCAGGCTTTCGATGGCCTTGTCCTGACCGAAGATCACCAGCTTGAGGTCGCGCTCCAGTGTCTTCAGCACCTCGCGATCCGACGACGACACGCTCTTCGGGGGGATGCGCGCGATCTTCGCCACAGTGGACTCGATATCGCGCACCTGCACCGTCTTGCGGCGCTTGCCTTCCGGCAGCAGGCGCAGCCGCGCGCCCGCCTCGTCGATCACGTCGATCGCCTTGTCCGGCAGGTGGCGGTCATTGATATGACGTGCCGCCAGTTCCGCGGCCGTTCCCAGCGCGGTGTGAGTGTAGCGGACATTGTGGTGCTTCTCGAAGTGCTCCTTCAGCCCTTCCAGGATCTGTATCGTCTCCTGCACGCTGGGTTCGGGAACGTCGATCTTCTGGAAACGCCGCGCCAGCGCACGGTCCTTTTCGAAGATGCCACGATACTCCTTGTACGTCGTCGAGCCGATGCACTTCAGCTCGCCGTTGGCCAGCACCGGCTTGATCAGGTTGGAGGCGTCCATCACACCCCCGGACGCCGCACCGGCGCCGATGATGGTATGGATTTCATCGATGAACAGGATTGCGCCTTCCTGGTCACGCAGTTGTGCCAGCACCGCCTTGAGCCGCTTCTCGAAATCACCGCGGTACTTGGTGCCGGCCACCAGCGCGCCCAGATCGAGCGAATAAATGCGGCCGTTCTTGAGCACTTCCGGCACCCGCTGCTCCGTGATGAGCAGGGCCAGGCCTTCCGCAATGGCTGTCTTGCCAACGCCCGCCTCGCCTACCAGCAGCGGGTTGTTCTTGCGCCGCCGGCACAGCGTCTGGATGACACGCTCGATCTCGTCATGCCGCCCGACCAGCGGATCGATCTTGCCCTTGCGCGAACGCTCGTTGAGATCCGTCGCATACTGCTCGAGCGCCGACTTGCTGCCCTCGGTGGTAGCGGTGCCTTCCTTGTCCGGGGAAACCGACTCGCCCTCCCCCTCCGAACTCACATTGGAAATACCGTGGGAGATGTAGTTGACCACATCCAGGCGGGTGACGCCCTGCTCGCCCAGAAGGTAGACGGCGTGAGCATCCTGCTCGCTGAAGATCGCCACCAGCACATTGGTGGGCTTGACTTCCTTTTTGCCCGAACTCTGCACATGGTAGACGGCGCGCTGAAGCACACGCTGAAAGCCCAGCGTCGGCTGCACTTCGTGGCTTTCCTCGTCTTCTTCCACCACCGGGACGTTCTGGCGAATAAAGGCCCGCAGGTCCCGTTCCAGAACCTCCAGCCGCGCCCCACAGGCTTTCAGGATTTCGCTGATCGTCGCGTTATCCAACAGCGCAAGCAGTAAATGCTCCACAGTCAGCAATTCGTGACTCTGGCGCCGTGCGCCCATGAATGCTGCGTCCAACGCTTTCTGCAATTCTTGGCTCAGCATCAACTTCTACCTCGACTCATGCCCGCTCCATCGTGCACAGCAAGGGATGCTGGCACTTGCGGGAATATTCGTTGACCTGTGCGACCTTCGTCTCGGCAATCTCGGCGGTAAACACACCGGCTACCGCTTTGCCCCGAGTGTGCACTTCAAGCATGATCTGCACCGCCTGTTCGCGCCCCTTGCGGAAAAACCGCTGTAGTACGTCGACAACGAACTCCATCGGCGTGTAATCATCATTCAGCATGACCACCTTGTACAGTGGTGGCCGCTTCAGCCGCGGTTTGGCCTCTTCAAGGATCAGGTCATGATCCGGTTGCTGATTCTGGTGTTTCTGGCTCATAGGTTCAGTGTGGTTCGGGTATCGACTCCGGGATCCGGGCGGTCGATCGAGCTACCGGGTTTTGTATCCTGCTTTCGGCCTTTTCGCAAGAATAGCCGAAGCTGCGTCTGTACGAATCGGAGCGGCGCGCCGACCGGGCCGCTACAGTCGATAAGGGGTGGCCCCGGTCGCTATCCTGACAGTGGTGAAACCGGCCCGGAGGCCGCGGTTCGACTCTCCCAACGTCACCGTTTCTCTTAACCAGAGTTTATCACGCGCGAGGCCCGGAGCGGGCCATAAGACTGTTATGGAACCTTCTCGCCCAGGGTGGACGCGAGCAAGTGGCTGATCTTGTCGGGCACTGCCTTCTCCACCGCCAATATGGCGATATGAATGGCATTTTTAAAGGCCACGGCGTCCGCGCTGCCATGGCTTTTGATAACCGTGCCCTGGAGGCCGAGAAAGCTGGCTCCGTTGTAATTGCGGGGGTCCGTGCGCACGCGCAACGCGCGCAAGATGGGCATGGCGCACACGGCGGCGAAGCGGGTCATGAGATTGCGCGAAAACTCTTCGCGGATGAATTGCGAGACCAGCTTGGCGAGCCCCTCGCTGGTCTTGAGCGCGACATTGCCGACAAAGCCGTCGCACACGACCACATCCACATCGCCCACGTAGATGTCGTCGCCCTCGACGAAACCGATGTAGTTCAGCGAGCTTGCCTGCAACAGCTTGCCCGCATCGCGGACGTTTTCGTTTCCCTTGGTCTCCTCCTCGCCGATATTCAGCAGGCCCACCCGCGGGCGCTCCAGACCATCTACTGCGGTGGCAAGTACCGAGCCCATGACACCAAACTGAAAAAGCTGCTCCGGATGGCATTCCGCATTGGCGCCCAGATCGAGCATGTGCGTGTGGCCGTGGATCGAGGGAATCGCGGAAATGATGGCTGGCCGGTCGATCCCCGGCAGGGTTTTGAGCACGAAACGCGCAATGGCCATCAACGCGCCCGTATTGCCGGCGCTGACACAGGCATCGGCAATCTCGTCGCGAACCAGGTCGATCGCCACACGCATGGACGAGTCTTTCTTGCTGCGCAGCGCCTTCGACGGCGCCTCGCTCATGGCAACGGTCTGTGATGCGTGCCGTAATTGCAGACGGTCGTTGAGCTGGGCGTCGCGCGCCTGCAGATCGCGACGCATGAGCGTTTCGTCACCGACCAGAATCAGGCGCAGATTGGGGTATTCGCGAAGCGCGCTGAGCGCTGCCGTGATCACCGTATCCGGGCCGTTATCGCCACCCATCACGTCCAGCGCAATGGACACCGGCTTACCCTGGCCCGAACGTGCGTCCGGGCGCTCCGCGACGTCCGCCGGTCGCGAACCTGTCACTGAAACGTTAGGCTTCGCGCTTGGGCGTGAAAACACGCCGCCCGCGATAATAGCCGTCCGGGCTTACGTGGTGACGGCGGTGGGTTTCCCCGGTGACCGGTTCCACCGACAACGTGGGGTTGGTGAGCTTGTCGTGCGTGCGACGCTTGTCGCGCTTGGACCGCGACTTGCGGTTTTGCTGTACAGCCATGGCTGGTTAACTCCCGTGGCGATAATCAATTCCATACTGCGGACGCGATCGTGAAACCGCGCCACCACCCAGGGTCGATACGCCCCGGGCCCGCGGCAATCCGCAGACTATTCACATTGCAGTTCGCAATGCCCTCACTCGCCACCCCGCTGCCTTCGCAATTGTTCAAGGACCGCGAAGGGGCTGTCTCCGGATCGCCGCTCATCTTTCGCGACATCCGGCAGCCCGGGCGCTTCATCGCCACAGCCAGCCTCGTGGCAAGGCGCAAATGGCAGCGAAAGCAGGATTTCGTCCTCGATCGTCGCCGCCAGGTCGACACGCCCGTCCGGCGCGATACAGGGCTCCACGGCGTCGTCTTCGATCAGCGCCGCCTGTGTCTCGCTGGCCACGACCCGGAAGTCGACATCTCGCGATAGCGGCCAATGCAGCATCTGCCGGCAGCGTTGACATTCGAGCGGCAGCGTGCCGCTCAGGTGAAGACGGAAAGCCGCCCGCCCCTGCTCGTCACGATAAAACCGGCATTGTGCTTCAATCAGGCTGTCATTGTTCAGGAGCTGATCGGACAGCCGCGGTAGAGTCGCCGCTGATAGCGTGCCAGCAAACATCGCCCCTGCCGCCGCGGCCCCGCTGGCAGCGACAAAATCGGGAAATCCCGCATGCATAGCGGCGAAATAATAAATAGGCGGCGGAAAAAAGTCAAAGCCGATCGTCGTCAGTTTCCGCAGCCGTGCCGCCATATTTCAGCCCGAGGCGGTCGAGCACCGCTTGCAGTTCATGCGGCAGCGGCGCGTGGATCGTGAACGGCCGATCGGCCCGCGCCAGCGGCAGCGACAGGCGCGCGGCATGCAGGAACAGGCGCTTCAGCCCGGCCGCGCGCAAATCACGGTTGAGCGCGCGGTTGCCGTACTTTTCGTCGCCGGCCACCGGATGTCCGAGGTGCGCGGCATGGACCCGTATCTGATGGGTGCGCCCGGTCTGGATACGCACCTCCACCAGCGAGGCACGGTCGCCCGGCGCCAGTGGCCGGAAGATTGAAACGGCGCGACGGCCTTCCCGCGTGGCGCTTACCTCGACCATGCGCTCGCCGCCGCGCAGCCGGTCCCGGATCAGCGGCACATCGACCTCGGCGGCACCACCCCGCCAGTGTCCGGCCAGCAGCGCAAGGTAGCACTTGTCCGCACGGCCGGCGCGCAGCAACCGGTGCAGCTCCAACAGTGTTTCGCGCCGGCGCGCCACCAGCAGACATCCGCTGGTATCGCGATCGAGCCGGTGGGCAAGTGCCAGGGTGGTGGCGCGGGGATACACAACCCGCAACGCCTCTATGATACCGAAGCGCACTCCGCTGCCACCGTGCACGGCGAGGCCTGCCGGCTTGTTTATCACCAAAAGATCCTCGTCTTCGTATATGATAGCGTCCGCCACCCGCTCCACGAGTGTGTCGGGCGGCCGGCCCGATTGTTGCGGGTCGGTGCCCCGCCACGGCGGAAGGCGGACCTGATCACCCGCGCACAGCCGCTGCTGGGCGCGAATGCGGCCCCCGTTTACGCGCACCTGCCCGGTCCTGAGCAGTCGATAAACATGGGAACGGGGCACGCCCTTGAGCCGGCCGAGCAGGAAGTTGTCGATGCGTTGTCCGGCCTGCCCTTCGTCGATGGTGAGATAACGCACGCGGGAGTGATTCTGTGGCAAGATGTTAGTTCCCAATACGTTTTACATGACATTCAAGAGACGGTGGCAACTGCGCTTCGGATCAGCTTAGAGATGCCCACGGACGATTTACAGATAATCCAATGCCACGGGCGCAAGACACCCGCGCATGCAGTGCACGCCATTTTAATCGGTATTTCCCACCGAAGCCGTACTGTCCTCTCACAGCGGTATACGTGCCCTCCTGCCAGTGCATCCATCGCTGCCTTGCCTGCGCATCGGCACGCGATGATGCGTGGAGAGCCGCGCCCGCAAGTGGGGCGATCTCGCAGACATTGCGTATGAACATATTGCTGGCACTCACCCCTCTTGAAGTCTGTAGAGTCCTACTGACAGCGCTCCCGTGCCTATGGCGCGAGTGGCCCGGCCAGGACGCGCGCCGCATTGCCAGTGCGGGCGCGATACCAGCGATGGAGGGACCGGCCTGGTGGCCGTCCCCGGCTCGCCACAGGCCGCCGTCCCCGCGCCGGATGCACGGTCGAGCGCCCGAAGAGATCAATCGAAATGAAAAGAATCCTGGTCAATGCGACACAGCCCGAAGAGTTGCGCGTTGCCATCGTGGATGGCCAGCGCCTGTACGACCTCGATATCGAGGTTCCGGCGCGCGAGCAGCGTAAGGCCAATGTCTATCGCGGCAAGATTACGCGCATAGAGCCCAGCCTGGAGGCCGCCTTCGTCGATTATGGCGCGGGACGGCACGGCTTTCTGCCGCTCAAGGAGGTTGCCCGCTCCTATTACCGGCACGATCCCGGCAAAGGCAAGATCAGCATCAAGGACGTGCTCTCCGAAGGTCAGGAACTCACCGTCCAGGTAGAGAAGGAGGAGCGCGGCACCAAGGGCGCGGCGCTGACCACCATGGCCAGTCTCGCCGGGCGCTATCTGGTGCTGATGCCCAACAACCCGCGCGCGGGCGGTGTTTCGCGCCGAATCGAGGGTGACGACCGGGCCGAGCTGCGCGAGGCGATGAGTCAATTGACGATTCCCGATGGCATGGGAGTCATCGTGCGTACCGCCGGCGTGGGCCGCGGGCCGGAAGAGCTGCAGATCGACCTGGATTACCTGGTCCAGCTCTGGGCCGCGATCGAAAAAGCGGCCAGCGAGCGCAAGGCGCCGTTTCTGATCTACCAGGAAAGCAACATCATCATTCGCGCGTTGCGTGACTATCTGCGCGACGATATCGGCGAAGTCGTGATCGACAACGCCACGGTATATCAACAGGCGTATGACTTCATGCAGCAGGTGATGCCCCAGTCCCTGTCGCTGCTGAAGCTGTACGAAGATCCGATCCCCCTGTTCTCCCGCTTTCAGGTGGAGAGCCAGATCGAGACCGCATTTCAGCGCCAGGTCACCCTGCCCTCCGGTGGCTCCATCGTCATCGATCACACCGAGGCACTCACGTCCATAGACATCAACTCGGCGCGCGCGACCGGCGGTGCCGACATCGAAGAAACCGCGCTCAACACCAACCGCGAGGCAGCCGAGGAAGTCGCGCGCCAATTGCGCCTGCGCGACCTGGGTGGCCTGATCGTCATCGACTTCATCGACATGGGACCGAACAAAAACCAGCGCGAAGTGGAGTCCACCCTTCGCGACGCGGTCAAGGTCGATCGCGCACGCGTGCAGGTCGGGCGGATTTCGCGCTTCGGCTTGCTGGAGATGTCACGTCAGCGCCTGCGTCCCTCGCTGGGCGAGTACAGCCATACCATGTGCCCGCGGTGCAGTGGCCAGGGCAGCATTCGCAGCGTGGAATCGCTTGCGTTGTCGGTATTGCGGCTCGTGGAAGAGGAAGCCATGAAGGACCGTACGGCGCGGGTGCTCGCCTGCGTGCCGGTGGAGGTGGCGAGCTTTCTGCTGAACGAGAAACGCACCAACATCGCCACCCTGGAAGCGCGTTGCCGGGTCGGTATCGTCATCGTGCCGGAGCCGCATTTCGACACGCCATTCTATGAACTCAAGCGTATTCGGGACGATCAGCTCGACGAGCCCGGCAACAGCGAAATCAGCTATCGCATCATCGGCAGTGCGGATGAGCACAGTGATGCGGACACCACCTCCGACTCCGCTGCCCACGCATCGCGCATCGAGCCGGCAGTCAGCAACCGGCCGGCACGGCGCGTTGCGCCGTCTGTTGGCGTGGCGCTCAGTACCAATGGCGAGATGGGCGGCATGCAAAAGCTGTGGAAGGCGCTCCGGACCCTGTTCGCGCCGGCTGAATCGGCTAAAGACGACGCGGAACAAGCCAAAAAGATCGACGCCGCAAAACCTTCACGCCAGGAGCCATCCCGCCGCTCCAGCACCTCCGAGTCCGAAAAGGCATCGCCGGCACGGGCGCGCAGCAACAGCCGAGGGCGTCGCAGCAATCAGCGTGACGCCGCCTCGGAATCCCCACGCCGCGGCCGCTCCAACGGAAGCAGAAGCCGCGACAAGAGCGCGGGAGAGAAGGTCGAGCAGAACGAGACAGCGACAGCATCCGCGTCGCCGGCAAGCGCCGAGATACGCGAAAGCAGCGGCGACGAGCAGCCAAAACGGGGACGCTCCCGGCGCCGGGGCGGTCGCCGTGGTCGCCGTGGCGGCCGCCGCAGCAGCGAGAACGTGACTGCGAGCGAGGGGACTCGCAACGACAGCGTGCAGCACCTGGAAGAAACCTCTTCGCCGGCGGCAAGCGGCAATGAAAAAACCACGACGCCGCCCGAGGGGGCTCCCAGCCCGACGCGCCGTGACGAGAATGCGCAGCAAAACGGGCGGCAGCACAAAAGGCGCACCGCTGGCACTACCGGACAGACCGAGCAGCCGGCTGATAGTGCATCGGATTCAACGGCCCGACCGGATGAGTCACCTCACAAAGCCCGAAAGGCGGCCGCGCCAGCATCCACCGCAAAGGGCGGTGAGCGCGAAGGCGAGTCGACACCCGCCGCCGAGAACAGCGGGGCGCCGCGACGTACCAAAGCCGTGCGGAAAACGGAGAGACCAAGCCTGCCGGGCTTTGCCGATGCGCCGTATGCAGCGCCACAACCCCGCGAGCACAGAAGGAATGGAGTCGAAGCGGCAGCCGCGCATAATGACGAACCGCGGCAATAAGCAAATGGGGTTGCTTCGGGCGGCGTTACGTGCCGAGGTGATGGCGCCGCACGATCGCCGCGAGTAACCCCCGGCTCGCGGCTTCGATCTGATCCAGTACCACGTCGAAGCCGCGGGCGCCACCGAAGTACGGATCACCGATCTCGTCGCCGTAGCCCGCCGGAGCGTAGCTCAGCAATAGCTCGACCCGCCCTCTCCCATCGGCCAGATCGCGCAACCGTTGAAGATTGGTGCGGTCCATCGCGAGAATGTAGTCGAACCGATCGAAATCTTCCTCGTCAACCGCTCTGGCACGCAGGTCGGAGAGATCCCACCCGCGTGCGAGCGCCGCCGCCTGGGCGCGCGGATCCGGCGCCTCGCCCACATGGTAGGCATGCGTTCCGGCCGACTCCACCTCGATTCCATCCTCCAGCCCGGCGTCGCGCACGTGCGCCCGGAACACGCCCTCGGCCGTTGGCGAACGGCAGATATTCCCCATGCATACGAATAAAACCCGGATTTTATCTTTGTAACTCATGAAATTATGAACTCACCCTCATGCGAATTCACGCGCAGGAGCCTGCACGTGCAAACACGTAAAATCAGTTGCTTACGCGGTAGTTTGGGAATACTTTACCATGCCGCCCGTGAGGCTGTCGCAGCGCATGCATGGCCGCCCCAACCCTCCCTTACACATGAAACATGTCGACACGCAAAAAAGCATCTCACTACGTACCTTGCGAAAATGAGACAGCGCTGGGCTCCTGCGCTCATGGCGTGCCGAGGCCGCGAAGTGTGCCGGTTGCCTGTCGGCACATGGGAGCATGCAATGGGCGATACGTTGATTCAGGTCAAGGCGGCGCTCCTTTCCAGCGTTCATGATTCGAAAAATCTCGACACATGAGAGTCAACACATGGATATTTACAGCCGGCTGCCCGGATGCAAGGCTCTCCGCGGGGCGATCTGACCGATGGCCTTCCCGGACTTTTTCGTTCAGGTACCGCCACTGCGACTGCGGGACGAGTTGTCGCGGTTGCTCGGAGCCACGTCCGACGGCGTCATCGAATACCACTATGCCGACGCCGTGCGCCTCGCCGGCCACTCCTGCCCCACCGTCGCAGCCGCCTGGCTCGGTGCCCGGGCTGGCCTCAGCGCCCTGTATCCCGATCCGGATGTGCTGCCTGAACGTGGAGGTGTTTCGGTGTCTCTGCCGGGTGCCGAAGATGAGGGAGTCAACGGAGTCATCGGTCAGGTGCTGACGCTCGTTACCGGCGCCGCCGCTGGCAACGGCTTCCAGGGCATCGGCGGGAATCATGCGCGCAGGAACCTGCTGCACTACGACGTTGCCAACGTAGGCGGCATGCGCTTTCGACGACATGACACGGGTGACGCCGTGGATGTACGGGTTGACGTCCGCGCCATTCCCGCCGACCCGGAACAGATGCCCCTTCTAGGTGCCATTCTGGAAGGCCATGCCAGCGCCGCGGAATACCACCGGTTCGGTCAGCTATGGCAGGATCGCGTGCGTCGCCTCCTGGAACGCGCGGATGACCCTTCGGTAGTGCAGGTCAGGCACGTTCATTAGATACCGTCGGCTGCAGGCGCGGATCATCGCCGCAGCCGGCTGAAGGCGGGTAGCTCCCAGCGGCGCATGGCCAGCACCAGCGTATAGCCTTCGACTT
>CAZYIP010000113.1:5649-12071 GCA_964646895.1 uncultured Salinisphaerales bacterium | reverse complement strand
GCGCGAGGATGCCGGTATTTTCGACGTTTCACACATGAGTGTGGTCGATTTGCGTGGATCGCGCACGCGCGAATTTCTCCGCCATCTGCTCGCCAACGACGTCGCCCGGCTGGATTCCCCCGGTCAGGCCCTGTACTCGTGCATGCTCAACGAGCGCGGCGGCGTGATCGACGATCTGATCGCTTACCTGCTGAGCGATGACGAATTTCGCCTGGTCATCAACTCCGCCACCACCGATGGTGACGTCGCGTGGATTCGCGACCACGCGAAGGATTTCGAGGTGACCGTGCAACTGCGCCGCGACCTGGCCATGCTGGCGGTGCAGGGGCCACAGGCGCGCCAGCGTGTACTGGATCTGCTGGATGGCGATGCACGTGCCGGCGCCGATGCGCTCAAACCCTTCACCGCTTTCCCCGGCGAGGAGGTCTTCGTCTCGCGCACCGGCTACACCGGCGAAGACGGTTTCGAACTGGTCATGGACAGTGCCGTTGCCCCGCAATGGTGGAAGCAGCTCACGCAGGCGGGTGCCAGGCCCTGCGGTCTGGGCGCGCGCGATACCCTGCGGCTCGAAGCGGGGCTGAATCTGTATGGCCAGGACATGGATCAGAATACGTCGCCACTGGCGTCGGGGCTGGGCTGGACGATCGCGTGGAAACCGCCGGAGCGCGACTTCATCGGCCGTGATGCGCTGCGCCGGCAGCGCGAGCAGGGCGACCTGCCGGTGTTTGCGGGCCTGGTGCTGGAAGGACGCGGGGTGCTGCGCAATCATCAGAAAGTTCGTATCGGCGACAGGGAGGGCGAGATCACCAGCGGCAGCTTCTCGCCCACGCTCGGCAAGGCTATCGCACTGGCCCGGTTGCCCGCGGGCGCAGAGCCGGGGACCGAGTGCGAGGTGGAGATGCGCGGCAAGTACGCGACCGCGCGCATCGTGCGCCCCCCCTTCGTGCGTAATGGCAAGATTCGCGTCGCTGTGTAATTCGCTGTTTTGGAAACCGGAGGAGACGATGTCATGAGTGAAGTCCCGGAAAATCTCCGCTACACCAAGGATCACGAATGGGTTCGCAAGGAGGACGACGGCACATTGCGGGTGGGTATCACCGACCATGCCCAGCAGGCGCTTGGCGATCTGGTGTTCGTTGAACTGCCCGAGGTGGGCAAGCGCCTGGCCGCAGGCGAGGAATGCGCCGTGGTGGAGTCGGTCAAGGCCGCGAGCGATCTGTACAGCCCGGTGGCGGGCGAGGTCGCCGTGGTCAACGAGGCGCTGGCGGATCAGCCGGAAACAATCAGCGAGGATCCGTATGGCGAAGGCTGGATCCTGTCGCTCAAGCCGGATGATGCCGCTGCGTATGATTCTTTGCTGGACGCTGCTGCCTACCGCAAGGTAGCCGAAGCGGACGAGTAACGGAAGGACTTGTCATGCCGTTTATTCCGCACACTGAAACCGATATCCGGGAGATGCTCGCCGCCATCGGCGTCGATACCGTCGAAGACCTGTTCGACGAGATCCCCGCCGATCTGCGAGCGGGCCACCTGAGCGCGGTGCCGGAGGGCTTGAGCGAGATGGCGGTTTCGCGCCTGATGCTGGAGCGGGCCGCGCGTGACGGCATGCCGCTTTCATTCATCGGCGCCGGCGCCTACGAGCACCACATACCTGCCGCGGTGTGGGAAATCACGACCCGCGGCGAGTTTTACAGCGCGTATACGCCGTACCAGGCCGAGGCGAGCCAGGGCACGCTGCAGGTTATCTACGAGTTTCAGAGCATGATGGCGGCGCTGACCGGCATGGCCGTGTCGAATGCCTCGCTCTACGATGGCGCGTCGGCACTGGCCGAGGCCATGCTCATGGCGGTGCGCGGCAACCGCAAGTCCCGGTCCCGCCGCATCCTGGTGCCGGCATCCCTGAGCCCGATCTATCGCAAGGTTGCGCACGCGATCACCGGAAATCAGGGGCTCGTTCAGAGCATTTTGCCGTACACGACCGGCGAGGGTACGGTCGCGCCGGAATCACTCGACGCCCACGCGGGCGAGGACATTGCGGCGCTGGTCATCGCCCAGCCCAACTTCTTCGGTGCGCTGGAGGACGTGGATGCACTGACGGACTGGGCCCATGCCCAGGGGGCGCTGGTGATCGCGGTCGTCAACCCGGTGTCGCTGGCGCTGCTCAGGCCGCCGGGCGAGTGGGGCGAAACCGGTGCCGACATCGTTTGCGGCGAAGGCCAGCCGCTGGGGGCACCGCTTTCCTCGGGCGGACCGTACTTCGGGTTCATGTGCTGCACGAGTGCATTGGTGCGCCAGTTACCGGGGCGCGTGGTCGGGCGCACCATCGACCTCGACGGCAATCCGGGCTTCACACTCACCCTGCAGCCGCGGGAGCAGCACATCCGGCGCTCCAGGGCGACGTCGAATATCTGCACCAATCAGGGCCTGGTGGTGACGGCGGCGACCATCCACATGGCGTTGCTCGGTCCGGCCGGCCTCGAACGGGTGGCGGCAGCCTGCCACGCCAACACACGGGACCTGGTGCGACGCCTGACGGCGATCGACGGCGTGGAACAGCTGTTTGCCGGCGGGTATTTCCACGAAGCGGTGGTGCGGCTGGATCGCCCGGTGGGTGAAGTGCTGGAGCGGCTCGCCGAGCACGATATCTTCGGTGGTTACGATTTGTCCGACGACTATCCGGATCTCGGACAGGCGTTGCTGGTTTGTGCCACCGAAACCAAGACGGAGGCCGATCTGGAGGCCTATGCCTCAGCGCTGAACGAGATCATGACCGCTACCGCAGACACGCGTGGGCACGCGCCTGCCTGACAGGCGATCATGATGCGAAAGGGCGGGTGCCCCGGACGGCCACCATGCATGGCGGAGCGCCATTGCAGAAGTGGCATCGGCCGCACCCGCCAGACTGTCTTTGCCGACGCAACAGCAAATTAAGGAGTAGATCATGGCCACAGTAACGCTTCACGGGAATGCGGTTCACACGGTGGGGCAACTGCCGGCAACAGGCGGCACGGCGCCGGATTTCAGGCTGATCGACACCGAGCTGAAAGAAGTCGGCCTGAGCGATTTCGCCGGCAAGCGCAAGATCCTGAACGTCTTCCCCAGCGTGGATACGCCCACCTGCGCCTTGACCGTCAAGGCATTCAACGATCACGCGCGCTCGCATCCGGATGTGGTCATGCTGCAGATCTCAGCCGATCTGCCCTTCGCCCAGAGCCGTTTCTGCGGCAACGAGGGGCTGGAGAATGTGCGCACGCTGTCGATGATGCGCGATCGCAAGTTCGCCGAGGATTACGGCACCCTGCTGAGCGATGGCCCGCTGGCCGGCCTCAGCGCCCGCGCAGTGCTGGTTCTGGACGAGAACAACCAGGTGTTGCACGCGCAGCTGGTGCCGGAGATCGGCGACGAGCCGGACTACGAGGCCGCGTTGAAGGCGCTGGGGTAGATAGAACCATCGGCTATCGGCTAAAGCCGCTCCCACAACGCCTCCGGCGACAGCAAGAACACTTGTGGGAGCGGCTTCAGCCGCGATGTTAATACGCTCTTGCATTTGGGAAAATTTTTACAGATGTTATCGGACAAACCCATGCTGATTTTCGAACATTCGCGGCCTGGCAGACAGGCGTACGCCCAGGCGCCGCGCGAGATACCCGCTGCTGACGACATTCCGCCGACCTTGCGTCGCCGCCGGCCGCCCGCCTTGCCGGAAGTGTCGGAGATGCAGGTGGTGCGCCACTACACCCGGCTGTCGCAGAAGAACTTCTCCATCGACACGCACTTCTACCCGCTGGGTTCGTGCACGATGAAGTACAACCCGCGTGCCTGCAATCACCTGGCGATGCTGCCGGAATTTCTCGCCCGCCATCCGTTCGCGCCGGCCTCGCATGGTCAGGGCCTCATGAGCTGCCTGTACGAGCTGCAGGAGATTCTGCGCCATGTGACCGGAATGCACGCGGTGTCGCTGACCCCCATGGCGGGCGCCCAGGGCGAGTTCTCCGGCGTCGCCATGATGCGGGCCTACCACCGCTCGCGCGGCGATGATGCGCGCGACGAGGTGCTCGTGCCGGACGCGGCGCATGGCACCAACCCGGCCACTGCGGTCATGTGTGGCTGCAAGGTGCGCGAGATCCCGACGCTTGAGGACGGCGACGTGGATCTGGAGGCGCTGAAACAGGCGGTCGGACCGAAAACCGTCGGCATCATGCTCACCAACCCGTCGACCCTGGGCGTGTTCGAGCGCCATATTCAGGACATCGCCAAGGTCGTGCACGGGGCCGGCGGCCTGCTGTACTACGATGGCGCCAACCTGAACGCGATTCTTGGCAAGGTCCTGCCCGGTGACATGGGCTTCGATGTCATCCATCTGAATTTGCACAAGACCTTCTCCACGCCGCATGGGGGAGGCGGGCCGGGCGCCGGCGCGGTGGGCGTCAGCGAGCGCCTGCAACCGTTCATGCCGATTCCGGTCGTCGCGCGGACAGAGGATGGCCGTTACCGCTGGTTGACAGAAGCCGATCGCCCCCTGTCCATCGGGCGCCTCTCGGGCTTCATGGGCAATACCGGGGTGCTGCTGCGGGCCTACGTATACATCCGGCTGCTGGGGCGCGAGGGCATGAACCGCGTAGCGGAGTTCGCGACCCTGAACGCCAACTATGTCATGGCGCGCCTGCAGGCGGCCGGCTTCGATGTGGCCTTTCCCGGCCGCCGCGCCAGTCACGAATTCATCATTACGCTCAAACGCCAGGAAAGGGAGCTGAGCCTCACCGCCGGCGACATGGCCAAGCGGCTGCTCGATTACGGATTTCACGCGCCGACGATATACTTTCCGCTGCTGGTGCCGGAATGTTTGCTGATCGAGCCGACCGAGACCGAGGCGCGCGAGACGCTGGACGGCTTCGTCGACGCCATGATCGCCATCTGGAACGAGGCGAAGGAAGACGTTGCCAGGGTCAAGGAGGCGCCGCACAACCTTCCGGTGCGCCGGCTCGATGAAGTTTATGCAGTCAAGCATCTCGATGTCGCCTGGCGCGGCGGCGAACCGGATTAGGAGCGTTTATGACGGCATTGATCTGCGGTTCTCTTGCCTACGACACCATCATGGTGTACCCGGGGCACTTCAAGAACGAGATTCTCCCCGACAAGGTGCACATCCTGAACGTCTCGTTCACGGTGCCCGAGATGCGCAAGGAATACGGCGGTTGTGCCGGCAACATCGCTTACAACCTGGCTCTGCTCGGCGGCAGCGGTGCCCCCATGGGCACGGTCGGCCGGGATTTCGACGATTATCTGAACTGGCTGCGGCGCTGGAAAATTCCCTGCGACTACGTCAAGTCCATCGCCGATGCCTATACCGCGCAGGCGTATATCACGACCGATCTGGACGACAATCAGATCACCGCGTTTCACCCGGGCGCGATGAATTTTTCGCATACCCAGCCGGTGCCGGACGGCGACGTCAGCCTGGGCACCGTCTCGCCCGACGGGCGCGAGGGCATGCTGGCTCACGCACGCCAGTTTCGCGAGCGCGGGATCCCGTTTCTGTTCGATCCCGGCCAGGGGTTGCCACTGTTCGACGGCGAGGAGCTGCGCGATTTCATCGAACATGCCACCTGGGTTGCGGTCAATGACTATGAGTTCGAACTGCTGCGCCAGCGTACCAGCTGGGGTCTGGAACAGATCGCGGAACGGGTGGAGGCACTGATCGTCACCCACGGCGCGAAGGGTTCCACGGTGCTCGTGCGGGGCACGGAGATCCAGATTCCGTCTGCGGCGGTGAGCGCGCTGGCCGATCCCACCGGTTGCGGCGATGCCTATCGCGCCGGATTGCTGCACGGGCTGATGCGCGGACTGGACTGGGAGACCACCGGCCGCATTGCCTCACTGATGGGCGCGATCAAGATCGAGCGCCCCGGCACGCAAAATCATCGCTTCACGCCGGCTGAATTCGAGGCCCGTTTTCGCGAGGAGTTCGGTTACGATTTTGCCTGAATCCTCCGCGACCGGGCCGTTTCCCCAAGGCCTGTTTCAAGGAGGTTCTCATGAATCCGATAGGTCATACCCGCTGGGCGATCGCGGAAGGCTACATTCCCGGTGCCAGCACCGGGACCGACCGGGCGTTTGTCAGCCACGAAACCGCCTGCATCCTGAATGCCTGCGACCAGGACGCGCATGTTCGTGTCACACTGTACTTTGCCGATCGCGAGCCGGTCGGCCCGTATGAAGTAACGGTCGCGGCACGGCGCACGAAACACCTGCGCTTCAATGACCTGGAAGACCCGCAGCCAGTCCCGCGCGATACCGACTACGCCAGCGTGATCGAGTCCGACGTACCCATCGTCGTGCAGCATACCCGGCTCGACTCGCGCCAGGCGGAACTGGCCCTCCTCAGCACCATCGCCTGCCCGGAAACCCCCTGAATGGGGTCA
>CAZYIP010000113.1:0-5549 GCA_964646895.1 uncultured Salinisphaerales bacterium | reverse complement strand
CTGAATGGGGTCAGGTCTCGAATTGTAGCATCGCCGCCGATGTAGCCGGGTTTGCCAGGCGTTTTGCGGTAGCGCATCCGGCCGGATACCGGCTGAATGGGTAGTCTGGCTAGGGTTTGTTCGAATGGGCGGGTGGCGGATCTGGCGTTAGGCTGGGGCGAGACATCGCCACTTTGCCATCAGCCAAGAGCCGAACCATGAGCAAGAGCCCCTATACCGAATCCAACCGCAGCCAACCCAAAGACAACCCCAGGATCGACAAGCACAGCAAACAGGCGGATATCGACCGCGACGCACGGGTCGATGCCACGGGCGAGGATCTGCGCACCAACCAGGGCGTGCGTATCGCCGATAACCACAACACTCTCAAGGCGGGCGAGCGTGGCCCGTCACTGATGGAAGATTTCATCTTCCGGGAAAAGCTCAACCACTTCGATAACGAGCGCATCCCGGAGCGCGTCGTGCATGCCCGCGGAGCCGGCGCGCACGGTTACTTCGCACCCTATGACAATGCCGCCAGGTACTCGAAGGCGGCGGTGTTTCGCGATGAATCGACCCCGGTGTTTACACGCTTTTCAACCGTGCAGGGCTCCCGCGGTTCCAACGACACGGTCAGGGACGTGCGCGGTTTTGCCACCAAGTTCTACACGTCGGAAGGCAACTGGGATCTGGTCGGCAACGACTTTCCGGTGTTTTTCATGCAGGATGCAATCAAGTTCCCGGATTTCGTGCACGCGGTCAAACCCGAGCCGCACAACGAAATCCCGCAGGGCCAGTCGGCCCACGATACCCTCTGGGATTTTGTCGGCCTGTTTCCGGAGACCGCACATACCATCCTCTGGCTCATGTCCGATCGCGCTTTTCCGCGCCATTTCCGCAACATGGAAGGCTTTGGCGTGCATACTTTCCGGCTGGTCGACGCCCAGGGCAAATCGCGGTTCGTCAAGTTCCACTGGAAGCCGGTAGCCGGCACCTGTTCGCTCATCTGGGATGAAGCGCAGAAGCTCTGGGGGCGCGATCCTGACTTCAATCGCCGTGCGATGTGGAACGATATCGAGAACGGTGAGCCGCTTGAATTCGAGCTCGGAATTCAGGTGGTCGAGGAGGAAGACGAGCACAGTTTTTCCTTCGATCTGCTCGATCCCACCAAAATCATCCCTGAAGAGGAGGTGCCGGTCGAGCTTATCGGAAAACTGGTGCTCGACCGCAATCCGTCAAACTTCTTCGCGGAAACCGAGCAGGTGGCTTTTTCGCCAGGGCATATCGTGCCGGGAATCGACTTTACGAACGACCCGCTGCTTCAGGGCCGGCTGTTTTCCTATCTGGACACCCAGATGATTCGCCTGCAGGGCCCCAACTTCCACGAGTTTCCGATCAACCGCCCGGTGTGCCCGTTCGCCAACAACCAGCGCGATGGCATGCATCGGTTTACGGTCAACACCGGCCAGGCCTCCTACGAGCCCAACTCCATCGATGGCGGCTGGCCCGCCGAGACGGAACCGGGTCCGACCCAGGGCGGTTTCGAGTCGGTCAACGAAAAAGTCGATGCCGCCAAAATCCGCGGGCGCAGCGATTCCTTCGGCGACCACTACTCGCAGGCGCGGCTGTTCTGGGACAGCCAGTCGCCGGCGGAGCAGGAGCACATTATCCAGGGCTATGCCTTCGAGCTGGCGAAGTGCGAGCGGCCCTACATCCGCGAGCGCATCATTACTCAGATGCTGCCGAACATTTCGGTGGAACTGGCCAAGGCCGTGGGCGAGATGCATGGTGTCCAGGCGCCGGACAAACCCACCGCGCCGGAGGGCCAGTACGGCCGGTCCCGGACCAGCAGATCGCCCGCGCTGAGCCTGATGGCGCGGTTGCCGGGCAACATCAGGTATCGCAAGGTGGCGATACTCGCGGCCAGCGGCGTCGATGCCGATCAGGTGAGCGAGCTGCAGAGCAGGCTCAAAAGCCAGGGTGCGACGCCAACGGTGATCGCCCCGAGCATGGCGCCGGTTCAGGCCACCAACGGCAGTACCATCGGCAGCGGAGGCATGCTCAACAGCCTTCCGTCGGTGACGTTCGACGCGGTCATCGTCCCCGGTGGTGGTGCCAGTGCGCAGGCATTGGCCAGTTCCGGGCAGGGCGTGTACTACCTGCGGGAGGCCTACAAGCATCTCAAGGTGATCGCCACGGTGGCCGAGGGCAGATCTCTGCTGCAAAAGGCGGGTATTTCGGAAAATGAAGACGGCGTATTCTGCGGTGGGCAGGTCGCGGACGTTTTCGACGATTTCTGCCAGGCACTGGGCCAGCATCGGGTCTGGTCACGCAACGACAAAGCCAACCTGATACCCGCGTAGAAGACTCGCGGACAAACCTGGCGCGCGTGTTAAACTCGGGCGACGCTGCTGTTTTCGAAGCGGCTTCAAGTCCGGGAACCATGCATGAGTTCATCCACATGGTCGTCGCAGGCGGCCGATCGGCCGCGCCTGCTCGGCATGGCGTGGGCGCATTTTCTCAACGACGGCGTCGCCAACTATCTGCCGGGTGTGTTGCCGGCGATTCTGGTGTCGATGCACCTGTCGCTGAACTACGCCGGTTTGCTCATGGCGGCGCTGCTGGTTGGTCAGGGGATGCAGCCGCTGGTCGGCCTGGTCGCCGACCACATCGGCGGGCGCGCATTCGTTTTTGCGGGGCTGATCGGGACGACCCTCGGTGGCGCCCTGGTCGGGCTGGTGCCGGACCAGTGGTCGCTGATCGGGGTACTCATCGGCATCGGCCTGTGCAATGCCCTGTTTCACCCGCAGGCGCTGGTCGGAGTGCGTTCCATCGGTGGTGCGCGTCACGGTACCTCGATGTCGGTCTTCCTGGTCGGCGGCGAGATCGGCCGGGGAGTGTGGCCGGTGTTGGCGGGCTGGCTGGTCACCATGTTCGGATTGCAGGCGCTGTGGGTGCTGTGCATTCCGGCGCTGCTGACGTTGCCGCTGCTGTGGCGCTGGGCGCCTGCGGTCCCGCCACGCCATAGCGAAGCGGCGCCGCTGCGCCTGCGGGCTCATGCCCGTCCGCTCGGCATTCTGGTCGGCTTTTGCATTCTGCGCTCACTGATGATCTTCGGTGTGGTGACCTTCCTGCCGTTGCTGTGGCACCAGCGTGGCGGCAGCCTGGCCGGCGGCGCCAGCTTCATCACCGTGTTGATGCTGGTGGGCATCATCGGCAACCTGGGTGGCGGGCGCCTGGGCGATAACGTGGGCCGGCGTCCGGTCGTGGTCGGCGCCATTGTCGCGGCGGTGCTGTCGCTGGCCGGTTTTCTCCTGTCCAGCGGACTGCTGTCGTGGCTGGCGTTGGCGTTGCTCGGTATCGCCCTGTTTGCGACCTTGCCGCTGACGATACTCATCGCGCAGGACATTCTGCCGGAGAATCGCTCGCTGGGGTCGGGTCTGGCGCTGGGATTTGCCAACGCCATGGGCGCTTTGTGTGTTATCGGGCTGGGCCCGGTGGCGAATGTGTGGGGGCCGCCGGCGGCCCTGTGGGTGACCCTGGTCTGCGGTGTTGCAGCAGTGCCTCTGGCGATGGCCCTGCCGGTGCATGACCGCGAGAGCCGGCGGCGGTAACAGGGCGGGCACGGTGGCGGAAAACGACAAACAACAGCAACAGACCGTAGAGCCGGTCGATCAGACGCCGCAGGAGGAATCCGACGAGCAAAGCCGGGCGCGCACCAGCGGGCGACTGGCGCCCCTGGCCTTGGGGGCGCTCGGGGTCGTCTACGGCGATCTGGGCACCAGTCCGTTGTACACCATGCGCGCCAGTTTCTCCGGCGTTACGGGGCTGGCGGTGAATGCGGCCAACGTGCTCGGCATCCTGTCGCTGGTCTTCTGGTCGCTGGTGATCGTCGTCTCGCTCAAGTATCTGCTGTTCGCCATGCGCTGCAACAACCACGGCGAAGGCGGCATTCTTGCACTGACCGCATTGTTCGGCGCGTCCGGCGGGCGTCGTGGCCGCGGTCGCACGATACTGATCGGCCTGGGCGTCTTCGGTGCCGCTCTGCTCTATGGCGATGCCATGATCACACCGGCAATCACGGTGTTGAGCGCGATCGAAGGGCTGCATGAAATCACGCCCCGTTTCAACGATTACGTGCTCCCCATCACCATCGTCGTGCTCATCGTGCTGTTTGTCCTGCAGCGTCGGGGGAGCGGCAGCATCGGGCGCATCTTCGGCCCGGTGATGGTGCTGTGGTTCGTGCTGATCGCAGTCCTGGGGATTATCCATATCGGCAAGAATCCGGGCGTGCTGGCGGCCATCGATCCAGGCCACGCAGTCCGGTTCCTCGCGCACAACCAGCCTGCCGCCTTTCTCGCGCTGGGTGGCGTGGTGCTGTGCATCACCGGCGCCGAGGCCCTGTACGCGGCGATGGGTCACTTCGGGAGCGTTCCCATCCGTCTCGCCTGGTTCTTCTGCGTGTTGCCGGCACTGGTGCTGAACTATTTCGGGCAGGGAGCACTGCTGCTGGTCGACCCGAGCGCGATTGAAAATCCGTTCTTTCGCCTGGCGCCGGCGTGGGCGTTGTATCCACTGGTGATACTGGCGACCGTGGCGGCGGTCATCGCGTCCCAGGGGGTGATCTCGGGCGTGTTCTCTCTCACCCGCCAGGCGGTGCGGCTGGGCCGCGCGCCGCGCACGACGATCGTGCAGACCTCGGCGGAAGAGGTCCACCAGATCTATGTGCCATCGATCAACTGGCTCATGATGTTCGCCACGATCGGGCTGGTGATCGGTTTTCGCTCGTCCAACAATCTGGCGTCCGCCTACGGTGTCGCCATCACCAGCACCCTGATCATTACCAGTCTTTTGCTGTACGGCGTGATGCGCGACCGCTGGCGCTGGTCACCCTGGTTCACGATCCCGCTCCTGGGGCTGTTCCTGTTGATGGATGTGGGCTTTTTCAGCGCCAATATCGTCAAGATTCCCGATGGTGGCTGGTTTCCGCTGCTGGTCGCCGCGCTGGCTTATGTCTACATGGATACCTGGCATCGGGGGCGCATGCTGCTGCACAAGCATCTGAGCGAGTCCACCGTGCCGCTGCCGGAGTTGCTGAGACGGGTCAATGAGCAGACATTGCCGCGGGTGCGGGGGACTGCGGTATTTCTGACCGCTCCTTCCGATAGCGTGCCGCCGATTCTGCTGCACCATCTGGAGCATAATCAGGTACTGCACGATCGGGTGATCCTGTTGTCGATCACCACCGAGGAGGTGCCGCGGGTACCGGCAGCGGAACGGCTGGAAGTGGAACAGATGCTGGCTGCGGAGTTCTTCCGCGTGCGTGTCCGCTATGGCTTCATGCAAAATCCGAACATACCGGTCGCCTTGCGCCTCGCCGAGCACCTGGGGCTGAAAATCGATCTGGATCACACCACGTTTTACGTCGGGCGGGAAACCCTGATCCCGAGTGCCGAAGTGCCGGGAATGATGCTGTGGCGTGAGCACCTGTTCGCTTTCATCTCCCGCAATGCGACCCGCGCGACGGTGTTTTATCGCATTCCACCGGATCAGGTGATCGAGCTGGGCAT
>CAZYIP010000112.1:0-12077 GCA_964646895.1 uncultured Salinisphaerales bacterium | reverse complement strand
ATGCGGTAGCGCTCCTCGATGCGTTTCTTGATGCGGTTCAATTGCAGCTTGACGATTTCGCCGAGAATCTTTTCACTCAGCGGGTAATACGGAATCGTCACCAATCGCCCCAGCAGGGCGGGCGGGAATATCTTCAGCAGTGGCTCGCGCAGCGCCTTGGCGATGCCCTCGGGTTCGGGCATCAGGTCCGGATCGGCACACAGGCTTGCGATCAGGTCGGTGCCGGCATTGGTGGTGAGCAGAATCAGGGTGTTCTTGAAATCGATCTGACGGCCTTCGCCATCTTCCATCACGCCCTTGTCGAAGACCTGGAAGAAGATCTCGTGGACGTCGGGATGGGCTTTTTCCACTTCGTCCAGCAGAACCACGGAGTACGGTTTGCGGCGCACGGCTTCGGTGAGTACGCCGCCTTCGCCGTACCCGATGTAGCCGGGGGGCGCGCCCTTGAGCGTGGAGACGGTGTGGGCCTCCTGAAATTCGCTCATGTTGATGGTAATGAGATTTTGCTCGCCGCCATACAGGGCTTCGGCGAGGGCCAGCGCGGTTTCGGTCTTGCCGACGCCGGAGGTACCGGCGAGCATGAAGACGCCGATGGGTTTGTTGGGATTGTCGAGACCCGCGCGGCTGGTCTGGATGCGGCGGGCGATCATCTCCATCGCGTGGTCCTGGCCGATTACGCGCTGGCCCATGATGCTGGCAAGATTCATCACGGTTTCGAGTTCGCTGCGGACCATGCGACCGACCGGAATGCCGGTCCAGTCCGCGACGACCGCGCCGACCGCCGTGTAGTCAACCGTCGGCAGGATCAGCGGGTGTTCACCCTGCAACTCGGCGAGGCTGGCTTGCAGGCCTTTCAATTCCTCCAGCGCAGCAGCGCGCTCCGCGTCGCTCAAGTCAGCGGCTGCAGCGGGAGCGTCGTCCGCCGCTTGCTTGTCGTCTGCTGCTGCGTCGGCGTCGGTGTTCGCGCTCGCCCTGGCATTGGCCGTTTCCTCAAGCCGGCTGCCGGTGCCTTCCACGGGAGCGGAATCGCCGCGCAACCTGGCACGCAAGGCGAGAATCTGGTCGACCAGTTCCTTTTCCGCTTGCCAGTCGGCTTCGAGTTTTTCCAGGCGTTCCCTTTGCGTGGCGAGCTTTTCGTTCGCAGTGGCCTCGCGCTCGGCCACATCCACGCCCACGGTTTTTTCGCGGGCGATGATTTCCAGTTCCGTCTCCAGTGCCTGAATGCGCTTGCGCGTGTCATCCACCTCCGGCGGCACCGCATGCTGGCTGATGGCGACCCGCGCACAGGCGGTATCCAGCAGGCTCACCGCCTTGTCCGGCAACTGCCTCGCCGGGATATAACGATGCGACAGCTTGACTGCGGCCTCCAGGGCTTCGTCGAGAATCTGCACGCGATGGTGTTTTTCCATGACGCTGGCAACGCCGCGCATCATGAGAATGCCTTTTTCCTCGCTGGGCTCGTCCACCTGCACGGTCTGAAAGCGGCGGGTCAGCGCGGGATCCTTTTCGATGTGCTTCTTGTACTCGGCCCAGGTGGTAGCACCGACGGTGCGCAGGTTGCCGCGTGCCAGCGCGGGCTTGAGCAGATTGGCGGCATCGCCGGTGCCGGCAGCGCCGCCGGCGCCGACCAGCGTGTGCGCCTCATCGATGAACAGGATGATCGGCCTGGGCGAGGACTGTACCTCTTCAATCACCTGACGCAGGCGGTTCTCGAACTCGCCCTTCATGCTGGCGCCGGCCTGCAGCAAGCCGACGTCGAGGCTGCGCAGTTCCACGTCCTTCAGCGGCGGCGGCACGTCGCCGGTGGCAATGCGCAGGGCAAAACCTTCCACCACCGCAGTCTTGCCGACACCGGCCTCGCCGACCAGCATCGGGTTGTTCTGGCGCCGGCGCATCAGAATATCCACCACCTGGCGAATCTCCTCGTCGCGGCCGACGATGGGGTCGATCTGGCCTTCGCGCGCCTGCTGCGTCAGGTCGACGGTGAACTGGCGCAGCGCTTCCTGCTTGCCCATCTGCGCGGGCGCCATCGCTGCGCTCGCTTCACCCGGTGCGGCGGCCGCGCCACGCGATCCATCGCTCGCGGACAGGCCATCCTCGGGCGAGCCACCAACGATATCGGCGAACCCGTCAATCAGCGCTTCCAGCTTGATCTTTCGGAATTCCGCCGACATGCCGAACAGTTCGTTGCGCAGGGTCGCCGTCTTGAGAATGCCGACCAGCAGATGGCCGATGCGCACCTGGGCGGAACCGAACATCAGCGAGGCGTAGACCCAGCCCCGCTCGATCGCCTCGTCCACATGGGCGGACAGGTCGGAGATCGAGGTCGCGCCACGCGGCAGCCTGTCGAGTGCGGCCGTCATGTCCCCGGACAGCCGCGAGGGATCGAGTTCGAAATGACGCACGATCCGGTGCAGGTCGGAATCCTGGAGCTGCATGATCTGATACAGCCAGTGCACCACCTCCACATACGGATTGCCCCGCAGTTTGCAGAACACGGTGGCGCCTTCGATCGCCTTGTAGCCGATCGGGTTGAGCTTGCCGAACAAACGGCTGCGCGCAATTTCACTCATGGTTTTCGAGCCCGTTTCCTTTTGTCAGTGTTGCCGGATCGAGTATCAGGTCTTCCACATCCGCATCGGGTGCGTGATTGAGTAGCTGGCAGGTCCAGCCGAGGCGTCCGCTGCGACCGAGTTCCATCGGCTGCGCGTCCTCCTTTTTCAGGATCAGGCGCAGATCCCAGCCATAGGCGTCGCCTGCAAAGTTGCGCACCAGTGCCTGCAGGCGGCGCAGGCTTTTTCCGCCGGGCAGCAGGCGCTTGTAATCATCGAGGCCCAGGGGACCGACCACGATGCGGAAACGGTGCTCGCAACTCCATACCTGCGCGCCCAGCAGCAGGGTTTCGCCCATGGCGCCGGTCTCGGGCGACTGTCCCAGGCGGCACAGGCCGTCATCGGGCAGCGCCAGCCATTCGCCCACGAACTCCTCGATCGAAACCGGCATGCCAAGAAAGTCGGCGACCACCGCCTGCAGCGCTTCGGCGCTGCGAGGCTGGGCGGCAAGCCGGCCCGCATAGAACAGCTTGGCGTGGTCGGGCCACGGATCGCGGTCGCGCAGCGCCGGATCGGCAAGACCGATCAGACTGCCGACATAGAGCCGAAAGCGGTCATCGCCGGGACGATCGAGATTGACCGACGGCTGCCCATCGGCCCACGCGCGGTAAAACAGCGACAGCAGGCGATGGTGGAAAACATCGAGAAAGCGGGCAAAAGCGTGATCGCCCACGTTGCGCCCGCGCTCGCGGGCGTATTCGGTCAAATGCAGCGGCAGTGCCCCGTTGGGGCCGAAACAGCCGAAAAACTGCTGCACCAGCCGATCCGGCGCACCCTCTTCGCCGCGTTCCCAGGCACTCAGCGCGGCTGCGGCAAACGCCAGCGACGGCGCCTGCGCGAGGCGCACGGGGTCGTCCGCGGCATGTACCGACTGGCCCAGGCGCGGCCGATCGGGATGGGCGCATTCGAGCAGGCGCAGGGCGTGAAGGAAATCGAACCGCCACGGCTCGGCCTGCAAACGCGCCAGCGCGTTCATAGCGTGCGCCTCAGCCCGGTTCGCGCCGGCCAGCGCATGATCTCGCCACGATCCAGCGAGCGGACGGCCGTCTCGGTGAAGGCGTTGATCGAAACGTAGCGAGCGAAAAAACGATCCAGCACTGCGCCGAGCAGAAAGATGCCGCCGCCTTCGAAGGCGGTTTCATCCAGTTCCACCGTCACTTCCAGGCCGCGGCCGACCGCGATCGGCCCCGCATGCGGAATCCGCCGCACGATCGGCGCACTGCGCACCGAGCGCAGGCCTTCGATCTGCCGGATCGCATCGGCGTCGCGCGCATCCGCATACAAGGACAACAGACTGCGCAAGGCCACCGCGCCTTCGCGCTCGTCCGTATCCACCAGCGAAAGATAATTGAGGGACAGGTGGCTGATCAGGCGCCACGCCGCCTCGCCCTGTCCGTACGGCGCACGCGGTCGGGTCGGCCCCGCGACGCAGCGTACCGCCTCCACCGGCGCGCCCCGCTCCAGGGTGAAATCGCTCTGGCCGCCACCGAGCGGCATCAACAGCGGCAGGTCGCGGTTGGTGCATAGGGTGTCGACACCGAGCTGGCGCAAGTCGCCGCGATACGGCGCCTGATCCGCGTCGACCAGCGAGACGAACACCTCGTTGCCGAGATAGCTGGTACGCGCGCCCCGCTCGCGCTGGCGCGACGAGTGCTGCCGCGGGTACCGCTGCACCGCAAAATAGGCGTTGCCGCCCTCATCCGCCTGGCGATCGCGCAGTGCATAAAACGGCTCGAATCGCTGCGCCCCGGAAATTTCCGGTCCGTAGCCCTGCACGCCGGTCACCTGATAAACCTCGTAATCCATCGGTACGCCGCGATCCGGGATCACATGGTGTTCACGGCTCACGCCATCCAGATTGATGCGGTCCGCACGCTTCGGAAACAGATTGACTGCCGGCGTGCAGAACAGCGCGAAGTTGGATGCGTCAAGCGTGCGGTCGAGCATCGGCTCGGAACGATCGAGGAGAAACAGCAGATCCAGTTCTTCGTCCTCGCAGCGCCGGGTGGCCGCGTTCAGGCCGCCCAGCTCGATGAACAGAAAGCGCTGCGCAAACGTGAAATATTCGTGCAACAACCGGTAGCCGTGGAAATCGCGCGCGCCATACGGCAACAGCGCTTCATCGTCCGCAAAGCCCTGCGCACGCACGCAATGCCGGCCAAGAAGTTGCGTCCAGCGAGCCGGTCGCGGGGCGGGCTGCACGGCCACATCGATGCAGTTGCCCAGTAGCTGTTCGAGGATGCGTACCGGCAGCGATCCGCCGCCGCACAGGTGCAGGCTGAGCGTATCGATGGGAAGCTGATCCCACGTCAGGCCGGCGCGGGTGCGCAGGCGCAACCGGATTCCCGCCTTCAGGCCAGTGCGCTCCGGCCCGCCGGCGGCGATAACGGCTCCCGACGACGAGAAATATTCCGCATGGACGATTTCGATCGGCCACAGGGTGATTGCATGGGCGGTGCGATACTGGCAGGCAGTGGCGTCGTCCTTGCCCGTGCGGCTGCGCAACCCCGTGTGGCGCGGTAACGCAAAGCCCTCCTTGAGCGAGCCCTCGCCGTAATCGGGGTGAAATTGCGCGATCAGCATCGATGGCGTCGACGCCAGATACTGCGGATAGACAATTTCCAGCAGGTGCTGGGTGAACAGGGGAAACTGCGCGTCCAGCTTTACCTGAATACGCGCCGCGAGCAGGCTGAAGCTTTCCAGCAGCCGCTCCACGTACGGGTCGGCGCAGTCGAGGCCATCGATGCCCAGGCGGCCGGCAATCTTCGGGAACTCACGCGCGAACTCGGCCCCCATCTCGCGCACGAAGCGCAGTTCCTGGTTGTAATAATGGAGCAGGCGCGAGTCCATCAGCCGCCCCAGCTCTGATCGACGATCTGGGCCTCGCCGGTCTCCAGATCGAGTTCGGTCTGAAGCACCAGTGCGAGCGGTGCCGGCTGCGCCCACAGCATGCCACGAATCTCGAACGCAACGACGTTGTGGTCCACTTCGCCGGCGCTGCTGAGGGCGCGGACCTGCACCGTATGCGGCAAAATTCGCGGCTCGAATGTGCGAATCGCCTCGGCGAGCATCGACTCCAGGCGATAGTAATCGATGTTGGACGCGCTATGACCGGTCAGATCCGGGATACCGTAGTTAACGACCGACTCCGCGATCAGCGGCCAGTCATCGAGATCCTGTACCGCCGCCAGATGCACGGTATTCAGCAGCCAGGCAAGATCGCGCAGGACACTGGTGCGCAGTTCACGGATGGACAACACTCGCTTGTCGCGACTTTCCTTATCGCGGTCCGGCTCATCGTCGGTCAGCCGGTCCAGCAGCGAAGGCTGCAGCCGTTCTTTTGGGCTGAGTTCCGCCATCAGCCGTGCGCTGCCGACTCGCTGTCATCGTCGGGCGACTGCACGTTGAGCTGCACTTCGCGCACTTCCATCAGCGGGTATTCGTCCGCATCCGTGGCCAGCATGCGCTGCCCGAGGCCCACATCGTCACCGCCGGCACGGGCCAGCCAATCGGTCTTGCGCGCCAGGCGCAAGCCACCGTCCGCGCTGGTTTCCGAACCCGGGTAGCGAGCGGGCAGCAAAGCGGCTGCCTCGCCGCCATTGGCCCAGGTCAGATATGCGGGCATCCAGATCAGGTCGCGCAGGTCGGCCGGAGCATCGATGCGCAAGGTGCGGATGCGCGCGAAGGGTATCCAGTAGTAGCGCCCGTTCAGTACCGCTTCGAGTACCGGCCCCAGGCGCGGATCGGCATCGGCGATCCAGCCGAAATCCTGCCCGTCGATGGTGCCGGTGGTTGCCGGCGCCTGATCGAAGGCACGTTCGCGCAGATTGTGCGCCTGATCGTGAGCGCCCTCGCCGTCCAGCCGCACCGCCTCGATCAACCAGGCAAGCCACGCTTCCGGCTCGCCGAATACCACCGGTGCCTGGCGCCCGGCGAAAACCTCGGCCCGAAACTGCTCGGCGTTGATCGCCAGCCCGTAAGCCTGGGCCATCGGCACACACGCCGGGTCCAGCTCCGCGGCCACTTTAAGCTGGTTGCGCGCGCGCTCCCACTGGCCCAGCACCGCCAGCAGTTGAAACAAAAAAATCCGGTACTTTACATCTGCCGGATGTTGCCGCGCCTGATCCTGTAGTTGCTTGAGCGCCGTCTCCGGATCACCCGCCCGAATACTCTCTTCCGCAAGCACGCTCGCCCCCTCCTGCCGCATTCAACAGGGTCGTTACCCTTCGCGGCGACCATGATGAGTCATGGAGCGCCGCGAACGGTGAAGGTCATCCAGCCGTTCAGGGGCGCCCTGGAGGATTCCAGAGCGCCCTGCTGACTACCCGGAGCCAATCAGGCTTCAACGTTCTTGGCGATGTTCCACTTGTAGGTCCGCTTGCCGCCCTTGGCCGCGCCGGAGCCGTCCTGCTGCTGGTAATCCAGCTGTACGCTGGCGAAGTTGAGGGACACGTTTTCAGTCAGACGATCCTCACCGCCGGAGCCACCTGTGGACAACGACGTAATGATGACATCCTTCATCGTGATCACCACGTACTCCAGCGGCTTGTCGCCACCCGCCTTGCGCACGGTCAGTATGGCCTTGTCGTATTGGGTCCCCTTGCTGCACGCTGTGAGCAGGTTGGACGTGGCTGTATCGATAAACTTGGTCACCGACAAATCCTGGACATGCACCTTGCCGCCACCGCCCCCGGTACCCGAATGCATGGTGCCACTCTGGGACATGCCCCAGCTCCACGCCAGCACTTCGATTTCGCCCGCGTGCGTGTTGTCCTGGGATTCCCCCTCGATATCACCCAGTTTCAAGAAAATATCTACGGCCATGAGCCTTTCTCCTTATGGTTGTTGATTTCATAACACACAACGATAAAAACCTTGCTGTACCTACTGTTGCACAACAACGTTCCGCCTCCTCCGGCCAATGCGGCTATCCCCCCTTGGCGGACGGCAGCTTCGACACAAGCCTTAATGACACCGTTAGACCTTCCAGTTGATAGTGCGGTCGCAGAAAGAACTTCGAGCTGTAATAGCCCGGATTGCCTTCGATTTCCTCAACCACCACTTCGGCCGCAGCCAAGGGCTTTTCGGCCTTGGTGGTTTCGCTCGAATGGGCTGGATCGCCATCGACGTAGTTCAATATCCAGCTCTGCAGCCAGCGCTGCATGTCGTCACGCTCCTTGAACGACCCCACCTTGTCGCGCACGATGCACTTGAGGTAATGGGCAAAGCGGCAGGTCGCGAACAGATATGGCAGGCGCGCCGCCAGATTGGCGTTGGCGGTCGCGTCGGGATCGTCATACTCCGCGGGCTTGTGCAGCGACTGCGCGCCGATGAATGCGGCGAGATCCGAGTTCTTCTTGTGGATCAGCGGCATGAAGCCGTTCTTTGCCAGTTCGGCTTCGCGCCGATCGCTGATCGCGATCTCGGTCGGGCATTTCATGTCCACACCGCCATCGTCGGTCGGGAAGGTATGCGTGGGCAACCCTTCGACCGCGCCTCCCGACTCGATGCCACGAATTCGGGAGCACCAGCCGTACAGCTTGAACGAACGATTGATGTTCACGGCCATCGCGTAGGCTGAATTGGCCCATGTATATTTAGTGCTGTCGGCGCCGGCGGTATCTTCCTCGAAGTCAAATTCCTCCACCGGATCGGTTTTCGCGCCGTAGGGCTGACGCGCGAGAAAGCGCGGCATCGTCAGACCCAGATAGCGTGAATCTTCGGACTCTCGCAGCGACCGCCAGGCCGCGTGCTCCGGCGTCTGGAAAATCTTGGTCAGATCGCGTGGATTGCTCAGTTCCTGCCAGGAATCCATGAGCATGGTGGACGGCGCCAGGCCCGAAATGAAAGGCGCATGAATCGCCGCGGAGATCTGCGAGATCTGACCCAGCAACTCCACGTCCGGCGGGCTGTGGTCGAAGTGATAGTCGCCCACGAGGCAACCGAACGGCTCGCCGCCGAACTGTCCGTATTCTTCCTCGTAGAGCTTCTTGAAGATCGGGCTCTGATCCCAGGCGGTGCCCTTGTATTTTTTCAGGTTCTTGTGCAGATCCTTCTTGGAGATGTTCATGACGCGAATCTTGAGCATCTCGTCGGTTTCAGTGTTGTTGACCAGATGATGCAGCCCTCGCCATGCGCCTTCGAGCTTCTGGAAATCCTCGTGGTGCAGGATCAGGTTGATCTGCTCGGTGAGCTTGCGATCGATCTCGGCGATCATGCCCTCGATCGATGCCAGGACATCGCTGGAGACGACGGCGGTATTGGCAAGCGCCTGCTCGGCCATCGTCTGCACCGCGCTCTGCACCGCGGTTTTCGCCGCATCGGACTGGGGCTTGAACTCCTTCTGCAAGAGCGATTCGAATTCCCCCGGCTCGATCGCTTCCGCTACCGCGCCTTCCTGCAGTTTTTCGCCTTCTGCCTCAGCCATTGTCATTACCCTCCTCGGTCGTGGAATCCCCGCCGGCGTCATCCTCCGGCTTGGGCGCCTCGGCCAGCGACTTCAGCAGTGCGGGATCGTTGAGCGCCTTGGAGATGAGTTCTTCGGCACCGGTTTTGCCATCCATGTAGGTCATCAGGTTTTGCAGATGGGTGCGCGCCTGCAACAACTTGTTGAGGGAATCGACCTTGCGCGCCACCGCCGCGGGCGAGAAATCGTCCATGCTCTCGAAAGTGATGTCGACGCTCATCTCGCCTTCACCGGTCAGCGTATTGGGGACCCGGAACGCTGCCCGCGGCTTCATCGCCTTGAGGCGTTCATCGAAGTTGTCGACGTCGATTTCCAGCATCTTGCGATCGGCGACCGGCGCCAGCGGCTCCGTCGGATTACCCGACAAATCCGCCATGACGCCCATCACGAACGGCAACTGGACCTTTTTCTCCGCGCCGTAAAGCTCCACGTCGTACTCGATCTGAACGCGCGGTGCGCGATTGCGTGCGATGAATTTCTGACTGCTCATTTTTGCCACGGTTACATCCCCTCGATGCGTTATTCGTCTTGATCCGGCCCGTCTTCAACCAACCTCACTCGTCGTCGGAGCCCCTGAACACTTTTGCCTGCGACACGCCATCCGGCACCAGATCTTCGAGTATTTCCATAAAATCCTTGTCCACCAGACGCTTGGCACGATTAACCAGAATCGGGATCGGGCTCGACGGCTCATGTTTTTGAAAATACTCGCAAATCGCGTCAAAGGCGCGAATCACGTCGCTGCGGTTGCGTATGGCGCCAGGCGCCGCAGCCGCGACGGCTGGTGCGCTAGCCCCCTCCTCATCGGTGGCTTGCTCCGTATCGGCTGCCTCGTCCTGAGGCGTTCCGAGATGCTGGCGAACCACATTGCCCGCCTCCGCCAGCAGGCTCTCCAGGGGCGCCAGGCTCGGCGCCGCACCGACACCAACCTGCTCGGTAACCATCCGCTCCAGGGACTGCAGGCACTGCCGCCCTCCTTCCAAAGCGGCCAGTGTCGCCTGCAGCGCCTCGTTCCCGGCATCGAGAAACGCGGCGTCGACGGTCGATTGCTGGATCGGCTCCTGATCGCCCACCGGTTCGCGCTTGCCGCTGGCAATTTCGATATCGCGCAGGCCGAACACTCCCAGCGCCCGCGAGGCAACCAGAGGCGCATGGCTGACATCGTGCAGCATGGTCTCCTGGTCGCACAGGGACATGAGCACGTTGACGCGCAGAGTGGGATCGTTATCGTCGTCCGGGTCGAGCTGCGGGTGCAGCGTGGCCCAGTGGCGTTCCACGCCATCGGCCAGCAGACGCAAGCCGTCATGAAACCCGGCCAATCCGTCGGTGCGCAGCAGGGCGCGAGTCAGTATCAGCCATACACGCAGGTCGCGGGTGCGCGCGCACAGCTCCAGCGCACGCTGGCGTACATCGCGCCAATCGGGTTCTTCTGCCGGGGTGATGGTGTCGCCGACCTGCTGCTCGGGCTTGCCCCGGGCTGCCTGCTCAAGCGCGGTGAAGGCCGGATCGTATTCGAGATCCGGGCCGCAGGGCTCCTCCTCCGATAGTGCTCCCAGCAACGATTCGTGGTCGAATGCACTCATGGTCAATGCGACTTGGAGAATGCTGGCCGCGCGCGCAGCAGAGGCAATACCAGAACACAAGTTGCGGTCATGCGACACTGATTGCCCGACGAGTGGTCGTATCCAAACGCCAAGCGTTTTTACGCCGGACAGATTTCACGAATCTCAACGGATAAATGCCACTTGGCGGACAAATGCTGCAACGCCGGCGCCGGCTCCGCGCGGTCACCGCAGAAGGATGAATTCGAGCGGCACCTGGAATTCGAGGGTACCGCTTTCGATTACCGCCAGATCGATCCGGCCCCCGTGGCGAAACGCGCCGCGATAGTTGTCAGGTATGTCTCCGCGCTCGATCTTGCCTACGCGGCCGAATCGCAGTTCCAGCCGCTTCACGTCGAAGTGCTCGCGTTCGTTCCAGCGGCAGATTACCTCATCGCCCGGGCGAATCAGGTAGCGCAGCAGCGGGCGAATCACGCCCGGTGGTTCAAGCCCCAGCAACGTCTGCACCATGACACAGAACACCACGACGGGCGGCGCGTACCGATTGAACATCCGGCGCATGCCGAGGGGCGCGAAAAGATAGATCAGCGTGCCCAGCACCGCGAGCAGGAGCACGTAGAACAGAAAGGCGTCGAGGCCGCGAAAGTGGTTGACCAGCAAGCGCCGTACGCCTTTCATGCGCAGGTGTCGGAAACGGTGCCGCCGGTTCACGGCATCGCCGGCCCCGCCGGCGGCCCGATCGGCATCAAGCCGAAAACCCGCTCATCCGCATCCAGTCCCAACAGGCGGGCGACGGTAGTGTCATCGAAAGCACCCACAAACAGGGTGCCCAACTCCAGGGCGGTGGCTTGCAGATAAATATTCTGCGAGACGTGGCCAACCTCGACGAACAGATAGCGAAAGGCCCGCTCGCCGAGCGGCGGCTGGTGTGCGAATTCCGCTTCGCCGGGCTCGCTGCGCCCGCCTATGGCGATCACCGCCGCACATCCAGCCAACCATGGCTGCTCTTCGATCGCGGCACGCGCCAATGCCGGAAGCACGTCGGTTTCGGCCATGCAGACAAGCCGATGCCCATCGCATGCGTAGCGATGAACGCCGGCACATAACCCGTCGACGCGTCCCGCAGCCAACGTGAGTGTCAGCGGATGCAGGCCTCCGGCCGATGGCGTGCTGCGCAGGCCATTGTCGCCCGTGATGCCTTGCCCTGCCCACAACAACTGGCTCACCTGCGGCAGTGTCAGCGCCGCACTGCCATAGTCGCGCACGGACCGGCGCCGGTTGATTGCCCGCGCCACGGTGCAGTCGCCAATACAGTCGGGTGGCGGAAGTATGGTCTGACGGCGGTCGCGGTTCATGGCTGTCCAGGGCTCGGCATGTGCCGGGCTCATTGTCAGCGACCGGTAGCGGAGGATCAACAGACCGGCGCCGTGCGGCCGC
>CAZYIP010000111.1:0-12122 GCA_964646895.1 uncultured Salinisphaerales bacterium | reverse complement strand
CGTGCACGGGCGGCCGAGCTTCGGGCGCATCGGCAATGTGATTCACTAGGGCCTGACTCGACGCACGGCACGGGTCACCGGACCGGCGTCGCCCCGACCGCCTGATCGGGCCAACAGCTTGGCGTAAACTAGCCCAGGAAGCGTTGCCAACGGTCGTATGACGGCCATGGCATTATCGGGGAGAGAAGGAAGATGATGACAGGGCCGGTCAGGCGACAACAGGGACTGACGTTCCTGGGTTGGGCACTCATTCTGGTGCTGGTGGGGTTCGGGGTTTTTCTGTTCATGAAGGTGTTTCCCGTTTACATGAATCAGTTCAAGGTGGTGAGCGTGCTGAACACCTTGCGTGACGAGCCGGATCTGGCCCGCGCGCCGAAGGACATGGTCCGGCGCCGCTTGCAAAAGCTGCTGGACGTCAACAGCATAGACAGACCGCGCGCATCGGATGCGATCATCAGCGGTGGGCATGGCAATCCGCGCAGCGTGGAGATACGCTACGAGGTGCGCAAGCCGTTTACCAGCCAGGTCGACGTGGTATTCAAGTTCGACCACAGCGTCCAGTTGGCGAGATCAGGCGGTTGAGCGATACGGTTGCCCGGCTGTGCCGCCGTATCGGCTACCAGTTCGAAAACGGCGAGCTGCTCAAGGCGGCACTCACGCACCGCAGTGCCGGCAGCCGCAATAACGAACGGCTGGAATTCCTCGGTGACGGCCTGCTCAATTTCGTGATCGGCGAGGCCGTGTTCCGGAGTCACGCGCAGGCGCCGGAAGGTGATCTCTCGCGACTGCGAGCGAGCCTGGTGCGCGAAACCACGCTTGCCGCGATCGCCCAGGACCTGGAACTGGGGGCAGCGATGCGGCTGGGCCCGGGCGAGCTCAAGAGCGGCGGCTCGCGTCGCCGGTCCATACTTGCCGACGCGGTCGAGGCGCTGCTCGGTGCGGTTTATATCGATGGCGGTTTTGAAGCGGCACGCGATCTGGTACTGGCGCTGTTTGCAGCGCGGCTGGAGAATCTGCCCAGTCCGGAATCGCTCAAGGATCCGAAAACGCGCCTGCAGGAATACCTTCAGGGGCGGCACATGGAACTGCCCCAGTACAGGATCATCGAAGTTCGTGGCGAGGCGCACCGGCAGGTGTTCCAGGTCTTGTGCCATCTTGCCGACGACGGTCACGAGGCGCATGGCCAGGGCAGCAGCCGCCGCCGTGCCGAGCAGGATGCGGCAGCGCGCCTGCTGGAACTGTTGCAATCCACCTGATTCAGTTGACGCACCTTTTCGGGTAGGGCTGAGCGATGACGGAGACCGTGTCCCGTAGCGGTTTTGTTGCCATTGTGGGACGCCCTAACGTGGGCAAGTCCACCCTGCTGAATGCGCTCGTGGGCGACAAGGTGAGTATCGTCACTCCCAGGCCGCAGACGACACGCCACCGCATCAATGGCATTCGCACCGAAGCCGGTGTGCAGATGGTGTTCGTGGATACGCCCGGCCTGCATCTGCGCCACAGCGGCGCCCTCAATACGCTGATGAACCGGACCGCCGCCGCGGCGCTCTCCGACGTCGACCTGCGGCTGTTCGTGGTTGAATCGGGGCGCTGGACGGACGAGGACGATGCGGTGCTGGATCGCTTGCGTGCCGTGCCCGTGCCTGTAGGACTGGTTGTGAACAAGATCGACCGGCGCCGCGAGCGCGCCGAAGTACTGCCGGAGATTCAGCGCCTGTCGCAGCGGCACGCCTTTGACTTCATCGTACCGCTATCCGCCCTGCGCCATGAAAACCTGGATGCGCTTTTGAGCGAGATCCGGCCGCGCATGCCCGCTGGTCCGTTTCTGTATCCGCCGGATCAATTGACCGATCGCGGCGAGCGGTTCCTGATTGCCGAAACCGTGCGCGAGAAGCTGCTGTTTCTGCTGCAGCAGGAATTGCCTTACAGCCTGACCGTAACGGTGGAAGCCCTGGAACGCGACCGCGGCCTCGTCCGCATCGAGGCCGTCGTCTGGGTCGCGCGCGCGAGCCACAAGGCGATCGTTATCGGACGCGGTGGTGCGCTGCTCAAGGAGGCGGGCAGCCAGGCCCGGCGCACCCTGGAAGAGCGCTTGCGATGCCGGGTTTTTCTGCGCCTGTGGGTCAAGGTGCGGGAGGGCTGGTCGGATGATGAGCGAGCCCTCCACTCGCTGGGGTTCGATGGATCATGACGACGCGCATGGCCCTGGCGCCGGCATTCGTACTGCACCACCGTCCCTACCGCGACACCAGCCTCCTGGTGGAGTTGTTTGCGCGCGAATACGGACGCGTCGGCGTCGTGGCGCGGGGGGCGCGAAGACCCCGGTCCGGCCAGCGCGTGCTGTTGCAGCCGTTGCAGCCACTGCTGGTGGCCTGGTCCGGCCGCGGCGAACTCAGGACGCTGACGGCGGTGGAGGCCGACGGGCGAGCCGTCGCGCTGAGCGGAACCGCGTTGTACAGCGTATTCTATGTGAATGAATTATTATTGCGGCTGCTCGCGCGTGACGATGCGTATCCGCGATTGTTCGACACTTATTGCAGAACGCTGGGTGCGCTGGGTAGCGGACGCGACGCCGTGGTGCTGAGGCTTTTCGAGAAAAGCCTGCTGGAAGAGATCGGCTACGGGCTTGACGTGGGTACGGAGGCCGAGGGAGGAGGCGCGGTGCGCGCGGACGCCTGGTATGTGGTCGATCCCGAGGCCGGGCCGCGGCTCGCCCCGAGCGGCAGCCGGGATCGGGTCAGCGGCGCGGATCTGCTGGCGCTGGCAGCCGGCCAGCTCCATACGGCGGCGCAGGAGCGCGTGGCGCGCCGGATTCTGCAGGATGCATTGAAAATTCATTTGGGACCGCGCCCGCTGCAGGCGCCCCGTTTGCTGCGCTCGCTCAGGCGAACGCCACGGCGTGAAACGGTGGATTAGCCACACTACCCGCGTGGCCAGCAGGCGGAGGATCCCGAATGTCGTTGCATCGCTTTGTATCCCTTCTCCCGCTGGCCGGAGAGGGTCGGGGAGAGGAAGGAGGGGAAGGCGACTCAATAACGTTTTCCCACGGCTGCTCCACCTGAAGATGTTCAACCGGCCGGCCACGATTCTGTTTTGAGCCGGCGCAATAAGGATTGTACTCATGTCTACTCGCCATCCCATTCGCCTCGGGGTCAACATCGACCATGTCGCGGGCCTGCGCCAAAGGCGTGGCACACGCTACCCGGAACCGGTGCAGGCGGCGTTGCTGGCGGAAGAGGCAGGCGCCGACGGCATCACCCTGCATTTGCGCGAAGACCGGCGCCATATCCTGGATCGCGACGTGTACCTGCTGCGCGACACGTTGCAAACGCCGATGAATCTGGAGATGGCGATTACCGAGGAAATGCTGGCGATCGCCGAGAAAGTACGCCCGCAGCACTGCTGCCTGGTACCGGAGAAGCGCGAAGAACTGACCACCGAGGGCGGGCTTGCGGTGGCGGGGCAACTGGAGCGAATACGTCCGGCGTGCGAGCGCCTGCGGGCGGCGGGCGTGCGTGTGTCGCTTTTTGTCGATCCCGATCCCCGGCAGATCGAAGCGGCTGCGGCGGCGGGTGCCCCGGTGGTGGAACTGCATACCGGCCATTATGCGGATGCCGATGATGCCGCCACGCGGGACACGGAACTGCGTCGCCTGCGGGATTGCGCCCGCGAGGCGGCGGGGCACGGGCTGGAAGTGCACGCGGGTCATGGCCTGCATTACCACAATGTCGAGCCGGTGGCGGCGATTCCCGAGGTACGGGAGCTCAATATCGGTCACAGCATCGTGGCGCGCGCCGTGTTCGTGGGGCTGAAAGCCGCGGTCGCGGAGATGAAGGCGCTGATGCGCGCTGCGGCATGATCCACGGCGTCGGCACCGATCTGTTGGAGATCGCGCGCATGCGAACGGCGCTTTCGCGGTTCGGCGAGCGCCTGCCGCAGCGTATTCTGCACCCGGCCGAGTGGCCGCGGTTCGAGGGCGATGCGGATCGCGCGCGCTGGCTGGCCAAATGCTTCGCCGCCAAGGAAGCGACTGCAAAGGCGCTTGGCAGCGGCCTTCGCGGCATCGCGTTTCACGACATCGGCCTGGTTTCGGGCCCGCGACGGCGCCCGTTGCTGGTGTTCAGTGCCCACGGCGAGCGCGTGCTTGCGCGCGCCGGCATTGGCGCCCGCCACATCAGCATCACCGACGAACGCGAGCTTGTGATGGCGTTCGCCGTTCTTGAAATGAACGCGGGTCCCGCCTTGCGTTAGACTGCCATTCCCTTGAGACTGTCATGCCCATGAACTATCCCGACCTCGAACGCTTCATCGGCAATACACCGCTGGTACGCCTGCAACGGTTGGCAAACGGCAGCGGCAACGTCGTGCTGGCCAAGCTGGAGGGGAACAATCCCGCCGGTTCGGTGAAGGATCGCCCGGCCTACGCCATGATCCACTACGCCGAAGCGCGCGGCGATATCCACCCCGGCGATACGCTGATCGAGGCCACCAGCGGGAACACCGGCATCGCCCTGGCGATGGTCGCGGCGGCCAAGGGCTACCGCATGGTCCTGCTCATGCCCGACAACATGACCGAGGAACGGCGCGCGGCCATGCGTGCCTACGGGGCCGAAATCATCTCGGTGCCGCGCGCCGGCGGTATGGAGGAAGCTCGCGACCGGGCCGACGAGATGATGCGTCGCGGCGAGGGTTATGTGCTCGACCAGTTTTCCAATCCCGACAATCCGCGTGCGCACTACGAGGGCACCGGGCCGGAGATCTGGCGCGACACGGATGGCCGCGTCACCCATTTTGTCGCCACGATGGGGACGACCGGGACCATCATGGGGGTATCGCGGTTTCTCAAGGAGCAGAATCCGGACGTTCAGGTGATCGGTGTGCAACCGGAGGGCGAGTCCCGCATTCCGGGCATTCGCCGCTGGCCGCAGGAGTACCTGCCGCGCATCTACGAGTCGCACCGCGTCGATCGCATCATCAACGTCGATCAGCATGCCGCGGAGGAAACCGCTCGGCGCATGGCGGCGGAGGAGGGCATATTCGCCGGTATCTCTTCGGGCGGCGGCATGGCGGCGGCGCTTCAGGTTGCCGCGGAAGTGCGCGATGCGGTCATCGCGGTCATCGTTTGCGACCGTGGTGACCGCTACCTCTCCACGGGCGTCTTTCCAGGCTGAAATGTCCATGCGGCCAGTACTGGCATTCGATATCGAAACCATCCCGGACGTGGACGGCGGCCGGCGCCTGTTCGGGCTAGAAGGTCTGGATGACGCGGACGTGGCGCGGGCCATGCTGCATCAGCGGGCACAGCAGAGCGGGCGCGAGTTTCTGCCGCATCATCTGCATCGGGTGTGCGCCATCTCGGTGGCGTTGTGGCGCGAAGACGACTTTCGGGTGTGGTCGCTGGGTCAGGAGAATGAAGGCGAAGCGGGCCTGATCGGGCGCTTCTTCGAAGGTATGGAGCGCTACCGGCCCACGCTGGTGTCGTGGAACGGGGGCGGGTTCGATCTGCCTGTACTGCACTACCGCGCCCTGGTTTGCGGTATTCAGGCGCCGGTCTACTGGGAAACCGGCGACGGCGATACTGCCTTTCGCTTCAACAACTACCTGAATCGTTTTCACGAGCGTCACACCGACCTGATGGACGTGCTGGCCGCCTATCAGGGCCGCGCCGTCGCACCACTGGATCAGATCGCGCAATTACTCGGCCTGCCCGGCAAGATGGGGATGCACGGCTCGCAGGTATGGGACGCGTATCTTGAAGGTCGCCTCGGCGAGATTCGCGACTACTGCGACGTCGACGTGCTCAACACCTTCCTGGTCTACCTGCGCTTTCAATACCTGCGCGGCCGGCTGGACGCGGCAGCGCTGGCGCGCGAGCAGGATCGTGTGCGTGCATTTCTGGCGGCGAGCGAGCGATCCCATCTGAAAGCCTTCGCCGAGGCCTGGCCCCCGTCGACGGCAGTGATGACGAAACATGCCGAACCGGATTGAATCAACTCACCAAGCGACGGCCGGTGGGGAAGGGATCGCGGGCGTCCCGCCCGCAAGCGGGCCGGAGGCCCGCGATCCCATGCCGATGAACCAGGCCGCCAGGCGTAACGGTGGCTAGAGCCCAGCGCCGGCGCGAGCCTGCAGGCCCCTTCGAGGCCACCGTCGATGATCTCGACCACAGTGGTCGTGGCGTCGCCCATCGTGACGGCAAGGCGGTGTTCATTCCGGACTGCCTGCCGGGCGAGCGCATTCGCTACCGGGTGACCGGCGGGCGCCGGCACTACGACGAAGGCCGGCTGGATGCGCTGCTCGAAGCGGCCGGGCAGCGGGTCGAGCCGCGTTGTCCCCATTTCGGAAGCTGCGGTGGCTGCAGCCTGCAGCACCTGGGCGCCGCGGCGCAGGTCGACTTCAAGCAGGCGCGGGTGCTGGAGACCCTGGCGCGTATCGGGCACGTGCGGCCAGCGAACGTACTGCCGCCGCTTACCGGTCCGGTCTGGGGCTATCGGCGGCGCGCCCGCCTCGGCGCCAGATACGTCGCGGCCAAGGGAGGCGTGCTGGTGGGTTTTCGTGAGCGCGGCAGCTCGCGCATCGCGGTGCTGGATGGTTGCGATATCCTGATCCCGGAGGTCGGACGCCGTATCGACCCGCTCAAGGCGCTGCTCACCAGCCTGTCGATTCGGGAGCGCGTGCCGCAAATCGAGGTCGCTGGCGGAGACGACGCGGTGGCGCTGGTGTTGCGCGTGCTTGCCCCGCCGACTGCCGGGGATCTGGAGCGGCTGCGAGACTTTGCGCAGCGGGAGGGATTATGGCTGTTTCTCCAGCCCGGCGGGCCGGACAGTCTGTATCCGCTGTTGCCGGAGACGCCGCCGCTGGCTTACCGTCTGCCGGCATACGACATGGAGATTCGCTTCGAGCCAACCGATTTCATCCAGGTGAACGGTGCGATCAACCGGGCGCTGGTGGCGCGCGCGCTGGAAGTGCTGGCGCCGGGGCCCGACGAGACGGTGCTGGAGTTGTTTGCCGGACTGGGAAATTTCAGCCTGCCGCTGGCGCGCCATGCCGGCAGCGTGGTGACGGTCGAGGGCGACGCCGCACTGGTCGAGCGCGCGCGCGCCAACGCCGGGCGCAATGGGATTCGGAACGTCGAGACCCACACCGCCGATCTGTTCCAGGACCAGAGCGATGCTGTGTGGTTGCGGGGGGCGTTCGACAAGTTGCTGCTGGACCCGCCGCGTTCCGGCGCGCGGGAGATTCTGCCAGCGGTGACAGCGTCTCGGCCCGGCCGTATCGTATACGTTTCCTGCGATCCGGGAACGCTGGCGCGCGATGCGGGGCTGCTGGTGCACGAGCAAGGCTACCGGCTGACCGCTGCCGGCGTGATAGACATGTTTCCGCATACCGCGCATGTGGAATCGATGGCCGTGTTCGAGGCGGCCTGAGGCGAACGATAATGCTCGAAATCGAGCGCAAGTTCCGGGTTGTGGATGACGGCTGGCGCGCAGCCGTTACCCGAACCCGTCACTATCGGCAGGGTTACCTCGCCAGCGATCGGCAGGCGTCGATCCGGGTGCGCAGCGACGGCACCAACGCCTGGCTCAACATCAAGGCCTCGCGGGTCGGCCGCGCACGCACGGAGTTCGAGTATCCGGTGCCGCTCGCCGACGCCGAGACGATGCTCGGCGAGCTGTGCGGCACCCGGTTGATCGAGAAGACGCGGCACTGGGTCGAGCACCGCGGCCATGAGTGGGAGGTGGACGTGTTCGAGGGCAGGAATCTGGGGCTGGTCATCGCCGAAGTGGAACTGTCGTCGGAAGACGAGGACTTCGAGCGCCCGCCCTGGCTGGGGCAGGAGGTCACGGAGGACCTGCATTATTACAACGACTATCTTGCCCGATATCCTTACACAACGTGGTGTGGCGATGTCTGAGGCACGCATCGAGGTGGACATCGCGCGTCAGCGGCTGATTCTTGCCGACGCCCGCGGCCGCGTTCGCGAGTACCTCGCCTCCACTGCCACGCGTGGTGCCGGCGAGATGAACGGCAGCCTGAAAACGCCACGCGGCCGGCATTTCATCCGAGCCATGATCGGACATGGCGCACCGCCGGGCGCGGTTTTTGTCGGTCGCCGCGCCAGCGGCGAGATCTACAGCGATGCGCTGGCGGCCGCCTATCCCGAGCGCGACTGGATCCTCACGCGCATTCTCTGGCTGTGCGGCCGCGAACCCGGTAAAAACCGCTTCGGGCAGGTGGACACCATGCGCCGCTACGTCTATATCCACGGAGCGCCGGATACGGCGACCATGGGCGAGCCCGGCTCGCACGGCTGCATCCGGCTGAGCAACACCGACGTGATCGATCTGTTCGGCCGCGTGAGCCCCGGTACGGAGGTCGACATTCATGAATGAGCGGCCGCTCGGCCCGCTGATGGTCGACGTCGGTGGCCCGAGCCTGAGTGCCGAGGACAGGGAGGTGCTGGGTCACCCGCTGGTAGGCGGCGTGATCCTGTTCTCCCGCAACTACGCTGATCCGGCCCAGGTGACAGCTCTGGTGCGGGACATCCGTAAGCTGCGCCGGCCGCCCTTGCTTGTCGCGGTGGATCAGGAAGGGGGCCGCGTGCAGCGTTTTCGCGAGCCGTTCACACGCCTGCCGGCCGCGGCCGCCTTTGGCCGCTGCTACGATCGCGAGCCGGGCCGGGCGGTGGCTGCCGCACGCGAAGGCGGCTGGCTGATGGCCGCGGAGCTGCGCGCGATCGGCGTGGACCTGTCATTCGCGCCGGTGCTGGATCGGGATCTCGGATGCAGCGACGTGATCGGCGATCGCGCCTTTCATGCGGAGGCGGCCACGATCACCGCACTGGCGGGTGCGTTCGCTGCCGGCATGGGGGACGCAGGGATGACGGCGACGCTCAAGCACTTTCCCGGACACGGCGCCGTGGCGGCGGATTCTCACGCCGAATTGCCGGTAGACGAGCGGCCCTACGCCACGATTGCCGACCACGATCTGCCGCCATTCGCGAAGCTGATCCGCCAGGGCGCGCAATCGGTCATGATGGCCCACATCCGGTACCCGGCTGTCGATGCGCAGCCGGCGAGTCTGTCCCGGCACTGGATCAAAACCGTTCTTCGCGATGAACTGGCCTTCGACGGTGTGGTGTTTTGCGACGATCTGAGCATGAATGGCGCCGCGGCTGTCGGGGATTACCTCACACGGGCGCACCTGGCGCTGGAGGCGGGCTGCGACATGTTGCCGGTATGCAATAATCGGCCAGCAGTAATCGATTTGCTCGACGGACTGCAGGTGCCGAGCGCGAACACGCGCCTGAGCGCGCTTGCGGCGCACGGTACGGCGCCGGACTGGGAGGCGCTGAAACGAACGGCACGCCACGGAGAAGCGCGCCGACAACTGGAGAATTTGACGCGGTCGTCCGATTGATCCAGCACAGGTCCGGTCTTCTGGCGGTATATGAAGACTTCCGGCGCCCGCTGCCGCGAGCGGGGGAGCGGCCATCCGGTTATTCAGCCGATGCGGTGTTCACGGGCCGACGCAACAGGGGGAGCGCACGCCCATGGAAACGAGAACGATGTCATGACTGATGATCTCGGCGAGGAATGCGCGTCGGTATTGCGCCGTGCCGACCAGCTCTATTCCGAACAGGAGGTCGAGGCGGCGTACGATCGCATGGCGGAACGAATCACCGCCGTCATGGGCGGCCACCGGCCGGTGGTGCTCAGCGTCATGATCGGCGGCCTGGTGCCCACGGCGCACCTGATCAAGCGCATGGCCTTTCCCCTGGAGCTGGATTATCTGCATGCCACCCGCTACCACGGCGAAACCAGCGGTGGTGATCTGGTGTGGCGGGTGAGCCCCGGGATTCCTCTCGCTGGCCGCACGGTGCTGGTGATCGACGACATCGTGGATGAGGGCCACACCCTTGCGGCCATTCTCGATGCGTTGCGAGCCCAGGGGCCGCGGGAACTGTACAGCGCCATGCTTCTGGAAAAGCGCCATGACCGGCGGGTGGCGGGCCTGGAGCCGTCATTCGTGGGGCTTTCGGTCGAGGATCGCTATGTGTTCGGCTGCGGAATGGACTACAAGGGCTACCTGCGCCAGCTCGCGGGCGTTTACGCGGTCGGCGAGCGCGACGAGGCGTAGCGATGACCGGACGCGAGCGCCGCGCGGTTGGCGTTATCGGCGGTACCGGCCTGGACTGGTTGCCCGGCCTGGATATCCGCGTCGAGGAAGCGATGGAAACGCCTTATGGCGTGCCGTCCGCGCCACTGCGGCGGGGGCGCTATGGCGATCGCGAGATGGTGTTTCTCGCCCGCCATGGCGATGCCCATCAGCTTCCGCCGCATCTGATCAACTACCGGGCCAATCTGTGGGCGCTGAGGCAGGCCGGCGTCGGTCGGGTCATTGCGGTGGCCGCTGTCGGCGGCATCGCCGACGCCTGTGTTCCGGGGCGACTCTGTATACCCGATCAGCTGATAGATTATACATGGGGCAGAGAGCACACCTTCACCGACGGATCCACCCCCGCCGTGCTGCACGCGGACTTCACCACACCATACAGCGAAGGTTTGCGTCAGTGCCTGCTTGAGTCGGCCAAAGCCATCGATCTCCAGATCATCGACGGCGGCGTTTACGGCGCGACACAGGGGCCACGCCTGGAAACCGCGGCGGAGATCCGCCGACTGCGTGCCGACGGTTGTGACATGGTGGGGATGACCGGTATGCCGGAGGCGGTGCTGGCACGCGAATTGGGGATCGACTATGCGTGCGTGGCGGTGGTCGTGAACCGGGCGGCCGGTCTCGGCGGCGCGCGGGGAATTCATGCCGAGATCGAAGAAAGCCTTGCCACTGGCATGGCGGCCGTACGGCGCTTGCTCGCCGAGGCGCTGCGGCGGCTATAGAGCCGGTCCTTGATCCGGCCACGCAATCCTGTAGTTATTACCCTGATCGCGGCTGAAGCCGCTCCCACAAAACTTTGGTATTGTCGCTTTCGTGGGAGCAGGGATGGCCACAAGATTTGTGGGAGCGGCTTTAGCCGCGATCAAGACATGGCATGATTGCCGCCGCTTCCACGATGTACGTTGGTCGCCATTCCCGTGAATGCAGTTTCACGGGTGGTCATTGAGCAGCGCTAGGTCGTTATCGTCGGCGTGAGGACGTAGGCGAACACCACCGCGAAATGGGCGCCGCTGCCGGCCAGGGTAAACAGGTGCCAGATGGCGTGGTGGTACGGCAGGGCGGCCCAGCGGTAAAAAATCAGTCCTGCGGTGTAAGCCAGGCCGCCGCTCAGAAGCAGAGCGAGTGCGGTTCCCGGAAGCGCGTTGATCAGTGGTCTGATTGCAATCAGACCCAGCCAGCCGATGCACAGGTACAGCGGCACTGCCAGACGCTTTCCCAGCCGCGGCCACGCCAGCCGCAGCACGATACCCGTAGTGGCCAGGGCCCACACCAGGGCGAGCACGGTCCAGCCCAGCGGCCCGCGCAGACAGACCAGCACGAACGGTGTGTAGGTGCCCACGATCAAAAAATAGATGGCAAGCTGGTCCAGCATGTGGAACAGGTTGCGCGCGCGTGTTCTCGACAGGGCGTGATACGCGGTGGAGATTGCGTACAGGGCAACCAGCGTCGAGCCGAACACCGCTGCCGAAGCGATCTGCCAGGCGCTGTCGTGAATGCTTGCGATCACCAGCATGCTCACGAGCGCGGCGACACTCAGCGCCGTGCCTACGCCGTGGGTCGCGATGTGGGCAATGTCCTCACCCAGGGTGTATGCGCGTCGCGCTGCCGGCAGTGTTGGAGACATTGGCCTCATCCCCCTGATGTGGATGACACTGTACTTCCAGTTTATCGTCGACGGGCCTGGTTGGCGCGTTTACGCGAGCGGGTAAACGGTTTGGGAAGACTTCGTGTATCCGGTCAGGCGATTCGAAGGCAATTGTTGCGGGCGCATCGCGGCTTGCGCTGCTCCCACACCGCAGGCTCCTATGCCTCTGTCGCTGCGGCAGCCTCCGCGCCCAGAAACCGGAGCACATCGTGCATTGCTTCGAAGCGCTCGCCCTCGCTGCCCATTTTCCGCTCGACGTTGAGCTTTTCCTGCCCCTGAAGACGAAAGATAGCAGGTTGCT
>CAZYIP010000110.1:7145-12291 GCA_964646895.1 uncultured Salinisphaerales bacterium | reverse complement strand
CCCGCCTGCTTCAGAAACGCCGCGACCTTGTGAACCTCGTGGTCGTCCACGAACGCGCCATGCACCCGCTGCGGCACCGCCGTGCCCGGCGGCAGATAAAGCATGTCGCCGTGACCGAGCAGGCTTTCGGCACCGATCTGGTCCAGGATCGTGCGCGAATCCACCCGCGACGATACCTGGAATGCAATGCGGGTCGGGATATTGGCCTTGATCAAACCGGTGATCACATCCACCGACGGCCGCTGCGTGGCAAGGATCAGATGGATCCCCGCCGCGCGCGCCTTCTGCGCCAGTCGCGCGATCAGCTCTTCGACCTTCTTGCCGACGGTCATCATCATGTCCGACAGCTCGTCCACTACGACCACGATGGCCGGCAGCGGTTCGAGGCGCGGCGGCGCCTCTTCGCCCTCGGCAGGGCTGGCAAGCGGATTCGCCAGCGGCTCGCCCCGCTCCTCCGCCTCCATTACCTTGCGATTGAAACCGGCGAGGTTGCGGACGCCGGTCGCTGCCATCAGGCGATATCGCTGCTCCATCTCGGCGACGCACCAGCGCAGGGCGTTGGCAGCATCCTTCATATCCGTGACCACCGGCGCCAGCAGGTGCGGAATGCCCTCGTAGACGGACAGCTCCAGCATCTTGGGGTCGATCATGATGAAGCGCACTTCCGCCGGCAACGCCTTGTACAACACGCTCAGGATCATGGCATTGAGCGCGACCGATTTGCCGGAACCGGTGGTGCCGGCCACCAGCAGATGCGGCATGCGCGCAAGATCCGCCGTCACCGGTGTTCCGGCGATGTCCTTGCCCAGCACCAGGGTCAGCGGCGAGGTCGTCCGCGTGTATTGCGTGGACAGCAGCATCTCGGACAGCGCCACCAGCTCGCGCTGCTGGTTGGGGATTTCCAGCCCCATGACCGACTTGCCCGGAATGATCTCGACCACGCGCACGCTGAGCACCGACAGGGCGCGCGCCAGGTCCTTTGCCAGATTGCTGATCTGGCTGACTTTCACACCAGGCGCCGGCTCGACTTCAAAACGCGTGATTACCGGACCGGGCTGCGCCGCCACCACCTTCACCTGCACGCCGAAATCACCGAGATGGCGCTCCAGGTCGCCGGACATGCGCTCCAGCTCCTGTTCGCTGTAGGCAAAGTCGCTCGCCCGGGCAGGGTCGAGTATTTCCACCGGCGGCAGTACCGGCCCGCTGCCTGCCTTGATCCGGGGCACGTCGATACCTTCGTCGCGTGCCTTCATCGGCAACGGCAATTGCCGGGCACCGCCCGCGCGGGTGCCGCGGGAACGGCGCCGGGACGCGCTGTCGGACGCGGGTCGCGGTTTGGGTTTCTCGATCTTTACACGCCGTCGCTCCCGGTGCGCGGCCAGCGACTGGCGCATGCGATCCAGCAGGCGCCCCCAGCCGGATACGATCAGGTCGCCGATACGGTCGATCAGCCCCAGCCACGAGAAATTCAGCAGCAGCGGCAGGCTGACCACCAGCAGGGTCAGCAGTATCAGCGTGCTCCCGACCGGGTTGAATACACCCTCCAGCCGCCGACCCACCAGCGAACCGATGATGCCGCCGGCGCTTTGCGGGAGCGACACACCGGGCGCAGCCACGTGCATGGCCGCCAGCCCGCTCGCGCTGAGCAGAAACACCAGCAGGGCCGCGCCGCGCACACCGGCACCAAGCGGCAGTCGCCCATCGTTCCGTTCCCAGCGGAATATGCGCCATCCGGCGTAAAGAATCAGGCATGGCAGCGCGAACGCGATCACGCCGAACAGGCTCAGCAGCATGTCGGCGATCCAGGCGCCGGCGATACCGCCGAGATTGCGCACGGTGCCGGCATCGCCGCTGCTGGACCAGCCCGGATCGGCGGGCGAGTAGCTGACAAGAGTCATGACCAGATAGGCAGTTACCGCAACCGCCAGCAGCAAGACGGCTTCCTTGAGCCCACGCGCAAGCCTGCGCTGCGGCGCCGGTACGGAATCAGCTTTTGACCGCGCTTGAGCCATAGGGTGAACCCGGGAATCGGAACGGTAAACTATACACGATGCCGCCGCCGCTTGCGGCGCGCGCGAATTGAGGGCACGCTTGAATTTTCTCGCGCGGCGCCGCATATAGGCAACAGGGAGCTGATTCGACCAGCGAGTCGGATATCCTCGGCACGGGGAAGCATACAGATGCAGATCAAACATTATCTTCTGTCGAGCGACGGCAGCATCCGGGAGTTCAGTTCGGAAGAAGCGGCGCGGGTCGCCAACGGCTTCCGCACACTGCCCGAATACGCCGACACGCGCGCCCGCTACGTTCAGGTCACGTTCGACGAATCGGACGACGACAACAGCATACGGGTGCGCACCGCGGGGGCGTTTCTCTGCTTCGACGCCAACGGCCGCCTGACCGAAGCGACCAGCGGCGACGAAAGCGATCCCGAACTGTCGCGCTTCGAACACGATACCTGTGTTCAACTGGCCTTGCGGGAAATGGCGTATCTGCGCGACACCGTGCATTAGGCCACCCGGTCGTCACAGCGGGTGGGCCCGGACATATGCAAATACGGCTCGTCGCCAGCCTGGGCGCGGTCGATCCACAGCAGTGGAACAGCCTGAACCCGAACGCCAACCCCTTCCTCCGTCACGAGTTTCTGCACGCCCTGGAGGACTGCGGTTGCGTCGCGCCAGAGACCGGCTGGGAACCCTGCCATCTGCTGGCCGAGCGTGACGGCCATCTGGTCGGTGCCGCGCCCGTCTACCTGAAACATCACTCCTACGGCGAATTCGTATTCGACTGGGCGTGGGCCGACGCCTATGAGCGCAGCGGCCGCCATTATTATCCAAAGCTGGTCAACGCCATCCCGTTCACACCCAGCGTCGGGCCGCGCCTGATGGGTGCCGCCGAGGCACGGGAGCCCCTGGCCCGGGCGCAGCGCAAGCTGGCCGAGGAGCACGGGCTGTCGTCAGCGCACGCGCTGTTCGCCACCGATGCCGACGCAGCCGCCTTCACCGCCAGCGGCTTTCTCACCCGCAGCGACTGTCAGTATCACTGGTTCAACCCGGGTTACGCCGATTTCGATGCCTTTCTCGCCACCCTGACCGCTGCCAAGCGCAAGAAAATCCGCCGCGAGCGCCGGCGCGTTGCCGAGGCGGGCATCACCCTGGAAGCCTTCACCGCGGATCAGCTCGACGAGGCGACCTGGGCCACGGTTTATGACTTCTACGCCAACACCTATCACATACGCGGGCAGTCCCCTTATCTGAATCTGGAGTTCTTTCTGCAACTGCGGCAAACCATGCCCGAACAGGTGGTGGTCTTCCTCGCCCGCCACGATCGCACGCCGGTCGCCGCCGCCCTGACCCTGCGCGACGAAACCACGCTGTACGGGCGCCATTGGGGCGCGCGCGACGACTACCATAGCCTGCACTTCGAAGCCTGTTATTATCAGGGTATCGACTATTGCATCCGCCACGGCCTGCGGCGCTTCGATGCCGGCGCGCAGGGGGCGCACAAGCTGAGCCGGGGATTCGTGCCGGTGACCACGCATTCGTTCCACTGGCTGACGGATCGGGCCCTGCGCGCGGCGGTGCGCGACTTTCTCCGCCGCGAAACCCCGCTGGTGGACGGCTACGTTTCCCTTCAGGAGAGCCACGCCCCCTACCGACACGAGGAATCGAACTCTTGAAAGCCAACCGCCTGCACTGGCTCAATCCCAGCCTGCCGGACGAGCCCTTTCCGGACACGGACAGCGCGCTCGACGAGCCGAATGGCTTGCTCGCCATCGGCGGCGATCTGAGCACCGCGCGTCTCCTGCGCGCCTATCGCAATGGCGTATTTCCGTGGTACAACCCGGACGAGCCGATCCTGTGGTGGTCGCCCGATCCGCGCACCATTTTCGTGCCCGACCAGATATACATCTCGCGCCGGCTGCGGCGCACCCTGCGGCGCCATGATTATGCGGTGACCCTGGACCGGTCGTTTCGCGCCATCATCGACCTTTGCGCGGCGCCGCGGCGGCGCCAGCACGGCACCTGGCTGGGCGAGAACATGCGACGCGCGTTCCGCGAACTGCATCGCCTCGGCTACGCGCATTCGATCGAGGTCTGGCGCGAGGGCAAGCTGATCGGCGGCCTGTACGGCCTGGCCCTGGGCCGCGCCTTTTTCGGCGAATCCATGTTCAGCCGTGCACCCGACGGCTCCAAGATTGCACTGGTTCATCTCGCCCGCCAGCTCGACAAATGGGGCTTCAGGTTCATCGACGGCCAGGTCGGCTCCCAGCATCTCTACCGTATGGGCGCGTTTGACGTACCCCGTACCGCATTTCGCGAAACCCTGCGCCGCGCCCTGTCGTTCCCGCCGCTGCCGGCGCGCTGGGAGTTCGATATTCCCGTTCCCGCCGACCCCGCTCACCTGCCGGCCAACGGATGGCCAAGGAACTAACCTCCCCTCGCATTGTTTCTATATCAGGGCCTGTCGATACACTTTTGCCCCCAGCCCCGCCTTCCGAGGCACAACGGATGGACGATGCACTCGTTTCCCGTAAACCGGATACCCCGTCCCTCGGCGCATGCACTCCGCGCAGCCCTGTGTCGGCGAGACCGAGGCGATCAGTGCCGGTGACGGCACGCAGCCCATCGCAACCGCCTGCAAGGCGGGAGCCGGTTGCGGCTGATCCCGGCGAGCGCCAAAAGACGCAATTGCGACTGCTCGCGGAGTCCTTTCCCGGCCCGGTCGCCGGTCTTGACGAACATACGCGCCATACCTGCAGCAACGACGCCTACAACCGCTGGTTCGGCTTCTCCGCCAATGCCGTGGACGGCAAGCGCCTGCAGGATGTGCTGGGAAAGACCAGCTACACGCGAATCCGTCCGCATGTCACGGCCGCTCTGGCGGGGCGCGGGGTCACATTCCACACCTCGCTGCACCACAGCAGACTGGGGCGCCGAAGGGTACGAATCACCTACCTGCCGCATACGGACACCCGCGGCCGGGTAAACGGCTTTCTGTGGCTGACCCACGACCTAGCAGAGAGCAACGGCACGCAGGAGGCGTGGCGGGCCGAACACTTTCATGCCCAGCGCACCGCGACCGTCGGCGAAATGGTTACCGCACTCGCCCACGACCTGAACCAGCCCCTGGGCGCCATCACCAG
>CAZYIP010000110.1:0-7045 GCA_964646895.1 uncultured Salinisphaerales bacterium | reverse complement strand
AAATGGTTACCGCACTCGCCCACGACCTGAACCAGCCCCTGGGCGCCATCACCAGTTACGTGGGCGGACTCATCCGTATGCTGGATCACGGAGCCGGCAGCGACCAGCTGATTCCCATTCTGCGGAAAATCGGCGAACAGGCCGGCAGTGCGGCGGATATCGTCCACGGCTTGCGCGATTTCCTGAATCGCGGCGCCACGCGCAATGCGCCGGTCAGCGTCACCGCACTGCTGCACAAGGCGCTTTCCCTGACCGAGAGCCGGCTGCACCAGGCCGGTGCGTCCGTCGAGCTGCGCATCAGCCCGCAGCCGCACCCGCTTCTCGGCGATCCGGTGCAGCTGGAACAGGTTCTGGTCAACCTGATCCTGAACGGCCTCGATGCGATGGAAAACACCGTGCGAGGTGCACGCAGGCTGACCCTGAGCAGTGCGAGCCATGACGCCGATCATGTCGACATCACCGTGCAGGATTCCGGTGAGGGCATTCCGGCCGAACACCTGCCGCGCATTTTCGAGGCTTTCCACACCACCCGGCCCGAAGGCATGGGCATCGGGCTCGCGATCAGTCGCGCGATCGTGGAATCCCACGGCGGACAACTCTGGGTCGAATCGCGCGTCGGGCACGGGGCCTGCTTTTTTCTGCGTTTGCCAACCGTGAAGCCGGACGAGCCGGCAGAACCCGTCGCCTGCGTCAGTTCCTGCCAATAAAGTGCATCTGCACCAGTTGCGCCACGGAATCCGCGTGCATCTTGTTCATCATGTTGCCGCGGTGCAGTTCCACGGTCTTGGGGCTGATGCCGAGATCGCGGGCGATCTCCTTGTTCGACTTGCCGGCCACCACCCCCTCCATGACCTCGAATTCGCGCGGCGTCAGCAGATCGAAGCGCGCCTGCAGCGTCTGCCGCCGCAAGGCCTGCTGCCGCGTGTCGCGGTCGTAGGCGATGGCTTTGTGGATTTTCTCGATCAGCAGTTCATCGTCCACCGGCTTGGTGAGGAAGTCGACCGCGCCTTCGCGAATCGCTCGCACCGCCGCTGGCACGTTCCCGTGCGCGGTGACGAAAATGATCGGCAGGTGATCGCCGCGCTCGCCGAGCGCCATCTGCAGTTCCAGGCCGCTCATGCCGGGCATGCGCAAATCGAGAACGAGACATCCGGGCCTGCCCGTATCCCACGCCGCCAGAAACGCCTCGGCAGTATCGAAACAGGCAACGTCCAGCGAAACCGAGCGCAGCAGCACCGTTACCGCATCGCGCGTCGCCGGATCGTCGTCCACCACGTTCACTATCGGCTTCAATTCCGCCCACATCACAGTGATAGATTCCGCTATGAGGGATTCGGATAAGGATAGCCGAAGGAAACACGGATTGTGCCGGAATCAGGCGGATGAACTGACGGCAACCTGTAGCGTTGCGTTTTCCAGATAGCACAGGGTCGACAGGCGCTGCGCCGTCTGCCGCAGCTGCGGGAGGAAGCCGCGCAACTCTTCCACGCTGCGGCGAAAGGCTGGCGCATGGGTCAAAACCGCCGCGACCGGCTCGCCCGTCGGCGGCTCGATCGGCACCGCAACGCCCACCATGCCGGTGAGGTATTCTTCGTCGTCGACGCCGAATCCACGCGCACGGGTCTCATCCAGCTCCTGCTCGAACGCAACCGGATCGACAATGGTGCGCCCGGTCATCGGCTGCAGTCGCAGCCGCCGCAGGATGCTTGTACGCACGCGCTTTCGCTGTACCGCAAGCAGCAGCTTGCCTGGGGCGGTACAGTGGATCGGAATATGGGTACCGGCGTCGAAATTCAGGCGCAGCGGGCTCTCCACCTCGACGCCGCCGAGACAGGTCAGGCGATGGCCATCCAGCATGACCACGTGGCAAGTCTCCCCGAGCGTCTCGACCGCTGTCTCCAGGGTCATGCGCTGCGCTGCACCGGCCAGCTTGCCCTGCGCCATGGCCAGCGCGAGTTTCTCCATGCGCGGGCCGGGCACGTACTTTCGATCGGACAGGTTCCGCAGCAGAAAGCCCCGGTTTTCCAGCAGATGCACCAGGCGGGACACGGTCGGTCGCGGCAGATGCACCACCGCCGCCATGTCCGTCACTGACATCGGCCGCCCGCCTTCGATCAGCTGTTCGAGAATGCACAAGGCCCGCTCCGCCGCGGATCCGGCTGCTCTTTTCTTTATCATGGCGCCCCCCTTTTCAGGGCCGCAACGCGGTAGCGTACGAAGCGTCAACGGGCCCTGGTTCGTGTATTATGATCTTCCTTGTGATACAGAACGAATTGCGCGGTTGACGGTCCATTTACCAAAGAAACGACCGGAAGCTTCGACCTGCATTTGTCCGCGCCAGTCAGCGAGAGCGGGAATCCCCCGATATCAGTTAGCTGGATGCTACCAGGCAATTATGACGGATAAATATCACTTTCTCAAAGGAGTACCGGATGTTCTACTGGGCCGTTGTTTTTCTCGTTATCGCGCTGATTGCGGGAGTACTCGGCTTTGGAGGCATCGCCGGCACGGCCGCGGGTTTCGCTGAAATCCTGTTCGTCGTCGGCCTGATTCTTGCCGTCATCTTTCTGGTTGCCGGACGTGGCCGCAGGCTATGAGCCTGCCTGTCCAGCATGGGACTCCGCCAGCCGATTCGTTTGTCATCGGTTACGACTGCGAGCCGACAACCGGTTGGCCACCACATTGCATCACTCTGACCATTGGGTATATTTAAGGACGACAGGAAGCTTCTCCGGCAACGTCTCGAGGTGCCAGTGTGACGACGCTGACGAGCGACCAAGAGTATCAGGACCATATTCTGCCCGGCGTATCGCGCACATTTGCCCTGACCATTCCGCAGTTGCCGGCAGGCTTGCGCGACGTGGTCGCCAACGCCTACCTGTTGTGCCGGATCGCCGATGTCATCGAAGACAATGCAGTCCTGCCCGCGGCCGAAAAACAGACGTTTCACGACCGCTTCGTCGCCGTGGTCGAGGGTCGAACACCTTCCGAGGCGCTATCGCGCGACCTTGCCCCGCACCTGAGTGCGGAGACGCCGCCGGCGGAGCGCGACCTCATCGCCAACATCGGCCGGGTCGTGGCGCTGACCCGGAGCTATCGCCCGTGCAGTTACACGGCCATCGCAAGGTGCCTGCGCATCATGTGCCACGGCATGCCGGAGTTTCAGCGCCGCATCCAGCCCTCCGGCCTCGTCGATGTGGCGGAGCTCGACCTCTACTGCTACTACGTGGCGGGAGTGGTCGGCGAGATGCTGACAGAGCTGTTCTGCGACTACTCGCCCCGGATCAACCGCCAGCGCGAGACGCTCATGGCCCTGGCGCCGTCGTTCGGCCAGGGTCTGCAGATGACCAACATCCTCAAGGATGTATGGAAGGACCGCACCCGCGGCGCCTGCTGGCTGCCGCGTGACATCTTCAATGCGGCCGGCTGCGACCTCGGTTCGATAGCCGACGGGCACCACGAACAGGCGTTCAGTGCCGGAATGAAACAACTCATCGCCATCGCGCACTCCCATCTCCAGGACGGGCTCAACTACACGCTGCGAATTCCCGCCGAAGAGACGGGCATCCGCCAGTTCTGTCTGTGGGCACTCGGGATGGCCGTGATGAGTTTGCGCAAGGTCCACCGCAATCCGGCACTGGTTGCCGGCGCGCAGGTCAAGATATCGCGCAAGACCGTGAAGGCGACGATCGTGATCACCAACATGGCGATCCGCCGCGATCAGATGCTGCGCACGCTGTTCCGCTGGTCCAGCTATGGACTGCCGGTGCCGTAGGCCCACCGACGCTTCCCCACGGGCCGCGTGGCACCTGGCGCGGCACCCGAAGTGTGGGCCGCCCAGGGCGCGAAGTTAACACGCTCCAGGCACCGGCCGAGAAAATTCAACCGCACAGGCCCCGTGCTGCACAACGACGGTGCCGGCACGGAGTCCGTGCGAGCCGATCCGATACGCAATACGGAGCCGAGCATGCAACAGGCCGTCCAAGACGCGGAATCAGAATCCGGATCCAGCACATCCATCCCATGGCGCGAACCGATACCGCTCCACCCGCATCGGGTTAACGACGCCCTCCGCGCTGCGCGCGATGCCTTGCTGGCGCGCCAGAACGACGCCGGCTACTGGTGCTTTCCCTTCGAAGCGGACTGCACCGTATCCGCGGAATACATCCTGATGATGCACTTCATGGACGAAATCGATACGGCGCTGGAACGCAAACTCTGCGTCTATCTGCGCGCCTGTCAGGCCGACAATGACGGCTGGTGCCTGTATCCGGGCGGCGATCTCGACATCAGCTGCTCGGTAAAGGCCTACTTCGCCCTGAAACTGGCCGGAGACGATGCCGAGGCACCGCACATGCGCCGCGCCCGCGATGCGATTCTCGCCCGCGGCGGCGCGGTGAATGCCAACGTGTTCACCCACATCGTGCTGGCGCTGTACGGGCAGATTCCGTGGAGCGGCGTGCCCTTCATCCCGGTGGAGGTCATGCTGCTGCCGCGCTGGTTTCCGTTTCACCTCGACAAGGTGTCCTACTGGTCGCGCACCGTCATGGTGCCGCTGATGATGCTGTGCACGCTCAAGCCGCGTGCGCGCAATCCGCGCGGGGTCAACGTGCGCGAGCTGTTCGTCGTCCCGCCGGAACGGGAGCGCGGCTACTTCAAGGTCCGCTCGTGGATGAACCGGGTCTTTATCGTTCTCGATCGCATCGGACGAACGCTGGAACCGCTGATTCCCCGGGCGATACGCAGACGTGCGATGCGGCGCGCGCTGCACTGGGTCATCGAGCGCCGCAATGGCCAGGGCGGGCTCGGCGCCATCTTCCCGGCCATGGTCAACTCCTACGAGGTGTTCGCCCTGCTCGGGTATCCGCCGCACCATCCCTATCGGCGCGACGCGCAGCGCGCCATCAGGGATCTGGTGTACATGCAGGAGGATCGGGCCTACTGCCAGCCCTGCGTGTCGCCGGCCTGGGATACCTGCCTCGCCAGCCACGCGCTGCTGGAGGTCGGTGATCGCGACAGCATGGCCGCAGTCCGCCGGGGTCTCGACTGGCTGCTGGGAAAACAGCTTCTGGACGCCCCGGGCGACTGGCAGCGCGATCACCCCGACCTCGCCGGCGGCGGCTGGGCATTCCAGTTTCGCAACGACGCCTATCCGGATCTGGACGACACCGCGGCCATTGCCTGGGCCATGAACCGCACCGGCGACGAGCGCTACCGCGACTCGATCCGGCGAGCGGTGGACTGGCTATGCGGCATGCAGTCGAGGAACGGCGGCTTTGCAGCCTTCGATTCGGACAATGAATATTACTATCTCAATGAAATCCCTTTTGCCGACCACGGCGCCCTGCTCGATCCGCCGACCTGCGACGTCAGCGCGCGCGTTGCCGCCCTGCTCGGCCAACTGAACGCCGATGGCACACAGGCAACGCTGGAGCGCACGTGGGCGTATCTGCGTGCGCAGCAGGAACCGGACGGCAGCTGGTTCGGGCGCTGGGGCACCAACTACATCTACGGCACCTGGTCGGTGCTGTCCGCGGCAGAGCAATGTGGCTTCGACCCGGGCGCCGAATGGATACGCCGTGCCGTGCGATGGCTGAAATCCTGCCAGAACGGAGACGGCGGCTGGGGCGAAAGCAATGGCACCTACTACCCGGACGGCCCCAGCGCCGGCGCAGGCCCCAGCACCCCATGCCAGACCGCCTGGGCGATCATGGGGCTGTTATGCGCCGGAGAGTGCGACGCACCGGAGACCCTGGCCGGCGTGCGCTATCTGCTCGCGCAGCAACGCGACGACGGCCTCTGGGACAGCCCATATTTCAATGCGCCCGGTTTCCCGCGCGTGTTCTACCTCAAGTACCACGGTTACTACGCGTACTTTCCGCTCTGGGCGCTGGCCCGCTTCACCCGGAGCCAGCGATGAGGAGGCGCGGATGACGAATGCCGCGCCAATTCTCGGTGTCGTGGCCGCGTTGCCGGCCGAGGCAGCCTGCTTCAGACGCGCGCAGGCGGGTACCGGCCCGCGCCTGCAGGAAGCGGTCCAGGTGCGTGTATCCGGGATCGGCTGGACCCGCGCCGCGCGCGCCGCATCCGCCCTGCTCGACCAGGGCGCCACCGCGCTGGTGAGCTGGGGCTTTGCGGGTGCACTGAGCACCGCGCTCGCCCCCGGCGTGCTTGTGCTGGCGGAACGGGTTTACGACATCGCCGGCTGCTGGTACGCCGCCGATGCGGCCTGGCTGGAGCGCCTGCACGAGGTTGCCGCACCGGCACTCACGGTTACGACGGGTGCGCTGCTCACGACAACGGCAATCATTCGCGACAGCCGCGAAAAGGAGCGCCTGCAGCGCACCTTCGGTGCCGTCGCGGTGGACATGGAGAGTGCCGCCATCTGCGCGGTGGCACGCGAACGCCATGTGCCGTTCATCGCTGTCCGCAGCATCTCCGATCGCGCCGACCAGAATCTGCCGGCCGCGGCGCTGAATGCCGTCGACGAGACCGGGCGCATCCGGCTGGCGCAGGCCCTCGCCGGCGCGCTCGGCCATCCCCGCGAGTTCCCGATGCTGCTTCAGCTGGCGGCGACGACGGGTCGGGCGCGGCGTACCCTGCGCAGCCTGGCGCAGATCGCCGGAAACCACCTGCGCGTGCCCGAATACCAGGAACTCGCAGCCGCAACGTAATTCAACCACCTGATATCCGCCATATTCCGTCATGAACAATGGCCCCGATGGCAAGTCCGGACGACAGGACACACGGCCTGCGGCCCTCGACCAAGACCGGAAAAACCTGGTATCCCGCGTGGATGCGGGGCGTGATCCGCCGCCCGAACCCGTGTCGGGGGATGCAGCCCGCCCGCACCCGGAAGCGCCGCGGCAACCCTCGCACCCGGCCGGGCACCTCAGGCTGGTGCGCCCACGCGAGCGCTGGATGGACAGACTCCGCGAGGCATCGCCTCCGGACATACCGGCCCGCGGCAAGCCCGTCCGCAACCGCAAACCGACCGCCTGGACCCGGATGGCCCTGTCCACCTGGGAAACGACCATGCGCCGCC
>CAZYIP010000109.1:5316-12324 GCA_964646895.1 uncultured Salinisphaerales bacterium | reverse complement strand
CCCTAGAACGGCCACCAGGAGGATCCGGCACTGGCGAGTTTCCTGATGTCGGCCGCGATGCCGGATGTGGTGTCGGCGCCTCCGGTGCCGATCAGCCGCATTTTGCCCTTGCCATCGAAAATGTAAATGGCGGCGGAGTGGTTGACCACGTAATTGCCGTTGGCGTCGGGTTGGTCGTAGCTGTAGGACGCATCGTAGTGGTGGGTAAAGGAATCCAGGGCTTCCCCGGTCGGCCTGAGCGCCTCGAAGCGCGAATCGAACGCAGCCAGGTACTGTCGTAGCACGGCGGGAGTGTCGCGCTTCGGGTCGACCGTCACGAACAGCACCTGGACCTGCTTTGCGGTCGATCCCAGCTTTCGCATGACCTGGTGCAGCTTCGACAACGTCAGGGGGCAGACATCCGGGCAGTGGGTATAGCCAAAGTAGAGGATGACCACCTTGCCGCGGTAATCCGCCGCAGTACGCACCTGACCCCGGGCGTTTTTCGCGCCGAACAGCTTGAGATCCGGCATGTGGCCGGTCACGTTGGTGAGATGGAAGTCCGGCGACCGACCACTGCAACCCGACAATCCCAAAAGGATGGCTGTGATGGCCAGGAGGGTGAATCGCTGGAGGATTCTGCGCCGCATGACGACTGTCCGGTGTTGCTGCGCCGATGTTGCTGTCCAGGGGCACCGCGTACGTTGAAATGTGTGTCTTGTTTACATTGGCACGCACGGCTGTGTCACGCAACATGACCCGGACCGTTCCGGCTTCTGGTCAGGCTTGCGATCGTCAGTACGCTCAGGATGGCGATCGCGAGCGGCAGTCAGTGCTGGATCAAGAGGCAGGGGGTTGCTCGGCAGCACTTCGATGATCACCCGCTGCAGGCGGATGAGGCAGCACCAGCGGCCGTCCCGTGTCCGCATCGAGCCGCACATCCAGCTCCGCAGCGTAGGCAGGATTGACATGCTCCGCCCGAATCACGGCGGCCGGCGGACCGTGGGCGAGAATGCGGCCATGTCTCAGCAGGTAGACGCGATCGGCGAAGGCGGCCGCCAGATTGAGATCGTGCAGCACGGCAAGCACGCCGATGCCTCGGGACAGTACCTCTCGCACCACGGAGAGCAGACGTTGCTGATGCCCGATATCGAGGCTGGCCGTCGGCTCGTCCAGCAGCAGATAGCGCGGCTTGTCATCCCAATGGACGTCCCAGATCTGCGCCAGCACGCGGGCGAGCTGAATACGCTGGCGTTCACCGCCGGACAGGTCGCGGTAGTCCCGTTGCAGCAGCGCACCCGCGCCCACGGCGGCCATGGCCTCGCTGATGGCGCGCCGGTTGTGCGCCGGTTGCGCGTGACGGCGCCAGGGCGCGCGCGCGAGCGCCACCACGTCCTCTACGACGAGCGGAAAATCCGTGCTGATGTTCTGGGGCAGCACCGCGCGCCGGCGCGCAAGCACGTCGGCCGCGGTCCGATGTACGTTCAGCTCATCGAGCAGGCAATGCCCGCCCTGGGGGCGCAGTTCGGCGGCAAGTGCCCGCAGCAGTGTCGATTTGCCCGCGCCGTTGGGGCCGATCAGGGCGACCATTTCGCCCGGGCGTACCGTCAGGGTAACGCCGTGCAGCACTGTCCTCGCCTTGAGCGCGAGCGACACGTCCTCGGCAGCGAGTGCGCTCACAGCGTCCGTCTCCGGCGCATCAGCAGGTAGAGGAAGAAGGGGCCGCCGAGCAGTGTCGTGAGAATGCCGATGGGCAGTTCGGCGGGGCTGACCACGGTGCGGGCCACGGTATCCGCCGCCAGAAGTCCCGCGGCCCCCAGCAGTGCCGAGGCCGGCAGCAGCAGCCGGTGGTCCGCGCCCAGCGCAAGGCGCAGAAGGTGCGGGACCACCAGGCCCACGAAGCCGATGACGCCGGTCACGGAGACGGCAGCACCCACCGCGATCGCACACAGCAGGATGGTCAGCGCCTTGAGCCGCTCCACCGGGTAGCCGAGATGCTGGGCGACATCCTCGCCCAGCAGAAAAGCGTTCAGCGGCCGGCCGAGCACGCACAGACCGGCGCTGCAGATGAGCATGAACGGCGCGACGACGCCGATCTGGGACCAGCCGGCGCCGCCCAGGCTGCCCATCAGCCAGAACGTGAGGCTGCGCAGCTCGCGATCATCGGCGAAGTAGGTCAGCAATCCGGTGCCGGCGCCGGCGATGGCATTGACCGCGATACCGGCGAGCAGCAAGGTGGCGACGTCCGCGTGGCCCGCATCGCGACCCAGGCGGTAAACGACTGCTGCGGCGGCAAGGCCGCCCAGGGAGGCCGCGATGGGCAGGGCGGCGATGCCGCCGGCGAGCGGCAGGTAGGTGCCGAGGACGATGATCAGCACGGCACCGAGGGCCGCGCCGCTGGATACGCCGATCAGCCCCGGATCGGCCAGCGGATTGCGGAAAAGCCCTTGCATGGCGGCGCCGGATACTGCCAGTGCCGCACCGACCGCGATCGCCAGCAGCAAGCGTGGGAGGCGGATGAGGGTAATCACCGCCAGCGCCGGGTCGTGAGCGGCTGCGCCGCCATGAAAGGGAAACGTGAAGAGTGCGGCGAGCACGCGCGAAGGAGGTAGCTGCGCCGCACCCGAAAACAGGGCGCCAAGCGCCGTAACCGTCAATAGCCCGATCAGCAGGCCAAGCACGGCCGCCGGCGGAAGGCGGCGCCGGGCGTGACCGGGAAAGGCCGCGGCCCGTTCGCTCACGGCGCATCCCGCTGGTGCAGGCGCTGCGCGAGCTCTGCCACCGTTTGTCCCAGCCGTGGCCCGAATCCCAGCAGGCGCTCCGCGTCCATGACCACCAGCCGCCCATGCTGCCCGGCGGGCGTCAGTGATAGTGCCGGCAGGGCGAGAAGCGCCTGCTCGCCGCCGACCTCGTCGACGACGTAATCCACCGTGAGGATGACCTGTGGCGCCAGCCGCACCGCCGCCTCCGGCGTCAGCGGCTTGTAGCCGGTATAGGTGGCGACGTTTTCGCCGCCGGCGAGGCGGATCATGGCATCGGCTGCGGTATCCCGCCCGCCCGCGAGCAGTTGCGTATTGGCGCTGAGCACGAACAGCACGCGCGGGTGTTGCGAATAGGTGTCGATCTGCTGTGTCGCCCGGTGCAGCGACGCGGTCAGATCGTCGATCAGTGCTTGCCCCCGTGCCTGGCGATCGAACAGCCCGGCCAGCGCGCGAATCGTGCTTTTTACATCGTCGGCCGATCGTGGCGGCGGCAGGCGGCGCACCGGAACCCCCGCGGCTTCGATCAGCTTCAGCGTGCGCGCGGGGCCGGCTTCTTCGGTCGCGAGGACCAGCGTGGGAGACAGCGACAGAATGCCCTCCGCAGCCAGATCCCGCATATAGCCGACCTGGGGCTTGTCGCGTGCTGCCGGTGGCCAGGTCGAGGTCGTATCGACGCCGACGATGCGATCCTGCACGCCCAGCGCGTAGAGAATCTCGGTGAGGCCACCGCCCACGGCAATCACGCGCTGGGTGATGTCGGGTGCTGGCGTCGCGCTCGCGGCACAAGCCGCCAGCAGCAGAACCGGGGCGATCAGCAGCCTGCAGTCATACCGCATCGACGGCCGCTTCCGCCTGCGCTGCCGGTACGTCGGCGAGCAGCCTGCGCCAACCCTTGAGCTCCGGCACGCCGGGCTTGCGCGCGCCGAACAACTGGCCGATCAACTCGCCGCTGCGGTGGTACAGCTCCAGCGAGGTGACGCCGCCATCGTCGGTGGGCCGGTACACGACCCAGCACTGGCTGACGGCGTCCTCGCGCAAGTGCAGGTTGAAGGTCGGATCGAGCACGTTGAACCAGCCATCGCGGATCATCAGCTTCTGGACCGGGCCGGTGTGGATCTGCACCACGCCGGGGCTGCCGACGAATACCATGATGGACAGTCCCGTCTCGGCGACCTTTTGCAGGACGGAACGCCAGGCGTCTCGTGGCGCCCGCCGCGCCAGGTCGGCGCCGGCCAGGCTCAGCGCATCGATACGCCGCAACTTGTACTTGCGCAGCAGCGGCTGGAAGTCGTGTATGTCCGTCAGCGCGGCCCACTCCTTGCGCAGCGCGTCGGTGTCGGCCCGTTCGCGCGGTTCGACAGGATAATCGAGCACCGCGGCTGCCGGGGTGAACCCGGGCGTCTGATCGTCGTCGCCGAATTGACCAACGACTTTTTGCCATGCGTTGTCGTCGGTGTTGTCCGTGCGGTAGATCTTGTGCACGGAGGTCCCGTCGCGGTCGAAGAACTGCAGGCTCTCGCGTGGGCCGTGGGCGCTCTCGTCGGTGACCGCGAAGCCGTGAGCCCAGTGGCGGAAGTTGTAGCGCAGGTCGATGTTCGGATCGAGCGCGGTGCCGTACGGATCGCCCAGGTTCAGCTTGCGGTAGAAGCCGCGCTTTTCGTGCACGGCGTACTCGTTGCGGGTGATCACCAGCACTTCGCTCAGCCCTTCCAGCGAATGCAGCAATCCCTTGAAGTCGGGCTTCAGGCGGATCGCGCCCCCGCCGCAGCGGGCGGCGACGAGTTCGCCCTCGCTGACGCCCAGACGCGCGGCGGCGTTGCGCGCACGCAGGCCGGGTTCGTCCAACATCAGTTGGGACCAGCGCTGCAGCAGCGCGGAGGGTTTTTCGGTTGCGTTCATCGTCGTCTCCAATCAGAAGTTCCAGGTCAGGCTGGCCATGACGTTGCGGCCGGCTTCGTCGATGACGGCGTTGTGCCGCCGGTAGGCCTTGTCGGTCAGGTTGCCGACGGCAAGGTCCAGTCTCAGGTCGTCGCGCGGAAACCAGCTGGTCAGCAGGTCATAGACGGTGTAGCCCGCGGTTTCCTCAACCCCCGGCGGAACGTGGTCCTGACGCTCGGCCAGGGTCGTGCGCAGGGTGATGCGGCCGTTCCACGGCAGTTCGGTGAAACCGATACGCAACACCCAGCGGTCCGGCGCGATATCCGCGAGCGGCTGATCGTCCGTCTCGTTGCGTCCGCGGGTCTGGCCGTAGCCGAGCCCGACGAACCAGGGGCCGGCGGCATAGCGCGCGTTCGCTTCAAAGCCCTGAAGCCGCGCGTCGGTCACGTTCTCGCTGCGCGTGGTGCCGCCCACGTAGGGCGGGCCCGGCAGCGGTGTCACCGTCACGATGGTATCGATGAAGTCCTTGACATCGTTGCGGAAAGCCGAAACGTCCAGGGTCAGCCGATCGTCGGTCTTGAACAAGCTGTCCCAGCCGGCACGCGCGCCGAGTTCCTTGTTGGCTGCCTTTTCCGGCTTCAGGTTCGGATTGGCCACGAAATGATTGGCGCCGAAATGGGTGCCGGTCGCGTACAGCTCTTCCAGCGAAGGCGCGCGAAACGCCTCGGCATAGCTGGCATAGAGGGACAGCCAGTCGGTGGTTTGCCAGACCACGCCGAGCTGCGAGGATACGTGGCTCTCGTCCTGATCCGGCGCCACGTCGTCCTCGGATTCGCTGTGATAACGGTCGTAGCGTATGCCCGGCGTGACGGTCCAGCTTCCCCAGGTGATTTCATCCTGTACGAAGGCACCGAGCAGGCGTCGTTGGGCATCGGGAAATTCGGGGCGCGGATCGCCGTTGCGGGTGGCTTCGGCACGGTCGCGATAGCCGTCGATGCCGTAGGTGAGGGCGTGATCGCCGACCGCGCCGAGCCCGAAGCGGCTCGTATTCGCAACGTCAAGGCCGACCGTGTTGACTTCCGTATGGTCCTTGCGGTCGAGACTGGAAGCGAACTCGTCCACCTTCGTTCGAGTATGGTAGAGATGTGTGCGCAGATCCAACGCACGCGGCTCGCCGGGTTTCACCCGCCACTCGATCTGGGTGGTATCCAGGGCGATCTCGCGTGACAACAGCGGATTCTCGTCGGAGACGTTGGAAGCGGGATTGGAGGGCACGTCGCCGTCCAGCCGCTCGCTGCGGTGGGAGAGGCCGATCGACTGGCTTTCCGTGGCATGGAACGTCGTTTTTGCGAGCAGCGAATCTTCCCGATAGGCGGAATGGTCGAGCGTCTCGCCGTTGCCCAGCTTCAGATCGCCGTTATCACGACGGCCGACATAGAGCAGCCCGTCCAGGCGATCGTCCAGCGTGCCATAGAGCGTGGCGCTGCCGAGCCAGCCGTCGGTGGCGGACTGGTAGCCACCCTTGAGCCGGGCGCCGAATGACTGGCCCGGTTTGAGCAGATCGACGGCGTCCTTGGTCTGCACGCTGACGACGCCGCCCAACGCGCCGCTGCCCCACAGTACCGATGCGGGGCCGCGCTCGACGTCGACCTGCCTGATGAGGTCGGGATCGATGAATTCGTTGCTGAGGTGTCCCTTGGAAAAGCCCTGGCGGACGCCGTCGATGAGCATCAGCACCCGTTCGTCGGAAAGGCCGCGGATCTGGATCTGCTCGCCGCTGGGGCGCGGCGAGCCGGTCAGGCTCACGTTTGGCAGCGTGTCGACGACCGAGCCCAGGTCATTGCTCTGCTCCCGGGCGATCTCATCGTCATCGACCACGTCGACCGAGCGCGGAAGGTCCTTGTTCGGGCGTTCCGTGCGCGTGCCCAGAACGGTGACGGGACTCAGAATGGTGGCAACCATGTCTTCATTATTATTGCCCCAGCTGGTAGCGGGCAGGACGAGCAATGGGAGAATTAACCAGCCGGTCAAGCCGATGGGCCGTAGCACTTCGATTACCTCCGGTTTCGGTGAAGTGTCGGCTGGCGTGCCGGCCGCATCGATGGCGGCCGGTTGGCTGGCGGAGAGACAGTTAGCTTTTGGTCAGAATCAGGCGTTCGTTGCGGGTGAGCCGCAGGCAGTAATCTTCGTCGGCGTGCTCGATGATGATGCGTCGGCCGCCACGAAGCAGGTCGGCGCTGCGGATCCGTGGCACGCTGTCCCGCGAGCCTGTCACCTCATCGGACGAGCCGCGGTTTTTGTTGCTGGTGGTCGGCAATGCCGTTCTCCTCGGATCGTGTTGCAGTTGCTAACGCGAATAATGCGCATTCGCATTAACAAATGTCAAGAG
>CAZYIP010000109.1:0-5216 GCA_964646895.1 uncultured Salinisphaerales bacterium | reverse complement strand
GCGGTGCGCAGGCGCATCACCTCGTCGGTTTTCAGCTTGATGTAGGCGTCGATCAGGTCGTCGTTGAACACACCGCCCGCGTTGAGGAACTCGCGGTCGTTGTCCAGACAGGCGAGCGCCTCCTGAAGCGATCCCGCCACGTGAGGAATGGCCTTTTCCTCCTCCGGTGGCAGATCGTACAGGTCCTTGTCCATGGCGTCGCCGGGGTGGCGCTTGTTCTGGATGCCGTCGAGCCCCGCCATCAGCAGGGCGGCAAACGCCAGGTACGGGTTGGCCGTCGCATCCGGAAAGCGCGCCTCGATGCGCCGGGCCTTCGGGCTCGCCACCCAGGGGATGCGAATCGAGGCCGAGCGGTTGCGCGCCGAGTACGCCAGCAGCACCGGCGCCTCGAAGTGCGGCACCAGGCGCTTGTAGCTGTTGGTGGCGGGGTTGGTGAAGGCGTTCAGCGCCTTGGCATGGTGGATGATGCCGCCGATGTAGTACAGGGCCGTCTCCGACAGTCCGCCGTAGCCTTCGCCCGCGAACAGGTTCGTCCCGGCCTTCGACAGCGACTGGTGTACGTGCATGCCGCTGCCGTTGTCGCCGACCAGCGGCTTGGGCATGAAGGTCGCGGTCTTGCCGTAGCCGTGGGCGACGTTGTGGACCACGTACTTGAGTATCAGCAACTCGTCGGCCTTGCGGGTCAGGCTGTTGAAGCGGGTGCCGATCTCGCACTGCCCGGCGGTCGCCACCTCGTGGTGATGGACTTCGGTGACGACGCCCATCTCCTCCAGCGCCAGGCACATGGCCGAGCGGATGTCCTGCAGGCTGTCTACCGGGGGCACCGGGAAGTAGCCGCCCTTGATGCCTGGGCGATGGCCGAGGTTGCCGCTGGCGTAGGCCTTCTGCGAGTTCCAGCCTGCCTCCGAGGAATCGATACGGTAGAACGCCCCGTCGATACTGCTTCCCCACTGCACGTCGTCGAAGATGAAGAACTCCGGCTCCGGGCCGAAATAGGCGGTATCGGCGATCCCGGTCGATTTCAGATACGCCTCGGCGCGGCGCGCCAGCGAGCGCGGGTCGCGTCCGTAGCCCTGCAGGGTGTTGGGCTCGATCACATCGCAACGCAGATCGAGCGTGGGCTCCTCGTAGAAGGGGTCGATCACCGCCGTGTCGGGGTCCGGCATCAGTATCATGTCGGAGTCGTTGATGCCTTTCCAGCCGCCGATGGATGAGCCATCGAACATGACGCCATCGTCCAGCAGGTCGCCGTCGAGGGCGCGCGCGGGCAACGTCAGGTGCTGCTCCTTGCCGCGCGTGTCGCAAAAGCGCAGGTCCACGAACTTGATCCCCTGTTCCTCGATCAGCTTCAGAATGTCGGCAGATACCATGGGCGCTCCTGGTTATTGGGTCGCAGCGGGTTAACCTGATGTGTCTCGCGGCGTAGATTATATCTCGGATCTGTGCCCCCGGCGCACGGGTTTTTTCAATTTCGCATCCCTATCCATGCATCGGCCAGTGAAAAACCGCGAGGCTGGTGCGCAAGATTTCTCTTGAAGCGTACCTTCGGACTCTATAAAGTAAACAGGTTGCGCACTGGTTCTTAAACCTCCCTTCGGGATGCGCGGCAGTCGCTTCGCGTGCCCGCCGCTCGCTCCAGGGTCACTGAGCGAGGTTTACCATGCATCATCCCGGTTTGCCGGCCCGACAGGGCCTCTACGATCCCACCTGCGAGCACGACGCCTGTGGTGTCGGTTTCGTCGCTCACATCGAGGGCGGAAAAAGCCACGCGATCGTTGAACAGGGCCTGACCGTCCTGAGGAACCTGACGCACCGCGGTGCCGTGGGGGCGGATCCCAGGGCGAGCGACGGCGCCGGTATCCTGATCCAGATCCCCGATGCATTCTTTCGCGAAGAGATGGCGAAGCAGGGCGTGACGCTGCCGCCATCGGGCCAGTATGGCGTGGGGCAGGTGTTTCTGCCGCAGGAACCGGCTTCGAGATTCGCGTGCGAGTACGAGATCGAACGCGCGATCAAGGACGAGGGGCAGGTTCTGCTCGGCTGGCGCGATGTGCCGCGGGACAATTCCAATCTCGGCGATTCGGTCAGGGAGATCGAGCCGGTGATCCGCCAGGTTTTCATCGGGCGCGGCCGCGGCGTCACCGTGACCGACGCGCTGGAACGCAAGCTCTACATCATCCGCAAGAGTTCCGGTCACGCGATTCAGGCGCTGAAGCTGCGTCACGGCGGGCAGTTTTACGTACCGTCGCTGTCGGCGCGCACCATCGTCTACAAGGGCATGCTGCCCGCCGATCAGGTCGGCCGTTACTACCAGGATTTGCAGGATCCGCGGGTGGTTTCCGCACTCGCCCTGGTGCACCAGCGCTTCTCGACCAACACCTTCCCCACCTGGGATCTGGCGCACCCGTTCCGCTTGATCGGACACAACGGCGAGATCAACACCCTGCGCGGCAACGTCAACTGGATCCGCGCGCGCCAGGGCGCGATCTCGAGCCCCATCCTCGGCGACGATCTGGACAAGGTCTGGCCGCTGATCTACGACGGTCAGTCGGATTCGGCGTCGTTCGACAACGTGCTCGAACTCCTGGTCATGAGCGGCTACTCGATTGCCCACGCCATGATGACGCTGGTGCCCGAAGCGTGGGAAGGCCATACGCTGATGGACGCGAGCCGGCGTGCATTCTACGAATACCATGCGGCGCTGATGGAGCCCTGGGACGGACCGGCGGCGATCGTGTTCACCGACGGGCGCCAGATTGGCGCGACACTCGACCGCAACGGGCTGCGGCCGGCGCGCTACATGGTGACGGACGACGGTCTCGTGATCATGGCGTCGGAAGCCGGCGTGCTGCCGGTGCCGGAGGAAAGAATCGTCAAGAAGTGGCGCCTGCAGCCGGGCCGGATGTTTCTGGTCGATCTGGAGAAGGGTCGCATCGTCGATGACCGGGAGCTGAAGGACATGCTCGCCTCCAGTCGTCCTTATCGCGAATGGGTCGAGCGCATTCGCGTCAGGCTCGATGATCTGCCGGTACCGGCGGAGCCGCCGCTGCAGGCCAGGGAATCGCTGCTCGATCGCCAGCAGGCGTTCGGCTATACCGACGAAGACCTCAAGTTTCAGTTGCTGCCGATGGCGGTGGGCGGGCAGGATCCGGTCGGCTCGATGGGCAACGACTCGCCGCTCGCAGTGCTCTCGCAGAAGAACAAGACGCTCTATCACTACTTCAAGCAGCAGTTCGCGCAGGTGACCAACCCGCCGATCGATCCGATTCGCGAGGAGCTGGTGACTTCGCTCATATCGTTCGTTGGCCCGAAGCCCAACCTGCTGGGCATCGACGAGATCAATCCGCCACTGCGGCTCGAGGTGAGCCAGCCGGTGCTCGATTTCGGCCAGATGGAGCGGCTGCGGCAGATCGAAAACTACACCGACGGCAAGTTTCGCTCGCTCGAAATCGACATCACCTATCCGGCGGCATGGGGGTCACAGGCGATCGAGGCGAGGCTTGCAAGCCTGGCCGCGCAGGCCGAGGACGCGGTGCGCTCGGGCTATTCGATCCTGATCGTTTCCGACCGTCAGATGGATCGCGATCGCGTTGCCATCCCGGCGCTGCTGGCGCTCTCGGCAATCCATCATCACCTCGTGAACCGGGGGCTGCGCACCAGCACCGGCCTGGTGGTGGAGACCGGCTCGGCCCGCGAGGTGCATCACTTCGCGCTGCTCGGCGGCTACGGCGCGGAAGCGGTGCATCCCTATCTGGCGCTGGAAACGCTGATCGGTCTGGAAGACCGGCTGCCGGGCGACGTCAACGGCGAGACCGCGATCAGGAACTTCATCAAGGCCATCGGCAAGGGGCTGCGCAAGGTGATGTCCAAGATGGGCATTTCCACCTACATGTCGTACACCGGCGCGCAGATCTTCGAGGCGGTCGGGTTGTCCCGGGCGATGGTGGACAAGTACTTCGCCGGCACCGCTTCGAACATCGAGGGAATCGGCGTGTTCGAAGTGGCCGAGGAAGCGCTGCGGGTGCACGGCGCCGCGTTCGGCAATGATCCGGTGCTGGCCGATGCGCTCGATGCCGGCGGCGAGTACGCGTGGCGGCCGCGCGGCGACGAGCACATGTGGACGCCGGACGCGATCGCGGCGCTGCAGCACTCGACGCGCGCGGGCAACTACGGCACCTATAAGGAATACGCGCATATCATCAACGACCAGTCGCGGCGACACATGACGTTCCGCGGGCTGTTCGAATTCCGGTTTGGCGAGTGCACCCCGGTGCCGCTCGACGAGGTGGAACCCGCCGTCGAGATCGTCAAGCGTTTTTCCACCGGCGCGATGTCGCTCGGCTCCATTTCCACCGAGGCGCACACGACGCTGGCGATCGCGATGAACCGCATCGGCGGCAAGTCGAACACCGGCGAAGGCGGCGAGGACCGCAACCGCTACGCGCCCATCGAGGCCGGCGAAACACTGGCGTCGCGCCTGGGTCGCGGACACGTGGAAAGGGACCTCGAACTGAAGGCGGGCGATTCGCTGAAGTCGAGAATCAAGCAGGTAGCCTCGGCCCGCTTCGGCGTCACCGCGGAGTATCTCGCGAGCGCCGAGCAGCTGCAGATCAAGATGGCCCAGGGTGCGAAGCCGGGCGAGGGCGGGCAGCTCCCGGGGCGCAAGGTTTCGGAGTACATCGCGAAGTTGCGTTTTGCGACGCCTGGCGTCGAACTGATCTCGCCGCCGCCGCACCATGACATCTACTCGATCGAGGATCTCGCCCAGCTCATCCACGATCTGAAAAACGCCAATCCGCAGGCGTCGGTCAGCGTCAAGCTGGTGTCCGAGATCGGCGTCGGCACGGTGGCGGCGGGCGTCGCCAAGGCCAAGGCCGATCATGTGACCATCTCCGGCCACGACGGCGGCACCGGTGCCTCGCCGTGGTCGTCGATCAAGCACGCCGGCACGCCGTGGGAGCTGGGCCTCGCCGAGACCCAGCAGACGCTGGTGCTGAACCGTCTGCGCGGGCGCATTGCGGTGCAGGTCGACGGCCAGATCAAGACCGGGCGCGACGTGGTGATCGGTGCCATGCTGGGCGCCGACGAGTTCGGCTTCGCAACCGCGCCGCTGGTGGTCGAGGGCTGCATCATGATGCGCAAGTGCCATCTCAACACCTGCCCGGTCGGCGTGGCGACGCAGGATCCGGTGCTGCGCAAGCGTTTCAGCGGCAAGC
>CAZYIP010000108.1:0-12324 GCA_964646895.1 uncultured Salinisphaerales bacterium | reverse complement strand
TGCGTTGGCGGGTTTTACAGCTCGCCGCTCTGACGGATGTGATACCAGCCATCCGCATCGGGCTGGCCGATCAGGGCGAGCTGGCTGGCGATAGCGGCGCCCGGGCTGGCGCGCAGGCGTGCGTCCACCTGCCAGTGACCGGAAGGGGACAAGGTCGCAGTCCCGCGCAGGGCCAGCGGGCTGTCCGGGCGCTCGCTCAGATTTGCCCGGATATTGCCGTCGGACGTGGTGCCGATGTGGGCGTCGAAGGAGCCCAGCGAGACCGCCGGCTGTGCCAGAAGCCAGCGTGCATCGCCCAGGGCGATATCGCCGCTGGCGCGAATCAGGCGGCCCGCGTTCAGCTCGATGCGTGCGAGTCGTGCGCTGACCTGGCCGCTGAGCGGCAGTCCACCCATGCCGGCGGCATCGATCAGATCTGCGAGTGGTGCGGCCAGCCGGATGTTCTGCAATACCACCGTATCGGCGCCCGCGGCGACCTGCACCGTGCCCCGGGCGTGGCCGCCGGCCGCATCGCCGCTGACGCTCAGGCGCAGGTGGGCGCGCAGCAGGCCAAGGGGGTGCACCCGCCAGGAAACATTCTCCAGCCGCAGCGTGCTGCGCTCCAGAGAGAGCGAGCCGGCGCGTCCGTGCCAGACACTGCCGCTGATGCCGCTCGCACGCACGAGGCCGTTGCCGGCGCCGCTCCAGGCGTAGATGTAGCGGGCCGGCGCCGTGGCGGCGAGGCTGATCAGCAGCGAAGCCAGCCCGGCCGTGAGGTAAAGCCACTTCATTCCGCGCCGCGCACCAGGCTCAGGCGCGCGCCGACGCCGCCCTGATCCTCCGCGTTGACCAGAGCGGATTCGCTGTGCACGCCGTAGTGGCGCCGAAGCTCGAACAGCCAGCGCACCAGATGGTCGAAATCCGCGTTGGCCAGCCACACCCGCACCCGCGTGTCGCCATCGGGCTGGATGCGTGTCACCGCGTCCCCCAGGCCGCTCTGCTTGCTGGTTCGGTCGATGACCGACAGCAGTGAACGCTCGCGGTCGCGGGCATTCTCCGGGGCAATCGTGCCGGCGCGCAGGGTCTGTACGCGTGGCCCGATATCGTGCAGCCACGCGACGAGCGCGCGCTGGTCGTTCACGCGTGCGGACAGGCGGGTGATGCTGCCGGACAGCGGCTCCCAGATCGCGGCGTAGATGATGGCGGCGACCACGAATGCGCCGGCGATCGCCACCAGCAGGCGCTCGCGCCGTTCCAGCGACTGCCACCACTCCCTCATGTCGCCCCCGCCTCGCGTCGACGCACGCTGACGCGGATCTGCACGCCCATGCTGTCGGAGTTCGCCGACTGCACTTCCAGCATCAGTTCCTTCTGCCCGCGGAAGCGATTGCGCAGGTTTTCCAGCGATTGCAGATTGTTGCCCTTGAGGCTCAGGTCCAGGCGATCATCGCGGTACTCGATCTGGTCCACGGTGATGCCGGGTGTTTTTGCCAGGGCCTGCGCGCTGCGGGCAAGAAGAAACAGAAAACCGCTGTGACCGCTGGCCGAGCGGGTGAGGCGCGAGAGTGCCTGTTCGCCCTGCGCGCGCATGTCGACGATGCGCTCGATGTCCGGAAAAGTCTGCTGGAAAACACGCGTGGCTTCGGCGTTCAGGGCATCGGCCTGCCGACTCAGCTGATAGGCGGTGACGCCTTGTGCGGCAAGCCACGCGACAAGCAGCACGGCGGCCAGTGCCGCGGTGGCGCGCCAGGCTCGCCAGTGCCGGATGGTGCCACTGCTGGTGGCGTAAGTGCCCTGGAGCAGGTTGAGCGGAGTCCGTTGTGCCAGGCCGTCCAGCAGCAGGCGGAACGCATCGGCGGGCGCGGCCGCGGTTTCAGCCCCGTCGGGCAGATCGCCGGGTGCCCGGGCCCCCGGTGCGACATGGACACGAAAAGCGGGCGCTTCGGATACCGTCGCACGGCGCAGCAGCGATGGCAGCAGGTCTGCCTCGCAGGCAAAGCCGGCATCGCGCCCGCTGCGCACCAGCGCGCGGCCGGGTTCGATCAGTACCGTCCACGGCGCCGGTTCCGCATCGGCCGGCGGCAGTGGCAGGCATAGCGTGTCGGGATGCACGGCCTCGGGCTGGATCCCCGCGTCCAGAAAAGGCGCCAGCCACTCGTCCATGCGCTGGCGCGCCACCACGGCGACCGCGACGCCACCGTCCGGTGTGCGTGCGCCGAGCGGGAAGTGCAGGTTATCGATGTCTTCCGCAAGCTGGTCTTCGAGTGCAAACGGCACCGCCTGCACCAGCTTGTGCATCTGGCGCACGGGCAGATGCGCCTGCGTGAGTACCACGTCGATTCCGGGCACCAGCAGCACCACGCGATGCCCGGCGCACTGCGTCAGGATCTCGGCCAGCGGCGCGGTACCGATCCCGGCCTCGCCGGCCGTCGTGAACCGGCACCAGTCGAGCGCTTCGGCGTCCTCGCCGCGCAGGCGAATGATGAGTGTGTCCCTCACGGAATCAAAAGGCTCCCTTGCTGTGTTCGATGACGCGCGTGTTCCCCCGGTTATCACGGTACAGCAGACTATAAAGGATCACCCGCCCATCGCCCACATGGACTTCCCCGCGGGCGAGGAAGTATTGACTGGATACGCTCAGGCCGTTGTCCTTGATGCTGCGGCCGGCAAAGGCGGGTTCGGCGAGAAAGGATTGCACCGAGGCGTAGGGTTTGTCCTTGCGCGCGTCGACCAGGCTGGCGATTTGCGCCGGATCGAGATCGGGCGCCAGCGACATCAGCACCGGTGCCGGCGCGGTGTTGACGTTGATCGCGCTGCCGGCTTGCGGCAGTGTCGCCACGTACGGCGCCAGAGCACGATAAATCGCCGGCGTGAAGCCGCGCACCGCCAGCAGTTCGCTGGGCGTGTCCATGAGCCGGTTGGGGGTGCGGTAGGCGGGCTCCAGCCCCAGGTAATAATTGTCCTCGGCGCCGTCCGGGATCTGCGGGTTGATGTCGGCATCGATCCAGTCGCGCACCGCTTGTGCCAGGGCGGGCGCCTGTACCGGGTCCACATCGGGTATGTTTTCGAGCAGGCGCATGAACTGCTGCATCGCCGCCTCGGGTTTGGGCGCGGCGAGGCTGTTGAGATTGAAGCGGCCCTGGAGGTCGACCATGTGTCCCTTGAGATAGCCGTTTTCAATGGGCAGGAAATCCACCTGGCGGGCCCACTGCTCGTCCAGCGAATCGACGGTGCCGTCCTGGTGGTCGCGGTCCAGCAGGGTGACGGCCCATTGCTCCATGCCGGTGGCGTACCACCATGCCTGCTGGCTGGCCAGGATATTGCCGGTGCGATGGATGGCGACATTTTGTGCCGAGAGCATGGCGACCGCGGCAATGCTTGCCAGTGCCACCACCAGCAGCGCGGTAATGAGCGCGACTCCGCGCTGTTTCGGCCGCGTGCTCAATGCCCCACCAGAAACAGAAGGCGCAACCGGCCCCAGTCGCGGGTGTCGAGGGTGAGCTGCACCGCCAGCGGCAATACTGGCGTCAACTCGCCGGCCGTGGCGTCGCGTGGCAATGGTGTTTCGCTCCAGTGGTGCTGGCGGTCGAGAAAGCGCCAGGCCAGGTGTTCGATCCCCTCCGCCAGCACGATGCGTGCGGGTGCGCTGTCCTGGGCGCGGTCGAGCACGTCCCAGCTATAGCGCACCAGCTTGTCGTCCTCCCGCGCGTACGCGACCCGCTGCAAGGTGGAGCGCGGAAACAGGAGCGGGTTGTCGTGACCGCCGCGGGTGAAAAGCAGGCGGCCATCATTGGGATCGAGGAAAAAATCCGGTTGTGCATCGCCGTAGTTGTCGCGCACCGGGCGTCGACGTACCTGCTCCAGGTCGCTTTGCAGCCGGAACACGGCTTTTTGCAGTTCTGCGGTGCGCTCGAGTGCGCTGGCCACCGCCGTGCGCGTACGCAGTACGGACGCCAGCCCGCCATAGGCCATTGCCGCCATCAGCGCGAACACGACCAGGGCGATCAGCAGCTCGATGAGGGTGAAGCCGGATGCGTTGTTGCCGCTGCGTATCCTCCGTGGGAGCGGCGCAAGCCGCGATCGGCCCGCAACTGCGACTCCCGCAACAGGCGGATGCCTGTATGCAACTCGCCGTGCTCCAGCAGACAGTGCCATGTCAGTCGGCCGGCCGCGGATGCGGGCCGGTAAAGCCGCTGAGGCTCGCAACGGGCGAGCCATCCTTCGACGCCCGCACCTCGACGTCGATACGCCGCAGCTGCGGATCCTGCGTTTGCGATACCTGCGCCCGCCACCACCAGCGCCGGTGCCCCATGCGGGTGTCGCCATCGGAGTGGCCGGTATCCGGCCAGGTCGGCGCCAGCAGGAACTCGCCAAGGCGGTTTCGCGCCACCCAGGTTGCGAGGGTTTTTTCGCGCAGGTAGGCCGCATTGTCAGCGTAGCGCCCGGTTGCGGCGATGACGGCGCTCATGGCGATCGCGAGCACGGCCAGCGCGACCAGGATTTCGATCAGGGTGAAGCCGCCCGACCGGATTTTCGTTGCGCAATGGCGGCCGTCTCTAGACATCATTAGGATCGATGCGCGTCATTGTTACCCGGCCCATGAGGTCGGCGTCGATGCGGTAGCCCGTATTCGTGCCGGTGGCGGTCACATCCAGCCGAAACGGTGTCATCTCGCCGCCGGACAGGATCAGCACCTGGGGCGGTTGCGTGTCTTCGCCCAGCGCCTTTTGCTGCGCCTCGGAGAGTTCCAGGCCGTCGGTGTGCAGCGTGGCGGCCAGCGGCGGGGGCAGCTTGCGCGGGCGCAGCGGCTGATTGGTCGCAAACGCCAGCCATTTGCCGTTCTCCAGCACGACGAAGCGATAGCTGTGCGCGTCGACGATGAGTCCGATCTGGTAGCTGTTGACGATGGCGGTATCGCTGGCCAGCCGGATCAGCCGATCGAGACGGCGCGCTTCCAGGGTGACGCGATCGTCGAGCGAGCGACCGCCCACGGCCAGCACGGCGAAACTGGTGGCGATACCAATGATGAGCAGCACCACCAGCACTTCGAGAAGAGTAAAGGCGCACTGGCGGGATGCCCTCCGGTACGCGGGAGAGGGGAGCGTGCGGCGCGAGCCATGATTGAAACGGCCCCTATTCGTCAAGATTCCAGTTGCCGATGTCCGCATCGATGTCGGTTCCGCCGGGCTGGCCGTCCGCGCCCAGGCTGTAGATGTCTATCTGCCCGTGCTGGCCCGGGTTGAGATAGCGATAGGGGTTGCCCCATGGATCCTTGGGCAGGCGGTTGAGATAGCCGCCGGATTTCCAGTTTTTGGCGGGCGGCTCTCCGCTCGGTTCCTGCACCAGGGCCTGCAGGCCCTGATTGGTGGACGGGTAATGAAAGTTGTCCAGGCGGTAGGTGTTGAGCGCGCTTTCCAGGGCGCGCACGTCCTGTTTGGCCTTGACCACGCGGGCCTGATCGGGGCGGTCCATCACGCGCGGCACCACGATGGCGGCGAGAATGCCGAGGATGACTACCACGACCATGACCTCGATCAGGGTAAAGCCGCTCTGTCTCCCGCCCGCACCGAGCCTGAAATCGTTTCTGTGCATATTTGTCACCCTCGGTATTCTGCGCCGGGACTCCGGCTATTTCACCAACTGGTTGAGATCGAAGATCGGCAGCAGAATCGCCAGCACGATCACCAATACGATGCCGCCCATCGCCAGGATGAGCAGCGGTTCGAATATCGTCATCAAGGCCGAGATCAGGGTTTCGACTTCGTGTTCCTGATGCTCCGCCGCGCGCTCCAGCATGCGGTCGAGCTGGCCGCTGGATTCGCCGCTGGCGATCAGATGCACGGTGATCGGCGGGAACAGCTTGCTGGCGGCAAGCGCCGTGCTGATCGCGCTGCCCTCGCGCACCCGCTCGGCCGCAGCCTCTACCGCGTCGCGCATGGGCAGGTTCGAGAGCACCTGGGTGCAGATACGCATGGCTTCCAGTACCGGTACGCCGCTGCCGGCGAGAATGCTGAAGGTGCGCGCCAGGCGAGCCGTTTCGATGCTGCGGATCAGGCGCTTGATCAGCGGCAGGCGCAGCAGCAGCCGGTGAAAGCGGTGGCGCAGGTGCTCGCGCTTGAGCGCGTAATGGGCAGCGATCGACGCCAGCAGAAGTGCCGCCAGCAGGAACAGCCCGTAATGACGCAGGAAACCGCTGAACGCGATCAGCGCGCGCGTCAGTGGCGGCAGCTGTGTGTCGATGCTGGTGAAGACCTGCACGACCTGCGGGACCACGTACGTGAGCAGCGCGGTCACCACGCCGATCGCGACCAGGGTGAGAATGGCCGGATAAAACAGCGCGAGCGAGACTTTCTGGCGCATGCGCTGGCGGTTTTCCACGTAGTCCGCGAGGCGGTCGAGTACCGTGTCCAGATGGCCGGATTGTTCGCCAGCGGCGACGGTGGCGATGTACAGATTGGGAAACGCGCGTCCGTAGCCGCGCATGGCGTCCGCCAGCGAGCGGCCCTCGTTGACTCCGGCGCGCACGCTGAGCACCATTCGTTGTGCGGCGCGTGATTCGGTCTGCTCCGAAACCGCCGTCAGCGCCTGCTCCAGCGGCAGGCCGGAACGCACGAGGATGGCGAGCTGGCGGGTGAACAGGGCCAGCGCGGTGGTGCCGATGCCGGTGGTAAAGCGAGGCCGCCGCCCGCCCGGTTTTTCCGCGACCCTTTCGACTTCGAGCGGCGTCAGGCCGCGCTCGCGCAGCAGCGAGCGCACATGGCGCGGCGTGTCGCCTTCCAGAACCCCGCGTTTGCGCCGGCCGCGGGAGTCGAGCGCATTGTATTCGAAGGCGCCCATGTCAGCCGCCCCGCCTCACACGCTCTGGATGACGCGCAGCAGCTCATCCAGGGTAGTGGTGCCTTCCAGAACCTTGCGCCGCCCGTCCTCATGAATGCTCGTGGCGTGTTGCCGTGCCGCCTCGGTCAGCCGCTGCTCGCTCGCTTCGGCGTGAATCAGCGAGCGCAGCGTCTCGTCGACTTCGATCAGTTCGTAGATGCCGGTGCGTCCGCGAAAACCGCTGTGACGGCATTGCGCGCAGCCGGTGGCCCGGTACAGGGTCAGCGGCTCGCCGGCGGTGATGCCGAGCAGTTCGCGCGCGGTGTCGTCGGCGGCGTAGGGTTCGCGGCAGTCGCGGCACAGGGTGCGCACCAGACGCTGGGCGATCAGCCCGATCAGGCTGGAGGCGAGCAGAAACGGCTGCATGCCCATGTCGCGCAGGCGAGCCACCGCACCGATCGCGCTGTTGGTGTGCAGGGTGGACAGGACCAGGTGACCGGTGAGGCTGGCCTGTACCGCGATCTGTGCGGTTTCGATGTCGCGGATCTCGCCGATCATCACCACATCCGGGTCCTGGCGCAGAATTGCCCGCAGACCGCGCGCGAAGCTCATGTCGACCTTGGCGTTGACCTGGGTCTGGCCGATGCCGTCGAGGTAATATTCGATCGGATCCTCGATGGTCATGATGTTGCGGCTCTTGTCGTTGAGGGTGGTCAGTGCCGCATACAGACTGGTGGTCTTGCCGGAACCGGTCGGGCCGGTGACGAGGATAATGCCGTGCGGGCGCGCCAGCACCCGCACCATGGTGGCGTGGTCCGCGGGCGCCATGCCCAGTTGTTCGAGATCCAGCCGGCCCGCCTGCTTGTCCAGCAGGCGCAGCACGACCCGTTCGCCGTGCCCGGAGGGGATGGTGGACACGCGCACGTCCACGGCGCGCCCCGCCACCCGCAGCGAGATGCGTCCGTCCTGCGGAAGGCGCTTCTCGGCGATGTCCAGGCGTGCCATGACCTTGATGCGCGACACCAGCAGGGGTGCGATGGCGCGACTCGGCGCGAGCACCTCGCGCAGCACGCCGTCGACGCGAAAACGTACCGATAGCCGGTTTTCGAACGGCTCGACGTGAATATCGGACGCGTTTTCCTTGATCGCCTCGGTGAGGAGGGCATTGATCAGACGGATGATGGGCGCGTCGTCCTCGCTCTCCAGCAGATCGGCGGGCTCCGACAGTGCCTGGGCCGCGCTCACCAGGTCGATATCCTCGTCGAAGCCCTGCATCATTTCCATGGCCTCGGCGGATTCGCTTTCGTACGCACGCTGGACGAGCGTGTTGAAACGCTCCGGGTCGACTGTCTGCAACCGGACCGGGCGTGCCAGGAAGCGCCGGATTTCCACCGCCGCCAGGGCGGAGGCGTCGTCGCGCAGAATGACCTCGATGCGCTCGCCATCGTCCTCGCCCACCAGCACGCCCATGCGCCTGGCGAATGCGAACGGGGGGTGGCGCAGTGGTGCAGGTTCGCTCATGACACTACCGGACGGAACCGGGCGGCGCCGAGTCGCTGCCGGCGGGTGTGGTCAGCGGCAGGGTGTCGCGGAATTCTTCCAGCTCGGGCATGACCGGCAGCTCGTGCTCGCCCAGCAGGCCGCCGGCGCTGGCGCGGGTACGCAGTTGCACGTCGCGCATGGTCTGGTATTTCTGCCGCGTGTAATAGTTGGCCACGCGGCGGTCGCGTATGATCACCGGGCGGATAAAAACCATCAGATTGCGTTTGTCGCGATTGTACGTGCGATAGCGGAACAGGGAGCCCAGCAGCGGGATGTCGCTCAGCAGCGGCACCGCGTGAACGCTGGAACGGACGTTGTTGTCGATCAGCCCGCCAAGCACCAGGATATCGCCGTCCTGCACGTTCACCGTGGTCTTGAGATTGCGGTTGTTGGTGATCAGGTCGACGGCGTTGACCAGTGACGACTCCGACGACAGGCTGGAAACCTCCTGATCGATTTCCAGTTGCACCGTATCGCCCTTGTTGATTTGCGGCGTGAGTTTCAGCGTCAGGCCCACCTGCTTGCGCTCGATGGTCTGAAACGGGTTGACGCTGGAGTCGGTGAGGCCGGTGGAGGCGTAGCTCCCGGTCAGGAACGGGACTTCCTTGCCGACCGTGATTTCCGCCTCCTGATTGTCCATGGTCACCAGCGTCGGTGTGGACAGGATGTTGGTGTCCGCATCGCTCGACAGGGCCCGCAGCAACACCGCGAACGATGTGCCGCCCCGATTCAGTACGCCACCGCCCAGGGTGAGGCCACCCGGCTGCAGCAGACCGAGCAGCGCGCCGCTGCTGCCCTCCGCGCTGGCACTGCCGATTTGCCCGATGGTGCCGCCGTCCAGGCCCGGCAGGCTGGCCGCGGCGATGCGGTCATCGTTGAAGGCCGCCCAATTCACGCCCAGCTGGCGACTGGAGTTGGCGCTGACCTCCGCGATCACCGCCTGCACCAGCACCTGAGAGCGCTGGATGTCGAGCTGGGCGATGATCGACTTCAGGGCGCGCATGGTCTCCGGCGATGCACTGATCACCAGGGCGTTGATGTCCTTTGCGGGGACGACGCTGGTCGTGCCCGGATCATTGTCGGACTCGGCCCGCGGCGCCGCCTTTCCGGCCACGCGCTGCTGTTTTGCCACGCCCTGCAGATACGAGTTCAGCACCTTGGCCAGATTCTCGGCGTCCGCGTAGTGCAGATACACCACCTGTGTGTCGCCTCCGGTCTGGTCGATCGGCGCATCCAGCTTGCGGATGACTTGCCTGAGACGCGCAATCTGGCCGCTGCTGCCGCTCAGCACCACGCTGTTGGTGCGCTCGTCGGCGACAACGGTGGGTGGCGGGGTGGCGGATTTTTCCCCGCCGCCCTGCTGAATGATCTGACCCAGGGTGACAACGACATCGGCGGCGCTGGCATGCGCCAGCGGCAGCACCACAACCTGGTGATTGCCCTGGTTGTCGAGGCGCTTGACGATCGCAACGATGCGCTCCACGTTGGCAGCGCGATCCGAGACGATGAGCATGTTCGACGGCGGATACGCCGCTAGATGGCCGTATTGCGGAATCAACGGCCGCAAGATGGGTACGAGCTGGGCCGCGGGCACATTGTTGACCTTGACCACGCGCGTGATGACTTCTTCCCCCGGTGCGCCCTGACCGCCGACTGGCACACCGCCCTGCTGCTTGGCGGTCACCTCGGGAATGATCTCGATAACCTGTCCGCTGGGCACGGCGGCATAGCCGTGCACCGCGAGAATTGCCAGGAAAGTCTGGTAAATTCCGTCAGCGGTCATCGGCGCCGACGAGATCACCGTCACCTTGCCCTTGACCCTCGGGTCGACCACGAAATTTCTGCCCGTGATCTCACCGACGGTGCCGATCAGGGTGTTGATGTCGGCGTCCTTCAGGTTGAGCGTCGCCATTTTCTGCTCCGCGGCGCATGGCTGCGTCACGCAGAGCAGCAGCAGGCACAGCGCGTGGCTGATCAGGATGGCGATGCGCAACCGGCGCACTCCCGGGACTGCTATTCTTGGTATCACTGATTCCGGCCCGCTTTGGCGGGCCACACTCCGTTGTTATTTATTGCAAACTGATGCTCAGATTTTTTGTCTGCCCCAGCCGCGTGAGCGTCAGGTTCACGTTGCTCGCGGTGCGTAACGCATCCAGCGCGGCCAGGCTCTTCGCCGGATTGCTCAGCGGCACGCCATTGACTGCGGTGACCACGTCACCGGGCCGCAGCCCAACGGCGAAGAACACCGAGCGCTCGCTGCCCGGGTATACCCGGTAGCCACTCAGGCTGCCACTTTCGTAAACGGGCTGCATGCGCAGAATCTGGGTGATGCTTTCCGGCTCTTGCAGCAGCTTCGAGCGTACCTGCGCCAGGTCGGGCGTGGCCGTGTCCGCACTGCTGCCGTCGTTTGTGGTTTCCAGCGTGGCCCGCGAGGTGGGCAGGCTCAGGGTCTCGTAGCGTCCTTCGCGGGCGAGAATCACCTTGTCAACATAAATCGCATCAACCGTGACGCCCTCCATCACCTCGTCCCCCGGCTGGTAGTAATGTTCCTCCCTGTTGCCGTCCTCGATGATGGCGACGGAGTAGTGTGGAGACCGGGAAAACAGGATGCCCCGGAGCGACAGGTTCAGGTGGGTCTCCGGCGCGTCTACCGGCGGGGGAGGTTTCTCCCGCTCCGCCCGGCGGAACAGATGGGCGCCTGCAAGCCCGTCGATCAGCGCCTGTGGATCCACGCGCGCGGGTGCTGGCGCCGGATTCGACATCGCTGCCTCGGCAACGGGTGTCGGCGCCGGCACCAGCAGCCATATCAGGCGCGCGAACGTCATCCCGATCAATACCACCAGCACGAGATTCGCCACCCGTGGCAGCGCCACATAGTAACGGCCCATGCGATCCATAGTTTCAATGTGCACGCCGCATACTACCCAGTCCCGAGTCGCGGTTACAAGCCTTTGTGCCAGCGTGCGAGCGCATGGTGGCGCGGGTTTCTACGATCGGTCATGAAGGCCGGACGAACGGTTCTCCCGGCCCTGGCCGGGGTCAGTTCTCGCATTGTGGCATTTATACAAGCCGCCCCATTGGCCTGCTTTTCGCGTTCGGGCGAATGCTACAATGCGAGAACTGACCCCGGCGTTCTAAATGTCAACCTCGCCACTGATACAGGTAAAAGTGTTGCCTCCCAGCCAGATCGTGTTGTCGGCGTCCTGGTCGATACGCGGTCGCCCTTTCCTGCCGAGCAGCGTTCCTTGACTCGAAACATAAGGCGCCTGCACACGCCCGGTGGAAATCAACCATTCCGCAAGGGACGCATTGAGACTACCGGTTACGGGATCTTCAATCATTCCCCCGCGTTCATCGCTAAAAATCGCCCGAACCTCGAATGCACAATCAGAACCTTCGGGACAAGGGCCCACCAGACCGATATTCAGCTCCTCGCAACCGGTATAGCGGCCAAAATCCGGTTCGACAGAAAGAACGGCATCCGCATTTGCGAGCAGTATTCCAACCCACCCGGGGCCGTTATCAACCCACTGGGCATCAACAATCTCGCCGCGACTGATTCCCAACACGGCAACCAGCTCCTTGATGAAGGCTTCCTCGACTTCACCGGACCGCAATAGCGGTGGCGCTGCAAATGCCAGACCTCCATTGCGCTTGATCGGGATCAAGCCGGATTGGCATTCCTGAATGACACCGTCGGGTTGTTTTGGCTGACCACCGGCTTCCAGCCACGCATGACAAGTGCCCAATGTAGGATGCCCGGCAAAAGGAAGTTCATGGGTCGGTGTAAATATCCGGACACGGTAGTCGGCTTCGTCTGCCGTGGGAGGAAGGACAAAAGTTGTCTCCGACAGATTCATCCAGCGAGTAAACTTTTGCATGTTTTCAGTGGAGATGCCTGCCGCATCCAAAACGACTGCCACCGGATTGCCACTGTACGGCTGCTCGCCAAAAACGTCGACTTGCCTGAATGGTCTTTTCATTGCA
>CAZYIP010000107.1:1869-12338 GCA_964646895.1 uncultured Salinisphaerales bacterium | reverse complement strand
GAATCTTCGTGTCGACGGTGGTATCACCCGTTCCGTGTAGCGGAGATCTTGAGGGGGTGCCAGGCTACCCGGGAATGATGTCTTTGCCACGCACCTGAACACCTTCCTCCATGTGGATCATCGCCATCACCAGGTCGGACGAATCCGATGCCAGCCGTTCCTTGAGCTTCTTGATGCTGTCGGCCACCTTCACGGTGAAACCGATGGCCTGGCTGGTTTCGCTGAGCTGGCTTTCCAGTTGCGTGCGCTCGCGGTTTCCGGCCACACTGGTGCCTTCCAGCAGCAGCTGCAGCAGGTGCCGGTTGTTCTTCATCAGTTCCGTGCCGGGGAGGCTGGCCGTCAACGGCTTGACCACGTCGTCCACCTGGTCGTCCGCCAGCGACGGATTGACCACTTCAACTGTGCGCGCAGGCGCGGCTCGAGTACCACCTCGGTGAAGCTCGCACGCCCGGTGTCCGCAGGCGTCTGCTTCTTGTCAGTCAGGTCGAGGATGTTCCAGCCCAGTCCCGCAAGCTGTTCCAGAATACGGCTGCTCGACGTGGTGGCGCTCGTCCCTGTCACGCGGCATCATCAGGCCGCCAGTCGTCGGTGCACCTCTTCCAGGTCATAGTCCATCTGCAAACCCAACCAGAAGCGGTCGCTGTTGCCGAAGTAGCCTGCCAGCAATACCGCCGTTTCGGCGCTGATGGCGCGCTTGCCAAGGCAAATCTCGTTGATGCGCCGCGGCGGTACGCCGATCTCGCGGGCCAGCCGGTTCTGGCTCAAGCCCATCGGCTTCAGGAATTCTTCCAGCAGCACTTCGCCGGGATGAATATTGGGCAATTTGTCCATGTCGTCACTCCGTGTCAGTGGTAATCGACGATCTCGACATCTTCCGCATCGCCCGTCCAGCGAAAACAGATTCGCCATTGCCGGTTGATGCGAATGCTGTGCTGGCCCGCGCGTTCGCCTTGCAGGGTCTCCAGCCGGTTGGCCGGTGGAATGCGCAGATCGGCCAGGTCGACGGCATTGTTCAGCATCCTCAGCTTGCGACGCGCCACCGGTTGCATGGCCTGTGGCAGCTTGCATGACATCTCGCCTTGCCAGATGCGCCGGGTTTCCTTGCCCCGGAAGCTCTTGATCATGGAAAAACCATAACGGATCGCGTTATATAACGCAACACGTCATACCCTTTTTTGGAACCGTGGTCGCGACAGCCGGGCAGCCACTTCCCACTTTCGGCGTCCGCTATTTGGGTTTCGTCTTCCAGTCGCACCTCCACCGGCTGCCTGTCGCCCTCGAAAATCACCAGTTCGCTCATGGTGACATCCTTGGCCTGCCGCCTCGCCGGGGCGTTTCCGCCGAGCCGATGAAATGGCTGTCCACTCATCATTGATGCGGTTGTAGAGTAAATCCGGTACGGGACAACACTTCTGGACGACGCAGTATGCGGAGTGCGCGCCGTGTCTGCTTGAGAACCTTTGGCATCTCCTAACCTCACACTGGACAACGTGAAGCCAGGCTAGACGAGGATGGAAGAGCATGACGTGTAAATTAAAGCCTCGAGGAGATTAAATTACACGCGCAAAATCAGTCGCTTTCAGTCGCAGTTGGATGCAAAGACTCGCAATGCGTCGTCTGGCATTGCACGGGGGGATAATCCCCCGGCTTGCTGTGTTCGGTCTCGTCATCGCCCGCACCGCGCTTGAGAGAGTCCAGGTAAGCCGCCCATGTCTGCATCATCCGTCGCCGCTCACCCAACACCGCAATGGATTGGCGAGACCGCGGCACGATATGGGGTGCGGGTATTGCGGTACGGTGCGTTACGTAGGCGTAGCGCGCACAGTGCGGTATCCGTCAGCATGTGAGAATACCGGCCATTAGGCAGGTTTCGTGCACTTGCCTGGACTTGGTTAAGCTGGTTATTGGTGCCGAGGGCGGGAATCGAACCCGCACTCTGTTGCCAGAACCGGATTTTGAGTCCGGCGCGTCTACCTGTTCCGCCACCTCGGCGCGTCGCGGGATTATAGCGCGGGACAGCGCCGGGACAAATGCGCAGGCGCGCAGGGTCCGTTGCAGCTTCCGCAAGCAGGGGAGCAGGCGATTGGAGCCGCGGCCGGGCGCGCTGGCTGCTTTCTATTGCGCTTGCTAATATCGCGCGCCATGCGCCGTTCGGATTTTTCCTATGACCTTCCGCAGGAGCTGATTGCCCAGGCGCCGCCGGCGCAGCGCAGCGCCAGCCGGTTGCTGCGTCTCGATGGCGCCTCCGGCGTGGTGCAGGATGCCATGATCCGGGATTTGCCCGATCTCCTGCGGGCCGGCGATCTGCTGATTTTCAACGATACGCGGGTGGTTCCGGCGCGGTTGCGCGGGCACAAGGCATCGGGCGGGGCGGTCGAGGTCCTGATCGAGCGCTTTTCCGCCGATGGCGAGGTAACGGCGCACGTACGGGCGAGCAAGGCGCCAGCGGCGGGTACATGTCTTTCGCTCGCGGAGGGCGCGATCGAGGCGGAAGTGCTCGGTCGGGAACACGATCTGTTCCGGTTGCGCCTGCGGGGGCATGACGATCCGCAGGCCGCGCCGCTGGCGTTGCTGCAACGCCATGGCAGTGTGCCGTTGCCGCCGTACATTCGCCGCAGTGCCGGCGCTGACGATCGCGAGCGCTATCAGACGGTGTTCGCCCGCCACGCCGGAGCGGTGGCGGCGCCGACGGCGGGCCTGCATTTCGACCAGGCATTGCTCGACCGTCTGGAACAGGCGGGAATAGGGCGCGCCTTTATTACCCTGCATGTGGGCGCGGGCACGTTCCAGCCGGTGCGTGCCGAAGATGTGACCGATCATGTGATGCACAGCGAATGGCTGGAGGTGCCGCAGGCGGTCTGCGACCGGATCGAGCAGACGCGCGGTCATGGCGGGCGCGTGATCGCCGTTGGCACCACCGTGGTGCGCAGCCTGGAAAGCGCTGCCCGCGGGGGCCGGCTCGCGCCGTTCAGCGGGGAGACCCGGTTGTTCATTTACCCAGGTTACCGCTTTCGCGTAGTGGATCTGATGCTGACCAATTTTCATCTGCCGGAATCGACGCTGCTCATGCTGGTAAGCGCCTTCGCGGGCCGGGAGCGGGTGCTGGCGGCGTATCGCCATGCCGTGGCGGCGCGTTATCGCTTCTTCAGCTATGGCGACGCGATGCTGATCGAGCCCGAACCGTCGGCGCGGAGTGCAGACGATGCGGTTTGATCTTTTGAGCGGCGATGCCGCCGGTCCGCGAAGGGGGCGCTTGACGTTCTCTCGGGGTACCGTCGAGACGCCGGCCTTCATGCCGGTCGGCACCTGCGGCACGGTCAAGGCGCTGACGCCGGAGGATGTGCGCGCCAGTGGCGCCGAGATCATTCTCGGCAACACGTTTCACCTCATGCTGCGACCGGGAACCGAGGTAATTTCGGCGCACGGTGATTTGCACGATTTCATGCACTGGAGCGGCCCGATTCTGACCGACTCGGGCGGGTTTCAGGTCTGGAGCCTGGCCGATCTGCGCAAGCTGGACGAGAGCGGCGTGCGCTTTCGCTCGCCGGTGAACGGGGACCTGGTGGAACTCTCGCCCGAGCGTTCCATGGCGGTACAGCGCGCCCTGGGTTCCGATGTCGTCATGGTGTTCGACGAATGCACGGCATATCCGGCGGACGAGGCCCAGGCACGCGCGTCGATGGAACTGTCGCTGCGCTGGGCAGCGCGCTGCCGCGATGCGCATGGCGATAATCCCGCGGCGCTGTTCGGCATCGTTCAGGGCGGTGTGCATCCGGAACTGCGTGCTCGCTCGCTGGAGGGACTGACGGCGCTCGGGTTCGATGGCTACGCGGTTGGCGGCCTGGCGGTCGGGGAGCCGGCGGCCGAGCGCCTCGCGGTGCTGGAGTCCCTGTTGCCACTCATGCCGCGAACGCAGCCACGCTACCTGATGGGCGTGGGTACGCCTCAGGACCTGGTGGACGGCGTCGAGCGCGGGCTGGACATGTTCGACTGCGTGCTGCCGACGCGCAACGCACGCAACGGGCATCTGTTTACGTCGCGTGGTGTCGTGCGTCTGCGCAACGCGCGTCATCGCCACGACACCGGTCCGCTGGACCCGGACTGCGGCTGCTATACTTGCCGCCATTATTCCGTAGCCTATCTGCATCATCTGGATCGCTGCCGGGAGATGCTGGGTGCGCGTTTGAACACGATTCATAATCTGCATTATTACCAGCGTTTGATGGCGTCCATGCGCGCGGCCATCGAAGCAGGGGCGTGGGATTCCTTTGCAGCGGCCTTCCGCAACCGGGGGTAGTCTGTGGCATAATGCAGCGCTTGTCGGCCGCCTGCCCGCAAAACCATACGCAATTAAAAAGGGCGGCTCTGTCGGGTTTGTGATGAGGTTTACATGGGATTTCTGATTGAAAACGCTTGGGCGGCCGACGGCGTGGGTGCTGAGGGAGGCGCGCTGATGCAGCTCCTGCCGCTGATCGTGCTGCTGGTGCTGTTCTATTTTCTGCTGATCCGACCCCAGATGAAGCGCTCGAAAGAGCATCGGCAGATGATCGCCGGGCTGAGCAAGGGCGATGAGATCGTCACCAGCGGCGGTCTGCTTGGCCGCGTTGTGGAAATCGGAGACAGCTACATGACGGTGGAGATCGCGGATTCGGTGCAGATCAAGGTCCAGAGACAATCCGTCTCCAGCGTCCTGCCCAAGGGTTCGTTGAAGAGCCTGTAGCCCGGCTGCGCCCACCATGAATCATAATCAGGCATGGAAATACCTGCTGCTCGGCGCGATCATTTTTGTGGGCGCTTTGTATGCATTGCCTAACCTGTTCGGTACCGATCCCTCAATCCAGATCACGCGCGAATCGGGCGAGGTTGGCAGTGCGCTGGTGGACCAGGCGAAGGCGGCGCTGACAGAGGCAAATATCCCCTTCAAATCAGCGCAACTGACTGGCCGGGATGTGCTGGTGCGCATGCCCGACTCGGAAGCGCAGCTGAAGGGCGCCGGCATTCTCAAACAGAAGCTGCCCAAAAATGCGACGGTTGCGCTGAATCTGGCGCCGCGCACGCCGGCCTGGCTCAGGGCGATCGGCGCGCACCCGATGGCATTGGGCCTGGATTTGCGCGGTGGTGTGCATTTTCTCCTCAAGGTGGATATGCAGGCAGCCCTGAACCAGGCGCTGCAACGTTACGTTTCGGATTTGCCGCGTTATCTGCGGGATCACGACATCCGGTACGCGGGCGCGCGCGAGCAGGGGCAGTCGGTGGTGGTGCTGTTCCGCGACGCGCAAACACGCGATGAGGCGTTGCAGGCGCTACAGGGCGGAGACTTCCCCGAGTTGCAATTGCAGGGCGGCGATCTCAACGGCAATCCCACGGTTTCGGCGACGCTGAGCGAAGAGGAAGTACAGCGTATCTCGCAGTTTGCGGTGAAGCAGAACCTGACCACCATTCGTAACCGGGTCAACGAACTGGGAGTTGCCGAGCCACTGGTACAGCGCCAGGGCCGCGATCATATTGTCGTGCAGTTGCCCGGCGTCCAGGATTCGGCGCAGGCCAAGAATATCCTCGGCGCGACGGCTACGCTGGAATTCCATCTGGTGGACCAGCAGGACGATCCGCAACTTGCCGCCCAGACCGGCAACATTCCCGCGGGAACCGAGCTCTACAAAACCCGCGATGGCCGGCCGATTCTGCTGAAACGCGACATCATCGCAACCGGCGACGAACTGGTCGATGCCTCCTCCGGCATCGATCAGCAAAGCGGCGGACCGGCGGTTTTCGTGACGCTGAGCGGCAAGGCCGCCGATCGCATGTTCAAGACGACCGAGCGCCATCTGGGCGACCGCATGGCGGTTCTCTACATCGAGAACCAGGTCGACACCGTCTATGTCAATGGCGAACCCAAGCGCGTTCAGCATCGGGTCGAGGAGGTCATCAGCGATGCCACCATTCAGGGCGTGTTCGGCAAGCGCTTTCAGATTACCGGCCTGAGCAACCAGGAAGCGCATAATCTGGCCCTGCTGTTGCGCGCCGGTGCGCTGGCCGCGCCGGTGGAAATCGTTCAGGAGCGCACCATCGGGCCCAGCCTGGGACGCGACAATATCGAGCAGGGGCGGCTGGCAGTCATTATCGGCTTCGTGCTGGTGGTGCTGTTCATGGCGTTTTACTACCGTGCCTTCGGTCTTGTCTCCAATCTGGCGCTCATGCTGAACCTGGTATTGCTGGTGGCGATCATGTCACTGCTTCAGGCGACGCTGACATTGCCGGGTATCGCAGGCATCGTGCTCACGCTTGGCATGGCGGTGGACGCCAACGTGCTGATCAACGAGCGTATCCGCGAGGAAGTACGTGCCGGGAACTCGCCGCAGGCGAGCATCAGTGCGGGCTATGACAAGGCGTTCTGGACCATCGCCGACGCCAATATCACCACCCTGATCGCCGCGCTGCTGTTGTTCAGCTTCGGTACCGGGCCCATCAAGGGTTTTGCCATCACCTTGTCCATCGGCATCATCACCTCGATGTTCACGGCCATCTTTGGCACCCGGGTGGTAGTCAATTTCCTGTTTGGTGGACGCCGTCTGCGGCGGCTCTCCATTTAGCGCCCGGGACACCGTTAAATGCGCTTTCTGAAAGATCTCAAAACCATTGATTGCATGCGTCAATCGCGTCGGCGCATGTTCCTGGCGATATCCGCGACGTTGATTGTGATTTCGCTGGCGTCGATTGCGATACGCGGCTTCAATTTCAGCATCGATTTCACCGGCGGCATTCTGGCCGAGGTCCAGTTCTCGCAACCGGTGGAGCTGAGCGATGTGCGCGGCGATCTGCACGAGGCCGGCTTCCAGGATGCCATGGTGCAGTACTTCGGCAGTACGCAGGATGTGCTCATCCGCCTGGCGCCGCAAAAGGGCGCCAGCAGCGCGAGCGTCGGCGATTCGATTGTGTCGGCGGTACAGAAGGGAACCTCCGGTGCACAACTTTCCCGGGTGGAATTCGTGGGCCCGGAAGTGGGCGATCAGCTCGCGACGCAGGGCAGCCTCGCCCTGATCTATGCGCTGATCGGTATCCTCGTTTATGTGATGTTGCGCTATCAGTGGCGCTTTTCGGCGGGAGCAGTGCTGGCGTTATTCCATGACGTCATCATTACGTCGGGCATCTTCGCCCTGTTCCAGCTGCCGTTCGACCTGACCGTGCTGGCGGCGCTGCTCGCCATCGTCGGTTATTCCGTCAACGACACCATCGTGGTGTACGATCGCGTACGCGAGAATTTCCCGCGCATGCGCAAGGTCAGCGTCGTTCATATCTTCAACGCGTCCATTACCCAGACCTTGTCACGGACGATCATCACCTCCCTGACCGTGGTACTGGTGCTGCTGGCACTGCTCCTGGTTGGCGGAGGCAGCATATTTTATTTTTCCCTGGCGATGCTGTGCGGCACGGTCTTCGGAACCTATTCTTCCATTTTCATCGCCAGCGCACTGACGCTGGAGTTCGGCATCTCACGCGACGATATGCTGGCCAAGCCCAAAACCGAACAGGATGAGATGCCGTAGACAGGACGGCGTGCGTGTGGATTTTGGGTTTGGTTTGGGTCACCGCGGCTGAAGCCGCTCCCACAAGCAGGAGTTGGTGGCAAGCTTGTGGTTTTGTGGGAGCGGCTTTAGCCGCGATGGGTGTTGCCGGGCATGATCAGCGCTGCTCGTCGTGACTGGCGTCACTCGCACCGGAACGAACCAGGCGCATTCACCGCACGTGGTTTTTCAGCACATCCATCAGCGCGCTGTAGATCCGGCGGTTACCGGCAACCACGTTAATCGATTCCCTCAGCACGTCCGCTTCGCCGTCCAGGTTGGTCGCAAGGCCGCCGGCCTCGGTGATGAGCAGCATGCCGGCAGCCACGTCCCAGGGTTTGAGGCCCATCTCCCAGAAGCCGTCGAGCCGCCCAACCGCCACGTAGGCGAGATCCAGGGCAGCGGAACCCGCACGGCGCAAGTCACTGGTGCTTTCGAGCATGGCTGCGAACGCCGGCAGGTAGGCTTGCAGGCGGGCCTTGGAGCGCACCGGAAAACCGGTGCCGATGAGGCTGCGGTCCAGGGTACGGGTACGACTGACGCGGATGCGGCGGCCGTCGAGCTGCGCGCCTTCGCCGCGCGATGCGGTGAACAGCTCCTGATTGAAGGGGTCGTAGATCACCGCATGTTCGACCCGGCCACGGACCGCTACGGCGATGGAGACCGAAAATTGGGGAAATCCGTGAATATAGTTGAGGGTTCCGTCCAATGGGTCGATGATCCAGAGGTGCTCGGCTTCACCTTCCCGCCCCGATTCTTCCGCCAGGATGGCGTGCTCGGACGGTTCGGGGTGCGCTCGCCGGATGACGCGAATGATCTCGTGCTCGGCGGCGCGGTCCACTTCGGTGACAAAGTCGTTGCGCCGCTTCTCGTCGATCGCGATCTGATCCGTGCGGTTGAAGTTGCGCATGATGAGGTTGCCGGCAGCGCGCGCGGCGCGAACGGCGATGTTGACGTGCGGGTGCATGAAACGTCTACCGGAATGTCGTGGGAATTATTGCATCGGCCGTTAAATCGGGATGACCGTCCGAAGTCGGGATTCCTTGGCGGAAGAGGTTCCTGCACCTCGATGCGACTGCGGCTGGAGCCGCTCCTGCAATGGCAGCCTGTGCGTGCGCATTAGTACCGCTCACCCGGACCTTTCTAGGATACCATAGAGCCCATGCCGGATATCGAGACAACGCCAAACCCGCTGGACCGGCTGCGCGTGGTCCTGGTCGAAACCTCCCATCCCGGCAACATCGGGGCCGCAGCGCGGGCGATGAAAACGATGGGGCTGAGCGACCTTGCCCTGGTGGCGCCGCGCGCCTTTCCGCATGCCGACGCAACGGCCAGGGCTTCCGGGGCCGATGATGTGCTGGCGCGGGCGCGCGTGTTCCCGACGTTCGCCGATGCGATCGCCGATTGTGTGCTGGTCGCTGGCTGCAGCGCCCGACGCCGCAGTCTGGCCTGGCCGCAGGCAGGCCCGCGCGCCGCGGCTGCACGGCTTGCAGCGACACCGCCGCGCGAGCGTGCAGCACTGGTCTTTGGCCGCGAGCGCACCGGCCTGAGCAACGCCGAGCTGGATTTGTGCCATTTGCTGGTGCGTATTCCGGCCAACCCGCAATATCCATCGCTGAATCTGGCAGCGGCGGTACAGGTGCTGACCTACGAGCTTCGCATGGCGGCGGTAGAGGGCCGGAGCGCGCAAATGCCGGCAGATGAGCCGGCTGCGCTGGCGACTGCAGGGGAGATGGAGCACTTTTATGCCCATCTGGAGCGCGTGCTCGTGGATACCGGTTTTCTCGATCCGGCCGCGCCCCGGCACTTGATGCGCCGTCTGCGCCGGTTGTTCGCGCGCGCCCGCCCCGATCACAACGAGGCCAACATCCTGCGTGGGTTCCTTACCAGCATCGAGCATCCGCGCCCCCGCGAGCATTGCAAAAGCCGGTATAATTCGGACTGAAATAGTCATCTTTAGCCGGCCGCGACATTATCCGAGGAGCCGCAATCCCATGTTTGAACGTATACGCGAGGATATCGGCGTCGTCTTTGAACGAGACCCCGCGGCCCGCAATACGTGGGAAGTCATCACCGCGTACCCGGGCCTGCATGCCATCTGGAGTCACCGCATCGCACATTGGCTGTGGGAGCGGCGCCTGTACTGGCTTGGGCGCATGTTTTCCCATGCCGCGCGCTTTTTTACCGGCATCGAGATCCACCCGGGAGCGCATATTGGCCGGCGATTCTTCATCGACCACGGCATGGGCGTCGTAATCGGAGAAACCGCCGAAATCGGCGACGATTGCACGCTCTACCACGCGGTCACGCTGGGCGGCACCACGTGGGAGAAAGGCAAGCGCCATCCCACGCTGGGGCGGAACGTGGTAGTGGGCGCCGGTGCCAAGGTGCTTGGTCCGGTGCGAGTGGGCGATGGCGCTCGTGTCGGCTCCAACGCGGTGGTGGTGAAGGATATCGCACCCGGATCCACCGTGGTGGGCGTGCCGGGTCGCGCGATTCATCCGCACGATCGCGAGCAGCCGGCGCATCGGGTCGAGGTCGCGCGCCGTCTCGGCTTCGATGCGTACGGCGTCACCCGCGACATGCCCGATCCGGTCGCCGACGCGATCGGCCGCATGCTCGATCACATCCACGAGATCGACGGCCGCCTGGATCGCGTCTGCAAAACGCTCAAGGAAGTGGACAGCCGCTTCGCGGAGTCCAGGACCCCGCCGCTGGAGGTGCCTGAATTCGAGCAGACCGGAGAGGCGCGCTCGTCGGGTACGGATCGCTCCTGAAACATAGTTTTGCCCGTTGTAACAACCCTTTGGCATCGACCAGGCAAAGGCTTGACGGTCGCTGAAACCAATCCCGCGATGGCGGCAGGCTGACAAGCGCAGCAGGGAATCGACAGCATGCAAGCGGGAA
>CAZYIP010000107.1:0-1769 GCA_964646895.1 uncultured Salinisphaerales bacterium | reverse complement strand
GCGATGGCGGCAGGCTGACAAGCGCAGCAGGGAATCGACAGCATGCAAGCGGGAAGAATCATTTACCTCGATCACGCGGCGACCACGCCGATCGATCCTGCGGTCGTGGACGTCATGCTCCGTTTCATGGGCCCCGATGCAGCCTATGGCAATCCGGCTTCCGATCATGCGTACGGCGCCGCTGCATCGGATGCTGTGCAGCAGGCGCGGCAACAGGTCGCCGCACTTGTCGGCGCGGATCCGCCGGAAATAGTCTGGACGTCCGGCGCGACCGAATCGATCAACCTTGCCCTGAAGGGCGCGTGCCGGTTTCATCGCCAGCGCGGCCGGCATGTGATCAGCGTGCGCACCGAGCACCATGCGACGCTGGACAGCTGTCGTTCGCTCGCGCGGGATGGCTTTGACGTCACCTTGCTCACACCCGATCGTGCCGGCGTACTCGATCCTTCGGCGATTGCATCGGCTTTGCGGCCGGACACGGTGCTGGTGTCGGTGATGCACGTCAACAACGAAATCGGCGTTATCCAGGACATTGCCGCCATGGGAGAAATCTGCCGGGCGCACGGCGTGCTGTTTCACGTCGATGCCGTGCAAAGCCTCGGCCGCCTGCCAATCGACCTGACTGCGCTCCCGGTGGATCTGATGTCCCTGTCCGGGCACAAGATCTACGGCCCCAAGGGGATCGGTGCACTGTTCGTGCGCCGGCAGCCGCGACGGGCCCGCATCGCGCCGCTGCTTCACGGTGGTGGCCAGGAACGCGGTCTGCGTGCCGGCACGCTGGCAACTCATCAGATTGTCGGCATGGGTGAAGCCTGCCGGCTGCTCGCACAGAGGCGCACGGCGGAGCATGAGCGTATTGCCGCGCTGGGCGAGGCCCTGTGGTCGGGCCTGCGTGAGCTGCCCGGCGTCCACCTCAATGGGCATGTGCAACGGCGCGCCGGCGGTATTCTCAACGTCAGTTTCGACGGTGTCGACGGCGAGGCCCTGATGGCTGAGCTGACGCGACCGCTTGACGATGGTGATACGGTACTGGCGGTTTCCAGCGGTTCAGCGTGCACATCGGCCAGCCCGGAGCCCTCTTATGTCTTGCGTGCACTCGGTCGCTCCGACGCCCTGGCTGCAGCGAGCGTGCGCTTCAGCCCCGGACGCCATACGACGCGGGCCGATATCGACATCGCGGTGGGCCGGGTGCGGACGGCGGTGGAGCGTCTTCGGGCGCTCGCGCCGGCGCCTGTCGCGATTGACCGCGAGCCGGAGCATGATGCGTTATAGCGCGGCCGTCTGGTCGCACTTTGCCCATCCGCGCAATGCGGGTCGCTGGCCGGCCGGGGAGACCGGCATTTTTACCGGCCGTGCGGTCACGCCGGCTTCGGATGCGGTGCTGTGCCTCCATCTGCGGATCGCCGAAGGGCGGGTGAGGGAGGCCCGCTTCCAGGCCCACGGCTGCGTCTCGACGATCGCCGCCGGATCCTGGCTGAGCGATTGGGTGACCGGGCTCGACGTGCGCACGGCGCGCACCCTGTCGGCCGCCGATATCGCCGCTGCGCTGGATCTGGCAGCGGAGAAGCGCCACTGTGCATTGCTTGCCGAGGATGCCCTGCGCGCCGCGCTGGAGGACGGCTCTGATCATCCATGAGGGTCGATTCCGGAGGCGGCGCCGGTTCGGGGAGGGCCGGAATCGCCAGGAACCAAAACTGACCACTGCCAGCGGCTACGGAACCGGTAATAAAACGTCGGCTTTCATGTTACCTTAGGGTCTGTTCACAATC
>CAZYIP010000106.1:0-12348 GCA_964646895.1 uncultured Salinisphaerales bacterium | reverse complement strand
GTGCCGCCCAGAACATAAACAGTTACTGCAGGTAGAGTCATGGCGTTGCCTCTGGCAAAAGGCATCAGTGAACACTGGAAAGCCCGGGCAGCCACATGACGACCTCGGGTACGTAAGTGGTAATCATCAGCGCGACGAGCGCCAGAATGATGAACGGAAAGCAGCCTCTGACGACCTCGCCGAAGTGCGACTTGAATGTCACGATTCCGACGAAAAGGTTGAGGCCGAAAGGAGGACTGATCATGCCGATCGCAAGATTAAGCGTCAAGACTGCGCCAAGGTGCACCGGATCGATACCGGCGCCGACCGCCGCCGGAAAAATCAGGGGCGCCAGCACGATAATCGCCGAGTTCGGGTCGACGACCATGCCGGCCAGCAGAAACATCACGTTGATGATGCCGAACACCGCCGCCGGAGAGGTTCCGGTGCCGATGAGGCCGGCGATCATCTGCGGCACCTGTTCCACGGTCAGGTACCAGGTCATGGTGGAGCCAGCAGCGATCAGGATCACGATCATGGCGATCGTCCCGGCCGATGCACGGCTGACGTTGAAAAGCTCGAGAAACTTCAGACGCCGGTAGATCACCAGCTCGACGAACATCGCATACACCGCCGACACGGCGGCCGCTTCGGTGACGGTGAAAAAACCACTGTAGATCCCGCCGATGATGATGACGGGCAACAACAATGACCAGCCCGCCCGCCTGAGAGCCGCAACCGCCGCGCGTAGCGAGAAATGACGACCTGCGCCGATGCCGTGGCGCAACGCATAAACCACCGAGTAACCGATCAGCAGGATCAGGAATACCAGTCCGGCGGCAAACGCCGAGAGAAAGACCTGGGCGATCGACTGGTTCGTCTGCAGGCAGTAAAGAATGACGGCCACGCTGGGCGGAATCAGCATCGACAGTGTCGAGCCCGTCAGTATCAGCCCGATGGAGAAACGCTTGCTGTACCCTTGCCTGACCAGCGCCGGGTAGACAATCGGGCCGATACTCACGACGGCAGCGACACCAATGCCGGAAATGGCGCCGAATATGCCCATGGTAATGGCGGTCGCTACCGCCAGCCCACCGGGAATATGGCCCACCAGTGCATCGGCGACGGCAACCAGACGATCGCCGATCTCGCCGCGCGAAATGATGTCCGCCGCAAAGACGAACAAGGGAATGGCCAGCAGCGCAAAGGTATTGATCCCCTGAACCGCGTGCAGCACGAGGGTGTTCGGGGGCAGCCCCAGGCCCGAGCTCTGGAGACCGATGATGGTCGCCAGAAACAGGGAGAGAAAGATCGGTACAGCGAGTGCCAGGAGCACAACTGCGACGATCAAAAGTATAAGAACGGCTGACATTCACCCCCCTTGATTACAGAGCCGGCCCCTTGAAGGTGCTCATGCGTCGTTGTGGTCCCCGGGCGCCGTCACTGGCGCGGCCTCAACCTCGGAAACGGGCAGACGGGAGTCGTCCTTGCGCAGCATCGCCACCAGCAAGTCGGCGTAGTTCAAGAACATCACGATCATGCCGATAGCCAGCGCCATGTACAGAAAGCCGGGCGAGATACCCAGCGTTGTCTCGACCTGCCCGGTGGAAAAGATGAAGTGGGTAAACTGCACGCCCAGGTAACCCAGAATCGCCGAAGTAACCATGCCGACGACGGCCGTCACGATAACCACCGGGCGCTTCAGCCCCGGACGGTTACCGGTAGCCCTCATGAGGAGATCGACGCACACATGGCCGTGGGCAGGGACGATGGTTGCGGCACCGAGAAAGGTGATCCACGCCATCGACCACGTGCCCACGGCGTCCGTTCCGATGTACGAATGACCGACGAAATTGCGCCCGACGATGTTGACGCACAGAAACAGCGTCATGAACAGCAGCAGAGCGCCCGCAAACATGTTGCAAATCGAGTTCAGGGCGCGAATACCTCGTCCGATCAAACGCATCGCTGACTCCTTACCTTAATGCGCCCACATGCTCGCGTTTTCGATGCTGAAAGCCGGCGCATCCGGGTGTTCGGCCTGAACCTTCTTTATCTCGGCTTCAAAGGCGTCGAGGAAATGTTGCCCCTGCTTTCCGGTCAGCTTCACGTAGAAGTCGCGGTTTCCGCGCGTGGCCTCGACCATGGCCTCTCTCTGCTCAGGCGTTATGTGAATGATCTCCACGCCCGCTTTCTTGAACGCTTCGAGTGCCTTGGGAATCAGTGCATAAGTCGAGTGATAGGTGACGTCGGACGCAGACTGCGCAGCCTTCCGTACCTCCGCCTGGCACTCCGGGGTCAGCTTGTCCCAGAAGATTTTGGAGACCATGAAAACCTGATCCAGATTACCGTCGTTGGTCATGGTCAGATATTTCGCGACCTCGTAGAACTTCATCGAATAGAGAAGCGCGATCGGGTTGTGCGTCGCCTCGACCGTGCCGGTCTGCAGCGCGGTATAGAGATCGCCGAAGTCCATGGACACATTTTGGGCGCCGAGCCGGGTCTGGCCGTCCGCCAGCACCTGGGAAGGCATGACACGGGCGATCAGGCCCTTGAAGTCCTTCAGGGTCCGCAGCGGACGCGTGGTCAGCCACTCCTTGTAGCCGGTAGGCCAGATATTGATGGAAACGATGCCCTTGCTCTCGGTCGTCGCAAGCAGCTCGTCCATGACCTTGCTGCGTTCCACTTCCAGCAGTAGCTGGGGATTTTGTGGCCAGAAAAATTCCAGGTCCATGATGCCCAGCAGCGGCTGGATGCCGACGGCGAACGAAGCCGGCAACAGGGAGGCCTCGATGGCCCCGTTCTGCACTTGCTGGAGCTGCGAGTTGCTGCCGCCGAGCACCGAGTTGGGATAGACCTGGGCGCGTATGTCGCAGACGTTGCTTGCATTAAGCAGATCGGCCAGTTTATGGGCGCCAAGGTCGCGCGGGTCGCCGGGCGCCGCGGCGTGGGCGATCTTCATGGTCAACGTCGCCGCGTTGGCGGCAATCGGCAGCGACGCGAGACCGATCGCCAGTATCAGAAGTTTCAAACCTGCTCGTATCGTGTTCATGGATGCCCCCTCTCTTTATGGTTTGCGGCCGGGCTGGCCGCCGTCGACTCGTTGCGTGTTTTGCAGCGTGGGCTGCCTGATGCCGAAGCGATCCGCGAGCCAGTCGCCGATGATGTCCTGGCCCAGGGTCGGATTATCGTGCTGACAGTGCTCGGCGCCGGTTTCCTCCTCCTGAACGAGGCGCAGCGTCACATCGACGCCGCCTTTCTTTGCCGCATCAAAGGTGTGCTGTGCCTGACGGACACCGAGCACATCGAAGCCGCCGTGCACGATCAGGTAGGGGCAACGGATACGGTCGATGACTCCATCGAGCGTGAACGCCTTGCCGAGCTCGAGCGCTTCGCGCATGCTGCCGGCGCCGAACACCCACTTGATGTGCTCGGCCAGCCCGTGGGTTTCATCGGCTTCGCCCCATATTTCGTTGACCGACCACACCGCACCGTGGGATACGACCGCAGCCAGGCGCGGCTCGAAGGCTGCCGCCCGTGCCGCGTAGTACCCGCCAAGGCTCGAACCGCTCACAGCGATGCGGCGGGTGTCCACGTCGGTGCGCGTCTCCAGATAATCGATGCAGGCACCGACCGGTACTTCGTAGTCGAAACGGTTGTGAATACCGTGTTTGCGCAAGGTCGCGCCCTGCCCCGGCCCGTCCACCAGCAGGCAGGAAATGCCGCGCTCCAGAGCGCCGCGCCCGACCATGAAGTAGAGCTCTTCCTTGAAGGAATCGAGTCCGCCGAAGGCAATCAGAACGGGCTGACGGGCGGCCGCAGCGTGCGTGCCCGGGCTTCGGATGAAGTAACCGTGCAACACCTGACCGTCCTGGTACGGGATCTCGACCTTCTCGACCGGCGGGTCGAAATAGCGGCCGGCCGCCTGGAAGCTTTCCTCGCATTTCAGAAAGGTGGCCAGACGGCGCTCATCCTTCGCCGGCAGCCAGAATTCGGCCGAGCGAAACTGGTTGCACGCCTTGAGCCAATACCGTTTCGCGGTGTACGTGTGCCCCTCGGCCTCCTGCTCATAGCCGCGGCGCAGGTTCGCTTCGGCGATGATGGTCCATTCCCGGTGCCAGCTTTCCTTGTCGCCGGGCTGCATGCGACTGGCCGCGAGGAAGGACTCGCTGATGCTGCCGCCGCCCTCCTGCGATTCGCCCAGCGCCCGCCGGAATTGATACGAAAGCCAGGGATGCTCGGGCCAATGCTGCCATCCATACGGCTCGTAGTGCGGCAACCTGTTGGCCGCCTGCTCGTCGATCAGTTTCTTTTCCGTCATGGCTGCACCTTTTCCAACCGGTGGTATGCAGGAGCTCGCTCAGGCACTTGCGCCTCCGTCGATGGTGATCGTGGTGCCGGTGATGAAGGCGCCGGCGTCGGAAGCCAGAAGCAGCGCGGCACCGACCACGTCTTCCGGCTCTGCAATGCGCTTGATTGCCTGCATCGCCAGCACGCGCTGGACATCGGATTCGTCGGCGAGTTGAGCCGCGGAGAACTCGGTGCGCGTCAGGATCGGCGCCAGCGCGTTGACGGTGATGCCGTATTCGCCCAGTTCCACGGCGAAGGCACGGGTCATCATGATTTCCGAAGCTTTCGTGATGGCATATTCCCCCATCCCGCTGCGTGCCTTCTGGCCGGTCGCCGAACTGATGTTGATGATCCGGCCCCAGCCTTGTGCCTTCATGACACGTGCGGCCGCCAGCGAAACCTGGTAGTAACCGAGGACATTGATGTCGAGCAGGTTCGACAGTTCGTCCTGCTCGCGGTCGAGCATGTCGCCGCGCGGCGGCTTGGCCCCGGCACTGTTGACGAGGATGTCCAGGCGCCCGAGGCTCGCGAGCGCATCGGGCACCAGTTGTGTGCGATCGGCCTCGCTCCCCACGTCCGCCGTCAATGCAAACGCCCGCACGCCGCGTTGTCTGAGCCGGCCAACCGTCTCCTCCAGGGTGTTCGGCGATCTTCCAACGACCACCACGTCGGCGCCGGCATCCGCGAACCCCTCCGCGATTGCACGGCCGATACCGCGTGAGCCACCGACAACCAGTGCTGCGCGACCGCGAAGACTGAAGCGACGGGTCAGGCCGGCGTATTGCTGTTCAGGAGTCGCCACGTCTGCCTGCTCCATGCTCACGAAACCGTAAAGTCCGCCAGCGCCCTGGCGGAGAGCTCGAACCCGAAGCCCGGCTTGTCCGACAGCCGGATGTTGCCGTCTACCAGATCGATGGGCTGCTCCATCACCGGCTGCCACCACGGCTGGTATTCCTGCCACACGACATTCGGGCAGGCCGCCGCGAGATGAGAGGAATGCTCCATGAACAGGTGCGGGGTGACCTTGGCGTCGTGCGCCTCGCACATGTGAGCGACCTTCATCCATTCGGTGACGCCGGCCATGCGCATCAGGTCGGGCATGACGTAATCCGTGGCCCGATGCTGAACCAGATTCAGAATTTCATCCTTCAGATAATTCGACTCGCCGGTACACATCGGCATGGCCAGCGCCTCCGTCGCGCGGGCGTAGTCGCCAACCCGTCCGAAGGGCATGGGCTCTTCGAGCCAGAACAGATCGAATTCTTCGAGCTTGCGGCCCATGCGCAGCGTCTGCTTGAGATCCCACGCCTGGTTGACGTCCACCATCAACTTGCAGTCGGGGCCAACGGCCTCGCGCACGCTACGCACGCGGGCCACGTCTTCGTCCTCATCCGCCATGCCGGCGCGCATCTTGACCGCCTTGAAACCCTGCTCGACGTAGCTGCGCGCTTCCCGCGCCAGTTCATCCCGCGAGCGGTCCAGCCACAGGCCCTGACTCGCGTACGCCTCGACTTCGCGGCGAAAACCACCGAGCAGTTGGTAAACCGGGAGATTGGCGGCCTTGCCCTTGATGTCCCAGCAGGCCGTGTCGATCGCCGACATCGCGGCCGCCGCTACCCCGCGCTGGCCGATGAAACCGACCGCCTTGGACAGCTTCGCCCAAAGGGCTTCGGTATCGAGCGCGTCGTGGCCGACGGCAATCTGCCCCAGGTCCTCCATCATGCGAACCAGGCTTGCCACTCGTCCCTTGCCGAAAGCGAAACTCCACGCTGCGCCCTGAAGGCCATCTTCGGTAGTGATCTGCATCAGGGCCGTGTCGATAGCGGGAATGGGAAACGCCGCAGTTATCAGCGGACGCTCAAGCGGAATCGACAGAAAGTGTGTCTTGACGGTCTTGATAACAGTAGAACGAGCCATTGAAACATTCTCCTAGTATGTGCATGCCATGCACGCGTACCGGCCTACGGCGTTTGCTGGCGGCCTCCGTTTCGACCGAGCTCATTGTCGTGTGCAACGCTACCCCCCTCGCGTGCCTTTTCCGGCGTAGGCTCGGCATCGGCAGTTTCGACGCCTACGGGCGCCTGCTGCCAGGGCGCCTGAAACAATGCGTGCGGCGTCGGATGCACCACCAGACCGAGCAGATCGGCGCGGTTGTAGTGGCCGGCAAAGTCATGAATGGAGCGCTTGCCGACGGCGACGTCGAGATCGAGCTCCGCAACCAGAATGGTTTCCTCCGCGCCCGCCTGACCGGCCAGCAGTTCCCCTCCCGGGGACACGATGCAACTGCCACCCAGAGTGCCTTCCTCGTGGAGCCACTCACGGTCCGCATCGTCACGCGAGATGCGTTGCAGGGTGGCCTCGTCAAGCGTCCCCGCAGCGCTAAGCACGTAGCAGCCGCCCTGATAGGCAATCGCCCGCGACGAGTTGAGAATGACGTCGCGCATGCGCGGCTGCGTAGGGGAAAAATGATTCGGCCAGAGGGCAGCGTGCACCACGGCGTACTGGGCCACGATGCTGAACACCAGGAGCGGGTTCGAATTTTCGGCGCACAGCAGGCTGCCCACCGAGCCGAAACTGCTCTTCGGCAACTCCAGGCCTTCGCTGCCGCCTCCGGTATGCACCAGGCGCTCCCCGACGGTCGGGCTGATCTTGCGATGGTTGGCGGCAATCGTTCCTTGCGGCGTAATGTGCAGGGCGCTGTTCCACATCGTGCCCGTCGTGGCGGCGAGCTTTTCGCAGATACCGATGATGACCCATACTCCGGCCTGCTTTGCCGCGGCGCACAGCCGGTCAGTATCGGGGCCACCCACCACCACCGCGTTCCTGAAAAGCTCCGCGGCCATTTCCAGCCCGCGCGCGCTGGTCGCCGCATGAAAATGGAACCAGATGGGATGGGCCGGAATAAATCCTTCCGGAAACACCACGATCTCCGCCCCCATCTCGCCCGCCTGGGCGATCAGCTCCTCAGCCTTGCGAACCGCTCCCTCCCTGTCCAGGAAGCAGCCCGCCGACTGAACGACCGCTGCTTTGATACATCCGAGGGTGTCTGCCATGCTGGCCTCCAGAGCCTTTCAGTAATGCACTCGCTCGACTGATCAGTCAGAATTGACCAACCTGTGTTCGATACCAGTCCAGAATTTCAGACCCCGTCCATACAACGATGTCCTTGTGGCCGAGGATGTAGTCGTACAGAGCTTCGAGGTACTTGATCCGGTGGGGCACGCCGGTCAGAAACGGATGGATGGAGATCGCCATGACCCGTGCCGAATCGGCCCCTTCCATATAGAGGCGGTCGAACTGGTCGCGTCCGCGGCGCAGAATCTCGTCTGACGGCTGCAGTTGCACCGCGCTCAGCACGACATCGTTGATCTCCACCGTATAAGGGACGGAAACCATGTTTCCGGTTCGTGTGTTGATGGGTACGGGCTGATCGTCGAGCACCCAATCCGCCACGTACTCGATTCCGGCTTCCGCCAGCAGGTCGACCGTTTCGTCGGTTTCCGTGAGCCCCGGGCTTTCCCAACCGCGCGGCGGTTTGCCGGTCAGGTCGGTGATCGCCTTGATGGTGTCGGCAATCGCCGCACGCTCGTCCTCGACGGTGTGCATCGGTGTCTGGACGAAACCGTGACCGATGAAATCCCAGTCGGCATCGCGTGCGGCTACGCAGGCTTCCTCGTAAACCGAGCAGGCACTGCCGTTCACGGCAAAGGTTGCCTTCATGCCGCGGCTTCGCAGGGTCTCCAGAAAGCGCCAGAAACCGACGCGCATTCCGTACTCGGCCCATGCCCAGTTGGGCACATCCGGCAGCATCGGCTGGCCCATCGGCGGGGGCAGGATGGTGCGTGGCATCGGCCTGCAGGGCAGCCAGTTCTCGACGTTGACGATGGTCCACACGGCGAGCCGCGCATCGCCCGGCAAGTGCAGTTTCGGGCGTTTGTGTATCGGGGTGTACGGAACGCGTGCACGCACGCTGTCGCCTGTCTGTTTCGTTGTCATCCTGTTATCCGTGGTTGCAAATGTTCTGCTGCATGGGTTACCCCTCTCCGAGAAGCCGCATCGCCGTACCGCAACATACTTGTTGATTCTCGTGGTCGGTCAGGCCGGGTACCGAAGCGATCGTCTGATCCGGATGCTCGTCTCCCATGTCAAACGGCGAATCCGTACCAATGCACACCCGATCGGCCCCGACGAGGTCAATGAGGTAACGCACGGCCTGGGGGTCGAAAACCAGGCTGTCGAAGTAAAAGCGGCGTATCAGATCGCGCGGGGAGGTCTGCGAATGCTGTCTCGTTTCGGACCGGACTGCGTGCCCGTGCACCAGCCGGCCGAGTTGGTACGGCACGAAGCCGCCGCCGTGCGCGAGGCAAATCTTCAGCTCCGGGAGTTCATCGAGAACGCCGCTGAACATGAGATTCGCCACCATGACCGCCGTGTCGAGCGGGTTGCCGATCAGGTTGGTGAGGTAGTACGACTCCAGGCCGCTCTTCGCGCCCACGTAGTACGGATGGGCGAACACAAAAATCCCGAGTTCCTGGGCGCGCCGCAGCACCGGCCGAAACCGCGCTTCGGCAAGTTGCGCGCCCTCCACCGATGTGCCGATCTCGATTGCCTTGAATCCGTATTCGCGCGCCACCCGTTCCATTTCCGCGACGGCGGCATCCGGATGCTGCATGGGAACGGTCGCCATCCCTCGCAATCGGTCCGGCCTGGCCGCGACCATGTCGGCCACGCCGTCGTTGACCAGTTGCGCGACCTCCATCGCCAGATCCACATCGGCCCAGTAGTAGAACGTTGGCGGGGCCGGCGAAATCACCGCGACGTCGATGCCTCGGCGATCCATGGACTCCAGCTTGGCCAGCGGATCGTGGAATTCGTCAAACAGGGGGTAAACGTAGCCCTGATCGTGAATCACCTTGCGAGCGCCGTCCTGACCCTCGATGCGCGCCGAGAATTCGCCCGGAGATTCCGCGATCCGGTCGAGGAATCGCTTGGGAATCACGTGACTGTGGATGTCGATTCGCACGTCAGCTGTACCTTTTCGGTTCGTCATCGTCCGCATACCAGTCGAACGTTTCCCCTGAGAGGTTCACGATGACGCTTTGCGACTGGGTGTACTCGTGATACGCAACCAGGCCGTTCTCCCGACCGATCCCGCTCATCTTGAAACCGCCCCAGGGCGAGGACGGATCGATGCGATGATGATCGTTGAGCCAGACGATGCCCGATTCCAGCCGATGCGCCACGCGGTGCGCGCGTGCAACGTCTTCGGTCCACACGCTCGCGGCCAGACCGAATTGGCTGTCGTTCGCGATCGCCACCGCCTCGTCTTCGGAGTCGAAGGGGATCACGCACATGACCGGGCCGAAAATCTCCTCCTGCGCGATGCGCATCTGGCTGGTAACGCCCGTAAAGACCGTGGGAAGGTAGTAAAAGCCACGGTCGAAATCAGCCCCGGCGGGACGCTGGCCTCCGGTGGCAAGCACGGCACCTTCCTCGATGCCGATGGCGACGTACTTCTCGATCAGGTCACGCTGTTTTGCCGAGACCATGGGTCCCATCTGCGTTTTCGGATCCTGCGGGTCGCCGAGCCGGATTGCCGCGGTTCTGCGCACCACCTCCTCGACGACCTGATCGTGAATCGAGCGGTGGACCAGCAGCCGGGCGCCCTGCACGCAGGTCTGGCCGCTGGCGATGAATGACGCGAACAACGCGGCGGCGACGCTGCGCTTGATATCGGTGTCCGGAAAAACAATGACCGCTGCCTTGCCGCCCAGCTCAGCGCCGACGCGCGTCAGGTTGCGTCCGGCAAGAGACGCGATGGTCTTGCCGGTCTCGGTGCCGCCGGTCACGTCGATCTTGCGGATGCCGCTGTGTTCGGCCAGCGCGGCGCCCGCCGTCGCGCCATAACCCGGAATGGCGTTATAGACGCCCGCCGGGACGCCTGCTTCGTCAAGAATCTCGCCCAGCAGCAGGGGAGTAACCGGGGCCAGCTCGCTTGGCTTGACGACCATGGCGTTGCCGGCCGCCATTGCCGGCGCGACCTTTTTGGTCAGAATGAGCAGCGGGTGATTCCAGGGCGTGATGAGCCCGACCGCGCCGAGAGGCACACGGCGCGTGTAGTTGAGATAATTGCCACCGAATGGTGGAGCGGTGCCCTCCTGAGTGCGCGCAACGGCACCGAAATAGCGAAACCATTCAGGCAGTCGGGCGAGTTGCGCCTGCATCTCGCGCCGGGGGCGCCCGATCTGGTCGATCTCGAGCGTGGTCAGCTCCGGCAGACGCCTTTCCAGCACATCGGCGACACGATGCATGATGTCGCCCCGCTCGGCACCGGAGTGTTCCGACCATCGTTTGAATGCCCGCCAGGCGACACCGACAGCCTCGTCGATGTCCGCCCGATCCCCCTCGGCGACCTCGGCGATGACATCCCCGTTTGTGGGATTCGCAACCGGAAAGGTCTTGCCCGATGACGACGGGCGATAGCCGCCATCGATGAACATGTTCCAGGATTTCATGATGCCGCCCGGGCGCGTCGTGTGATCTCGGGGTTGGCGAATATTTCTTTCTCGATCTGTTCGGAATTCATGGTCCAGCCGAATGCGGTGCGAATGACCGAGAGTCCGGCCTCGTGCAGTTCGGGGCCATCCATGGTGTCCACGCAGTCCTCGACCACCACGGCCGCAAAATCGCGCACGTTGGCCCGGACGACCGTCGCCAGCACGCAACTGTTGGTGTTGATGCCGGTAAAGAACAGGACATTGGCGCCTCGGGCTCGCAGCACGAATTCCAGATCCGTCGACTCGAAGCAGTCGTAGCGCCGTTTGGTGTCCAGGGTGATGTCGTAGGAACTGTCCAGAATTTCCGGCATGATCTCGCACCCCGGCCCATTCTGGAGTTGATGCCGCTCAACGTGCTTGCGGGTCGCCGCGGGATTATCCGCACGGGTGCGCCAGAACGGATTCATGCGTATCTCGCCCACATCGATATATTGCGTAAGCACATGAATGACCGGCACCCGGGCGGCCCGCGCCGCAGCGAGAAACGCTGCATTGCTCCGGATCACGCGCGCCTCCGCACCGGGAGGAACGGGCATCGTTGCAACGGCTGGATCCAGGTGGCCGCGGTGCATATCGATCGTGACCACGGCGGGTCGTACGGTCTCAACTCCAAATCGGTCCATTGAAATCTCCTGTATTGGACGATGCCGGGTGAGATGTACGGCCATTCATCAACTGCCGCCCGAGCCTGATGGCGCCTTGCCAGATCAATCGGCATCGTGCGTGACAGCGGGCCGGTACGTAACGCGACAATCCAGCCTCATGCACGCCGGGAAGCCTCCGACAATCGGGCAGAACGGCTGTCGCGTTGTCCACCCATCTCATTCAATACTAGGAACGAGGCTCACGGGCTGTCAAATAATTTGTTAATTTTTCTCAACTAATGATATTTCGATGCAGGCTCGTCATCTGTCCCTGGCACACATTATTTTCGTAATGCTATACTTGGCGCTGCTGGTTAACGTACTGCTATAACGGCCTTATAGTGTTACCCGGAAGCAGAACTCCGCACCGGAGACCGTATGAATACGGACCTTCGGTGATAGAGGCTTAACCAGGATTACTCGACTTGTTATCAATTACTAAGAAAACGACTTGGCTACTTCACCTTCTGATTCACCCCCGGCCCAGACCGTTGGACACGCTATCCGTCTGCTCAGGCTGATCGCTTCGAGCCAGGCTCGTAACCTGCGTCTGGTGGATATCGCCTCGATGGCATCGCTGGACAAATCGACAGCGCACCGGCTCCTGCAACGGCTGGTGCACGAGCGCATGCTGGCGCGCGACCCGATGCGAGGCTATCGACTGGGCCCGCTCCTGTACGAGCTGGGGCTGGGAGCCCTGCCGGAAAGCAATTTGCGCGAGATTTCGCAGACAGCGCTGTACGAACTCGCACACGCCACCGGGGATATGGTCTTTCTGGTCCGGCGCAGCGGCTTTGAAACGGTCTGCCTGAACCGTA
>CAZYIP010000105.1:0-12447 GCA_964646895.1 uncultured Salinisphaerales bacterium | reverse complement strand
GCTTGTGATCCCCCCTCTCCCGCTGGCGGGAGAGGGAACTGGCTTTTGGGTGGCGCAAGCCGCGATTTCCCTATTCGGCCTGATAGCGGACATGGACATCCTTCAGCAACTCCACTTCGCGGTTTTCCAGGTTCGCGCGCATGCCGATGGCCCGTGCCTGGCGACCGGCGCTGGTCATGTGTACCGGCGCATCGGTATGTGCGCGTTGCGCTTCGGTCAGCACGGTCATGCGGGGCGTGGTCAGGGTGAATGGCGAACCGTCCTCCAGTGTGCCGTGCAGCACCACATGGCCGGAGAGGTCGATTTCGCGGCCGTCATCGTGCGGCAGCAGCGCATGATCGGCGGTCAGATCCCAGGGCGTGGCGGCGTGGTAGACCAGGTGCACCGTGGACATGGTGACGTGCTTGTCGGGGAAGTGCAAAATGCGCGCCGCGCGCAGGCGATACAACGGCCTGCCTTCCGTATCCGTCGCATGAATCGTGGCATCGAGCGCGTAATAGTCGGAGCTGGCGGGCGGCTGCACCTGCGGCACCAGTGTGTGGTCCCGGCGCTGCTCCAGCCACCAGGTGAGCGCTGCGACCAGCGCCAGCAGCACAACCCACAGCCATTGGTTCCAGGATCGGGTCAATGCGCGTCCTGAGTATAGAGACTCAGCAGCCAGTCACTGGCCTCGCGCACTGCACCCCGGCCGCCCGGCAGCGAGCTGGTCCAGTGGGCAAGGGCACGGATCTCCGGATGGGCATCGGCCACCGTCAGGGCAAGCCCCGCATGGCGCATGGCGTCGGCGTCCGGCGTGTCGTCTCCCATGAAGGCCGCCTGCCGCGGTTCCAGCTCGAGCCGGGCCAGCAGATGCTTGAACGCCTCCAGCTTGTCGTCGATGCCGAGATGCACGCGGCGGATGCCCAGTTCGTGCAGGCGCCTGCGCACCGGCTCGCCGGTGCGCCCGGAGATCACCGCGACGTGCAGGCCGGCCGCGGCGAGCCTCTTGAGCCCGTGGCCGTCGCGCACGTGAAAGACCTTGAGCGCTTCGCCCTCCGGACCGTAATAAAGGTTGCCGTCGGTCATGACGCCGTCGACGTCGAACACAATCAGCCGCACGCCGGCGGCCCGGGTTTCCAGCATCGATGTATTCATACCACCCCCGCGCGCAACAAGTCGTGCATGTTCAGTGCGCCGATGATGCAGCCTGCCTCGTCGACGACAATCAGAGCATTGATTTTGTGGGTTTCCATCAGGCGCAGGCCTTCCGCGGCCAGCATGTCGGTCCGCGCGGTCTTGCCCCCGGCGGTCATCACCTCGCGGATCGGAGTCGCGTGCAGGTCCACGTCCTGGTCCAGCGCGCGGCGCAGATCGCCGTCGGTGAAGATGCCGCACAGATGCCGGTCACGATCCGCCACCGCGGTCATGCCCAGGCCCTTGCGCGTCATCTCGAGCAGGGCGTTGCCGAGCGGCGTATCCGCGCCCACCACCGGCACGTCGGCGCCGGTGTGCATCAGATCGCCGATACGCAGCAGCAGCCGCCGTCCGAGCCGGCCCCCGGGGTGGCTGAAGGCGAAATCCTCCGCGGTGAAGCCGCGGCACTCCAGCAACGCGATGGCGAACGCATCGCCCATGACCAGGGCCACGGTGGTGCTGGCGGTGGGGGCGAGCCCGAGCGGGCAGGCTTCCTGCGCCACGGAGACATCGATGTTGACGTCGGCGGCCTGCGCCAGTGTCGATTCGGCGCGGCCGGTCAGGGTGATGAGCGGCACGCCCAGGCGCTTGATCAGGGGCAGAATCGTCAGAAGCTCGGTGGTTTCGCCCGAATTCGAAAGCGCCACGACCACATCCTGGCGTGTGATCATGCCCAGGTCGCCGTGGCTCGCCTCTCCCGGATGCACGAAGAAGGCGGGGCTGCCGGTGCTCGCGAACGTGGCCGCGATCTTGCCGCCGATATGACCCGACTTGCCCATGCCGAGCACGACGATGCGCCCGCGGCACTCCAGCAGGTGGCCGCAGGCGCGCACGAAGGCATCGTCGATGCGCTCGGCAAGGGTCGCTACCGCCGCTAGCTCGGTTTCGATCACCGCGCGTGCGGTGCGGGTCAGGCGCTCGGTGTCCATCGGGCGGAAAGCCTCAAAGCTGGTCCGGATTCGTGATTTCGATGGGTAATATACCATCGGCCCGTGATGCAAATGGCGTACAATGCATACCTTTTCCAACGAGGTGCTTCAATGGTCACGCCGGATCAGATCAAACAGCTCATCGAACAGGGGCTGCCCGAGTCGCAGGCGCGGGTCGAGAGCGACGACGGCACGCATTTCGCCGCCCTGGTCGTCTGTCCGTCATTCGAGGGCAAGGGCACGCTGGCGCGCCACCGCATGGTCTACGAAACACTGGGCGATCGCATGGGTGGCGAGATTCATGCCCTGTCGCTGAAGACACTGACTCCTGCCCAGCACGCTGAATGGACAAGCTGATCATCCAGGGCGGCGTGCCGCTCGACGGGGAGGTGCGGGCCTCGGGGGCCAAGAACGCCACCCTGCCGATCATGGCGGCGTCGCTGCTCGCCGACGGGCCCCTGCGCATTCTCAACGTGCCGCATCTGGAGGATGTGGTCACGACCAACATGCTGCTGGCGCAAATGGGTGTGGATGTGACCATTTGCGAGCGCATGGCGGTGGAGGTGGACGCTCGCGGCATCCGCTCGGTGGTGGCGCCGTATGAGCTGGTCAAGACCATGCGCGCCTCCATCCTGGTGCTGGGGCCGCTGCTGGCCCGTTTCGGCGAAGCCGAAGTGTCGCTGCCGGGCGGTTGCGCGATCGGCGCGCGGCCGGTGGATCTGCATCTGCGCGGGCTGGCCGCGATGGGCGCGGAGCTGAAGGTCGAGGACGGCTACATCAAGGCGCGCGCCAGCCGCCTCCGGGGCGCGCGCATCGTACTCGACACGGTCACCGTCACCGGCACCGAGAACCTGATGATGGCGGCGGCCCTGGCGCAGGGGACCACGTCGATCGAAAATGCCGCGCTCGAACCGGAAGTGGTGGATCTGGCCGATTGCCTCAATCGCATGGGTGCCAGAATCTCCGGCGCCGGATCGCCGGTGATCACCATCGAGGGTGTCGAGCATCTGCACGGGGCCGAGTACCGGGTGCTGCCGGATCGCATCGAGACCGGCACCTTTCTGGTCGCCGCCGCGTTGAGCCGCGGTCATGTACGCGTGCGCGAAACGCGGCCCGATCTGCTGGAGGCGGTCCTGTCCAAGCTGGAGTTCGCGGGTGCCGACATCACGCTGGGCGAGGACTGGATAGAACTGGACATGCAGGGCCGCCGACCGCGCGCGGTGGATGTTCGCACCGCGCCGTACCCGGGCTTCCCGACCGACATGCAGGCCCAGTTCATCGCCATGAACGCGGTCGCCGACGGCACCGCCGTGGTGACGGAGACCGTGTTCGAAAATCGCTTCATGCATGTGCTGGAGATGCAGCGCATGGGCGCCGACATCCGCCTGGAGAGCAACAGCGCCATCATCCGTGGTCATGAAAATCTGACCGGGGCGCCGGTGATGGCGACCGACCTGCGGGCCAGCGCCAGCCTGGTGCTGGCCGGGCTGGCCGCGTCCGGCAGCACCGAAGTGCGCCGCATCTACCACATCGACCGCGGCTACGAATGCATCGAGGAAAAGCTGGCCCAGCTCGGCGCGCGTATTCGACGGATGCCGGAGCGCGCATCGGCATGAGCACGTCGCTGACCATTGCACTCAGCAAGGGGCGCATTCTCAAGGATGCGCTGCCGTTGCTGGCCGCGGTCGGCATCGAGCCGGTCGAGGATCCGCTCGTCAGCCGCCGCCTGCGGTTTTCCACCGGCGATGTCGACACGCGGCTGATCGTCATTCGTGCCGCCGATGTGCCGACCTTCGTCGAACACGGCGCGGCCGATCTCGGCATCGCCGGAAAGGACGTGCTGATGGAGCATGGCGGCGACGGCTTGTACGAGCCGCTCGATCTCGGCATTGCCCGCTGCCGCCTGATGGTGGCGGGTCCGCCGCAGGCGTCGCTGGAGTCCGGCGACCGGCGTCTGCGCGTGGCGACCAAGTACGTGACCAGCACCCGGCGCTGGTTCGCCGCGCGCGGGCAGCAGGTGGAACTGATCAAGCTGTACGGATCGATGGAGCTGGCGCCGCTGGTCGGTCTGGCCGACCTGATCGTGGACCTGGTGGCGACCGGCGGCACGCTTCGCGCCAACGGCCTGGCGCCGCTGGCGCACGTGGCGGATATCAGTTCGCGACTGATCGTCAACAAGGCGGCGATGAAGATGAAGCACGGGCGGATCAGGCAGGTGATTGCAGAGTTGGAGGCGGCAACGGCTGCCACCGATCGGGGCTAGATCGGGGCGGGACGCCCGCGCTCCATCGGTCGAGACGCCGGTGCTCCGTCGGGCGGCGGTTGCGTGCCTGATGCGGCCTTCGGGGAAAATGTTTTAGGAGTGTCAGTGATGGAAATCAGACGCCTGGACAGCGGCGAGCCGGCGTTCGAGGCCGAGTTCGCGGATCTGTTGCGGCGCGGCGGGCAGGCCCTGGAACAGACCGAGCGCACGGTGCGGGAAATTCTCGCGCGGGTGCGCGACGAAGGCGATGCCGCGCTGCTCGAACTGACCGCCCGCTTCGATCGCGTGGAGGCCGCCAGCGTGGCCGAGCTGGAGGTGCCGCGCGCCCGGATGACGCAGGCGCTGCACGCGCTGGATGGGTCGCTGCGCGAGGCTCTGGAAAGCGCCGCCGCGCGCCTGCGCAATTATGCTGAACGCCAGAAGCTGGGCGACTGGCGCTTCGAGGACGAGTACGGCAGCGAACTGGGCAGCCGGGTGACGCCGCTGGACCGGGTCGGAATCTATGTGCCCGGAGGCAAGGCCAGCTACCCTTCCTCGGTGCTGATGAACGCAATCCCCGCCCGGGTGGCCGGAGTAGGGGAGATCGTCATGGCGGCACCGGCCCCCGATGGCGAACTCAACCCGCTGGTGCTGGCCGCCGCGTCGCTGGCCGGGGTCGACCGCCTGTTTCGCATCGGCGGGGCGCAGGCTATCGCCGCCATGGCGTACGGGACGCAGACGGTGCCCGCCGTGGACAAGATCGTCGGTCCCGGCAACGCTTACGTGGCGACGGCCAAGCGGCTGGTGTTCGGCACGGTCGGCATCGACATGGTCGCGGGCCCGTCGGAGATTCTGGTCATCTGCGACGGTGACACCGATCCCGACTGGATTGCCATGGATCTGCTGTCCCAGGCCGAACACGACGAGGACGCGCGTGCCATCCTCATAGCGCCCGATGCCGACTTCCTCGATGCGGTGAAAGCGGCTTTGGAGCACGCCTTGCCGACGCTGCCGCGCGCCGCCATCGCCGGCCGCTCGCTGGCCGGTCACGGTGCCTTGATCCAGGTACGCGATCTCGAAGAGGCGGCCGCGCTGGCCAATCGCATCGCGCCCGAGCATCTGGAGCTGTCGGTGGCGGATCCGGAGGCGCTGCTCGCAAGTATCCGCCACGCGGGCGCCATCTTTCTGGGCCGGCATACGCCGGAAGCGTTCGGGGACTATTGCGCCGGCCCCAACCATGTACTGCCGACCAGCGGCACCGCCCGCTTCTCGTCCCCGCTCGGCGTGTACGATTTCCAGAAGCGCTCCAGCATCATACGCACCACGCCGGCCGGCGCCCGCGCGCTGGCGCCGATCGCCGCCCGCCTGGCGGAGGGTGAAGGGCTGCACGCACACGCGCGCTCGGCCACGTACCGGAACGCGCCGGAATGAGCGCGGATGGAAACCGGATCGCGCGCTGGGTGCGTCCGGAAATTCAGCAGTTGCGCGCTTATGATGCGGTGGAGGCGGGCGGGCTCATCAAGCTCGATGCGATGGAGAATCCGTATCCCTGGCCGGCGCGCATGCGCACGGCCTGGCTGGAGCGCCTCGCCGGCGTCGCCCTGAACCGCTATCCCGATCCGCAGGCAACGCCGCTGAAGGAGCGCCTGGCGCGGACTTTCGACGTGCCGCCCGGTGCTGCCCTGCTGCTTGGCAACGGTTCCGACGAGATCATCCAGATGCTCGCGCTGATGGTCGGCGGCGAGGGGCGGCGGCTGCTCACGCCGGAGCCGGGTTTCGCCATGTACCGGCTGCTCGCGGCCGTCGCCGGCATGGAGATGGTCGGCGTGGCGCTCAAGGCCGCTGACTTCGCGCTCGACGGGGAAGCCATGCTGGCGGCCATTCGCGCCACCGAGCCGGCGCTGATCTTTATCGCCAACCCCAACAATCCCACCGGTAATCTGTTCGATCCGGACTGGATTCGCCGCATCGTCGAGGCGGCGCCCGGGCTGGTCGTGGTGGACGAGGCCTATGCGCCGTTCGCGGAGCAGAGTTGCCTGTCCTGGGTCGGGCAATACGAAAATCTGCTGGTCATGCGCACGCTGTCCAAGATGGGGCTGGCCGGGCTGCGGCTCGGTTTCGTGGCCGGACCGCCGGCCTGGCTGGAACAGCTGGACAAGCTGCGGCTGCCGTACAACATCAATTCGCTGACGCAGGCGAGCGTACGCTTCGCGCTCGACTGGCATCGCGAGCTGGATGCGCAGGCGCAGCGCATTTGCGCCGAGCGCGGTCGCCTGTACGCTCGCCTGGGTGCGGTGCCCGGCGTGCAGGTGTTTCCGTCGCAGGCGAACTTCCTGCTGTTCCGGGTTCCGCCGGGGCGGGCGGACGAGGTGTTCGCGGCGCTCGTCGAAGCCGGCATCCTGATCAGAAACGTCAGCACCGCGCATCCCCTGCTTGCCGACTGCCTGCGGGTGACGGTGGGCACCGTGCACGAAAATCAGGCCTTCATGCAGGCGCTGGAGAGCACGCTGGGCACATAGAGAATTCGGATGGTGATATACTTCTCCCCCTCGCGAGCCCCAACCATCTGCATATAAACGTACATCTGACAGGTTTCGTCACCCTACCGTTGGAGAGGACGGCGCATGTGCAACAAGAGCCTATCCGCGAATAATACGCGCCCGCGACGGCGACCGTTTTTGTGCAGCGCAAGGAAGGCACGGCGAAGTGGACTCACCGTCCACGAGTCGGGCCTGACACGGCGCTGCGCAAAAACGGTCCCGTCCCTGCGGGCGATGTCCCATTTCCCGCCATGCGGCGTTGCTCACTCCTCGTTCGGAACGACCAAACCGCGTCGTTCGCGCCTTGCCTGGCGGGAAATGGGACGTCCCGCGGGTGCGTATTATTCGCGGATAGGCTCTGGAAACCTGGTCAATCGCGGCCGCCCGGGAGCGGCGCTGTTGAATCCAGCGGTGAGGACGCGCCATGGTCGGTAGGGGTTATGGCCTGATGGACTGGATCGACGCGCGCTTTCCTCTCAGCAAGCTCTGGCGCGAACATCTCTCCGAATATTACGCGCCCAAAAACTTCAACTTCTTCTATTACTTCGGATCCCTCGCGCTGCTGGTGCTGGCAAACCAGATCATCACCGGGATCTTCCTGACCATGCACTACAAGCCCGACTCGGAGCTGGCCTTCGCGTCGGTCGCCTACATCATGCGTGATGTGCCCTGGGGCTGGCTGATTCGCTACATGCACTCCACGGGCGCCTCGCTGTTCTTCGTCGTCATCTATCTGCACATGTACCGGGGGCTGCTGTACGGCTCGTTCCGCAAGCCGCGCGAGCTGGTCTGGATCTTCGGCATGCTCATCTTCCTGTGCCTGATGGCGGAAGCGTTCATGGGCTACGTGCTGCCGTGGGGCAACATGTCCTACTGGGGCGGGCAGGTGATCATCTCGCTGTTCGGCGCCATTCCCTGGATCGGCAAGGGCATCGAGACCTGGATCCGCGGTGGCTTCGTGGTCGGGGACCCGACCCTGAACCGGCTCTTCGCGCTGCACGTGGTCGCAGTGCCGCTGCTGCTCATCGGCCTGGTGGTGGCGCACATCATGGCGCTGCACGAGGTCGGCTCCAACAACCCGGACGGCGTCGAGATCAAGGCGCGCAAGGACACCGCGGGCATACCGCTCGACGGCATCCCGTTCCATCCCTACTACACGGTGAAGGATCTGTTCGGGGTGGCGATATTCCTCATCGTGTTCGCCGGCATCGTGTTCTTCGCGCCGACCTTCGGCGGCTGGTTCCTGGAGAGCGATAACTTCACGCCGGCCAACATTATCGTCACGCCACCGCATATCGAGCCTTCCTGGTACTTCACGCCGTTCTACGCAATGCTGCGCTCGGTGCCGAACAAGCTTGGCGGCGTCATCACCATGTTCGCGGCGATCGTGATTCTGTTCTTGCTGCCGTGGCTGGATCGAAGTCCGGTCAAGTCGATTCGCTACAAGAACTGGATATTCAAGCTGGCGCTGGCCATTTTCACCATCAGCTTCATAGGGCTGGCGTTCGTGGGTACGCGGGAGCCGACACCGCTGTATCGCGACATGGGTCGCGTGTTCACGGTGCTGTATTTCGCATTCTTCCTGTTGATGCCGATTTATAGCCGATTAGGCAAAACGAAGCCGGTTCCGGAAAGGGTGACGTCATGAAGCGCGCACTGGCTTTTATCCTGCTGTTGACGTTGCCGGGACTGGCGGCGGCGGCCGAGGTCGAGTTGCAGTATCCGTTCGGCGGGGCCGATATTGGCAACATTGCGTCGGTGCAGCGCGGCGCGCGCGATTTCATGAATTACTGTTCCGCGTGCCATTCGCTCAAATATCTGCGTTACGAGCGGCTGTCGGACGATCTCGGAATTCCGAAGGAAGTCGTCGAAAACAACCTGATATTCACCAACGCCAAGCTGCTCGAACCGATCACCACGGCGATGTCGGAGCAGCAAGGCGACCAGTGGTTCGGCAAGGCGCCGCCCGATCTGAGCCTGTTCACGCGCTATCGCGGGCCGGACTTCGTGTACAGTTATCTGATGACCTACTATCTGGACCCGAGCCAGCCCACGGGGGTCAATAACCTGACTTTTCCGCAGACGGCCATGCCTTTCCCGCTATGGCAGTTGCAGGGCTGGCAGAAACCGGAAACGACGACCGGCCCTGATGGACAGGAGCAGATCACCGGGCTCAAGCTGGCGGTCAAGGGCTCCATGTCACCGGAAGAGTACGCCCGCACGGTAGCCGACATCACCAATTTTCTCGCTTATGCCGGCGATCCCACAGCCCTGTTTCGGGTATCCCTCGGGATCAAGGTCATGATTTATCTGTTCATATTCGCCTTCCTGGCATATCTGCTGAAGCGAGAGTTCTGGAAGGATATTCATCATTAGAGCCTGGTCGGGAACGACCGGGAAGGATGACAACAGGGATTGTCCACGGGAGTCGAAAGTATGGCCGTGACTGTCAACCGACGTTCGGTAATGACTCTGTTTTCACGCCCGGGTTGCGCCGACAGCCACCGGGTCCGGTTGGTGCTGGTGGAAAAAGGCATCGCCAATATGGACACGGTGGATGTAAGGCCCGGTGACACCAACGAAGACCTGCTCGATCTGAACCCGTACAACACGGTACCCACCCTGGTGGACCGGGAACTGGTGCTGTACGACTCCCGGATCATCATCGAGTATCTCGACGAGCGCTTTCCGCACCCACCGCTGATGCCGGTCGACCCGGTGTCGCGCGCCCGCTTTCGCCTGGCACTCTACCGCATCGAGAAAGACCTGTACTCGCAGATCGACGTGCTGGAGAATGGCAGCCAGCGTGACGTTCGCCGGGCGCGCAAGCAGCTGCGCGACAGCCTGGTGGCCAGTGCCGATGTGTTTGCCGCCAAGCCGTTTTTTCTGAGCGACGAATTTTCCCTTGTAGACTGCACGCTGGCTCCGGTATTGTGGCGGCTCAAATACTATGGCGTGGAGCTGCCGCCGCAGGCCGCGCCGATCGAGCGTTACGCCGGACGGCTGTTCGATCGCGAAAGTTTTTACGCCAGCCTTTCGGACGTCGAGCGGGAGATGCAGGCCTGATGACAATGTCCTCACGCCGCCCGTACCTGATTCGGGCAATGTACGAGTGGGTTGTCGACAATGACATGTCGCCGCACCTGCTCGTGGCGACGGACGTGGAGAGCGCGGTGCTTCCCTCCGGCTATGATCACGAAGGCAAGCTGGCGCTGAACGTAAGCCCGCGGGCCGTGCGCGGGCTCAATCTCGGCAACGACTGGATCAGTTTCAGCGCCCGGTTCAACGGCAAGGCGATGGAGGTCGGTATTCCACCGCGTGCCGTGCTGGCGGTTTATGCGCGCGAAAACGGCGAGGGCATGCTGTTCGGCGAAGTGGAACCGCTACCGGCGACAGAGGCCGGCCAGCCTGGGGAAGATCCGCCAAAACCCCGGCGCCCGAACCTCAAGGTCGTGAAGTAGCGTTGCAAGGCGCGAACAAACGGGGCTGATTTTCCAGCACCTGTCTAACCGCCATTTCTGCCTTCGCGATGCGCCTCATCGGGGATTGCCCCGGGAACACACTCGCCGATGCAGCAATCGATGCAACACTGCGACCACCGCCTGGCCCAGGCGTTGACGGAATGGCAGGCACTGCTCGGAGCCGGGCGCGTCGTCACCGGCACGGCCGCGTCGCAGCGGTACGGTGACAGCACCAGCGGCGTGGAGCGTGAGATTCCGGCGGCGCTGCTGGCCGAGAGTGCCGACGAGGTGGCGCACATCGTGCGCATCGCCGGGCGCCATCGGGTTTCCCTGTATCCCATCAGCACCGGACACAACTGGGGCTACGGAGCCGCCAACCCGGTCAGGCACGGATGCGTCGTTCTCGACCTCTCCCGCATGAACCGGATCAGCGCGTTCGATCAGGAACTGGGCACGATCAGGGTGGAACCGGGGGTCACGCAGGCGCAGTTGCATCGTTTTCTTGACGAGCGCGGCGCCCGCTACATGGTTCCGGTGACTGGCGCTGGTCCCAGTTGCAGCCTGGTTGGAAATGCGCTCGAGCGCGGCTACGGGATCACCCCCCACACCGATCATTTCCAGGCGGTCACAGCCGTCGAGGCGGTGCTGCCCAATGGCGAACGGTATCGTTCCGCGCTCCGGGATCTGGGCGCCACGGAGACCGACGGAGCCTTCAAGTGGGGGATCGGCCCTTACGTCGATGGCCTGTTCAGCCAGGGCAATTTCGGCGTCGTGACGCGCATGACCCTGTTGCTGGAACCTGTCCCGGAGAAGATCACGGCATTCTTCTTCCGACTGCGGCAGGATCAGGACCTGGAAGCCGCGGTTGGCGCGGTGCGGCAAACCCTGAGTACCCTCGGCGCCAACATCGGCGGCATCAACCTGATGAACGCGCGGCGCGTGTTGTCGATGGTAGCGCCTTATCCAAAGGCGGAGGCACAGGCCGGCGCGGCGCTGCCGGACGAACTGGTCGCGCGGCTGGCACGCAGCCACGGCGTTGCCGCGTGGAGCGGCGTTGGTGCCATCTACGGTACGACCGCGATCAGCGCGGCGACGGGCCGCCACGTTCGCAAGATGCTCAAGCCCCATGTCAGCCGCCTGGTTTTCGTCTCCACGCGGCGGGTAAGGTATGCGCAGCGTTTGGCAACACTCATGCCTCGCCCACTGGCGCGACGCTTCCGACCGACACTGGAGGCACTCGGCAGCAGCCTGCATATCTTTTCGGGTCGTCCGGCGGAGGTGGCGCTGCGCCTCGCGTACTGGAAAACCCCGGAGCGGGTGAGCGACACCGGCATACTGAACCCGGCGCGGGACGGCTGTGGCCTGATCTGGTACGCGCCGCTGGTTCCGATGAGGGCGGAACAGGTGCGTGCTTTCGTCAGCATGGTCAAAACGGTTTGTGCCGAGTACGACATCGACCCCCTGATCACGCTCACCAGCCTTTCACCGCGCTGTTTCGACAGCACGGTGCCACTGCTTTTCCGGCGTGACGATGCGGCGGAAACCGCACGCGCGAGGGCCTGTTACGAGGCGCTGTTCCGGGCCGGGCAGGCGCGGGGGTTCCTGCCTTATCGCCTGGGCGCCCAGTCCATGACCATGGCGACGCGGATGGAAACGCCGTACTGGCGGCTGGTACGTGATCTGAAAACGGCGATTGATCCGCACGATATCATCGCCCCGGGGCGTTACTCTCCACCCTGAGCAAGATCGCAACTTCGCTTCCCGCATCACCGGCAAGAGTTGCCGGTCGTCCTTCCATAACCCGCTGTTGGGCTTTCTTACACCGTTGCGGATTCATCGGTCGCTGCTCCTAATCGACTGACTTCACTGGCATAACCTTTCCTGACGCGGCCCGGGCGCGCGGCCGCGCGCGTTGACATATTTTACAGATTGATGGCATGGAACCTTTAGCTTTTATTGTAACCATCTGTAATAGAACACGAAATAAACCTGGCACGACATATGCTTCAGAGTAAGGCGCGGAACTCAGTAACCAAGTAAAAGGAGTCGATTATGAACCGGACAATCAAGAGGATTGCCGTAGCGGCGGCTCTCTCGTTGCC
>CAZYIP010000104.1:0-12484 GCA_964646895.1 uncultured Salinisphaerales bacterium | reverse complement strand
TCATCGCGGCTAAAGCCGCTCCCACAAAGTCGTTCCCACACGACCTGTTGACAAGTCAATGCAATTAAGGACCGAAAGTGTCTGATTACAAAGAAACCATCAACCTTCCCCACACGGCCTTCCCGATGCGTGCGAATCTTGCGCGCCGGGAGCCGGGGTGGCTCGACGCCTGGCAGGCGGACGGGTTGTACCGGCGTATCCGCGAAACGTGTCGCGGACGCCCGCGCTTCGTGCTGGAAGACGGGCCGCCGTACGCCAATGGCGATATCCATATCGGCCATGCAGTCAACAAGGTACTCAAGGATATTATCGTCAAGTCGCACACCCTGGAGGGCTTCGACGCGCCGTATGTGCCCGGCTGGGATTGCCACGGGCTGCCGATCGAACAAAAGGTGGAGCAGCAGGTCGGCAAGGTCGGAGTCAAGCTCGATGCGCGTGAGTTCCGGGCTGCCTGTCGCGCCTACGCGCACGAGCAGATCGAGCGTCAGAAGGCGGACTTCATCCGACTGGGCGTGCTTGGCGACTGGGACGATCCGTATCTCACCATGGATCCCCGCTTCGAGGCGGACCAGCTCCGCGCACTGGCGCGCATCATCGAGCGCGGCCACGTGCAGCGTGGCTACAAGCCCGTTCACTGGTGCATCGACTGCGGCTCGTCGCTGGCCGAGGCCGAGGTAGAGTACGCGGATCGCGAATCGCCGATGATCGACGTGCGCTTTCCGGTCGTGGCGCTGGACGATTTGCGCGCGCGGGTGCCGGAGCTGCCGGCGGCCGCGCCCGAAGCCGGCGTATCCGCTGTCATCTGGACCACCACGCCCTGGACCCTGCCGGCCAATCAGGCGGTGGCCCTGCATCGGGAGCTGGACTATGCGCTGGTCGAGGCGGATCTCGGACGCGGGACGGAATGGCTGATTCTCGCGGCGGATCTGGTCGAGCCGGCGTTTGCGCGTTATGGCGCGGAATCGCATGCCGTGATCGCCCGCATGAGCGGCGAGGCGCTGTGCGGGCTGCGGTTGGCGCATCCGTTCTACGCGCGTGAAGTGCCGCTGGTGCATGGTGACCATGTCAGTCTGGAAGCCGGTACCGGGCTGGTGCACACCGCGCCGGCGCACGGGCAGGAGGACTACACGGTCGGCCTGGCGGAGGGCTTGCCGGTCGATAACCCGGTGGGGCCGGACGGGCGTTTTCTGCCCGGCACGGAACTGTTTGCCGGCGAACCGGTATTCGAGGCGAATTCCCATATCACCGACGTGCTGGAAGACAACGGCATGCTGGTTTGCCGCGCGCGGCTTACCCACAGCTACCCGCATTGCTGGCGGCACAAGACGCCACTCATTTTCCGTGCCACGCCGCAATGGTTCATCAGCATGGACAAGGTCGGTCTGCGCGCAGCTGCGCTGAAGGCGATCGAAGGCGTGGCCTGGACACCGGCCTGGGGAGAACGGCGAATCTCGGAAATGATCGCGCGGCGGCCCGACTGGTGCATCTCGCGTCAGCGTACCTGGGGCGTGCCCATCGCGGTGTTCATTGACCGCGATACCGACGCCTTGCATCCGGATACGCCTGCGCTCCTGCGCCGCGTGGCCGAGCGGGTGGAGACGGACGGGCTGGATGCCTGGTTCGATCTCGAACCGGCCGAACTGCTGAGCGCCGAGGATTGCCGCCGCTACCGCAAGGTCGAGGATATCCTCGATGTCTGGTTCGACTCGGGCGTCGTGCACGAGTGCGTGCCGCGTCATCATCCGGACGTGCGCACGGATCCGGGTACGGACCAGGTGGTCGACCTGTATCTGGAAGGCTCCGATCAGCATCGGGGCTGGTTTCACTCGTCGCTGCTCACGTCCGTGGCGATGTACGGGCGCGCCCCTTACAAGGGCGTGCTCACCCACGGGTTCACCGTAGACGAGTCCGGCCGCAAGATGTCGAAGTCGCTCGGCAACGTGGTGGCGCCGCAAAAGGTGGTGAAGACACTGGGCGCGGATGTACTGCGCCTGTGGGTGGCAGCGGCTGATTATCGCGGTGAGATCGCCGTCTCCGACGCGTTGCTCAAGCGCATCGCCGACGCCTACCGGCGCATCCGCAACACCGCGCGTTTCCTGCTCGGCAACATGCACGATTTCGACCCCGGCTCCCACGCGGTGGCGGTCGATGCGATGCTGGCCCTGGACCGCTGGGCGATCGAGCGCGCGGCTGCCTTGCAGGCCGAGCTGCGGCATGCCTACATCGCTTACGAATTTCATCACGTTTATCAGAAAATACACAATTTCTGTGTGCTGGATATGGGCGGCTTCTATCTGGATGTGGTCAAGGACCGGCTCTACACCATGCCCGCCGACAGCCACGGGCGGCGTTCCGCACAAACGGCGCTGTATCACGTTGCCGAGGCGCTGGTGCGTTGGGTGGCACCCATTCTCAGTTTCACCGCCGATGAAATCTGGCACGAACTGCCCGGCGCGCGGGCGGGGTCGGTGTTCATGGAAACCTGGCATGAACCGCCCCAAACCTCGACGCCGCCTGCCATCGACTGGCCGCGGGTGCTGCATGCGCGCGATGCGGTACGCAAGGTGCTGGAGGGGCTGCGGGCCGAAGGCCGCATTGAAGAGGGCCTTACCGCGCGCGTGACACTGTACTGTGATGGCCCGATGTACCAGGCACTGGCGGCTCTGGGCGATGAACTGCGGTTTGTGCTGATTACCTCGGAGGCGAAGGTGGCCCCTGCCGCGGAGCGACCGCCGCAGGCGCTTGCTGCGGCGGCGGAAGACGATGACGGCGCACTGTGGATACATGCGGAGCGTGTGGAGTTTCCCAAGTGCGTGCGTTGCTGGCACCGTCGCCCGGACGTGGGCAGCGATACGCGTCATCCCGAGCTGTGCGCGCGTTGCGTCGACAACATCGAGGGCGGTGGCGAGAGCCGCCGTTTTGCCTGAACGGATGAACGCCGGGTACCGCAATATTCACTGGCTGTGGCTGTCGCTGGTTGTGATGGTGCTGGATCAGGTCACCAAGCAGCTTGTGGTGCGACACCTGACGCTGTACGACAACGTTCACCTGCTTGGCTTTCTCAACCTGACCTACATGCACAACACGGGTGCGGCGTTCAGTCTGCTGCAGGGCGCGCCGCGGCTGCTGTTTATCGGTCTCGGGGTCATCGTCGCGATCGGCATCATGGTCTGGCTGCGCCTGCACCCGTACCAGGATCGCGTGATCGCCGCCGCGCTCTCGCTCATCCTCGGTGGTGCGCTGGGCAACGTCATCGATCGTGCCGCGCGCGGCTATGTCATCGATTTCATTGACGTTCACGCCGGTGGCTGGCACTGGCCCGCGTTCAATGTGGCGGACTCCGCGGTGACCATCGGCGCTGTCATCCTGATAGTGGAAGCGCTGTGGCCGCGGCGGAAGCCGCGGGTGGAGAGCGATTGATACGGCATACGATCGCGCCCGGTGTTGTTACACTCATTGGACAGATCAGCCTTTTATCGGTGCAAGAGGCGACAGCACCGACAGGACCATCTTCGGTGGGAGCGGCCTCGGCCACGATCAAGGTGCGACAATCACCGCTGAAGCCGCTCCCACGACAGGGGCCTTTGATACACACTAAACCAGGGTATCGATGAAAATGCAGATTCTGCTTGCTAATCCGCGCGGCTTCTGTGCCGGCGTCGATCGGGCCATCGCCATTGTCGAGCGTGCCCTGGACCTGCTGGGGGCACCGATCTACGTTCGCCACGAGGTGGTTCATAACCGCTACGTGGTCGAGCGCCTGCGCGAGAAGGGCGCCGTGTTCGTCGAGAACGTGGACGAAATCCCCGAAGGAGCGACTGCCATATTCAGTGCGCACGGCGTCTCGCAGGCAGTGCGCGAGCAGGCCAACGCGCGCGGGTTGACCGTATTCGACGCCACCTGTCCGCTGGTGACGAAGGTACACATGGAGGTTCAGCGCTATGCGCGCCAGGGCTTCGAGGTCATACTGATCGGCCATGCCGGTCATCCCGAGGTTGACGGGACCCTGGGACAGTTCGATGACAGCCACGGCGGGCGCATCCACTTGATTCAGTCGCCCGAGGAAGTGCCGCGGCTGGAGGTGCGCGATCCCCGACGCGTGGCGTATGTGACCCAGACCACGCTGTCCCTGGACGATACGGCGCGCATCATTCTGGCACTGCGCGAGCGTTTTCCCGAGATCAGCGGGCCGCGCAAGGACGATATCTGCTACGCCACGCAAAACCGCCAGGATGCGGTCAAGCAGATGGTGGACCGATGCGACATCCTGATCGTGGTGGGTTCGCACAACAGCTCCAACTCCAACCGGCTGCGGGAGATCGGCGAGCAGCGCGGCGTGCCCGCCTATCTTGTGGACGGAGCAGAGGATCTTCGCCGCGAGTGGTTCGACGGCAAGGAAACGGTGGCCGTTACCGCCGGTGCATCCGCGCCGGAAGTTCTGGTGCAGCGCGTGATCGCGCAGCTGGAGGCCTACGGCGGCGAGATGGCAAGCGAGATTGAGGGCAAGACGGAGGATGTCGTATTCTCTCTGCCGCGCGATCTGGTGCGCCTGGAACGGAGCCGGGCCGGCGGGGGCTGACTCGCATGAATCATGGGCCCACCGTCGAGCCCCTGGAGCGCCGACGTGTGCGCTGGTTGTGTCGGCGCGGCATGAAAGAGCTGGATGTGGTTCTGGGCAATTTCTTCGATCGCCACTATGATCAGCTGCCAGCGTCCGAGCAGGCTGGATTCGTGGCGCTGCTGGAATGTCACGATCCGGATATCTGGAGCTGGATTCTGGGTGAGGAAGATATTGCCGACCCGCGGTTGCAGCAGATCGTTGAGCGAATCCGTCGCGCTTGAGTTGCGACCGCGGTGCTCGCGCCTGCTGGAGCGCTGGGTACTCGCGATTCATGCGGCTGGCGCCGCCGCAGTGTTTGCAACCGCTTTGTCGAACGATGCGCGGGCATGGGCGTTGCCTGGGGTCGTTGCCGTGTCGCTGTGGTGGGCCTGGCGCACCTGTTTACGGGGGCAAAGCGGTGGTGAACTGCAACGTCTGGTCTGGAATACCGACGGTACCTGGTTGCTTACCGACCGTCGCGGGAACGTGTGGCAGGCCCGCCTGCTGGCAACATCGTACCTGCACCCGCATTTGCTCGTTCTGCGCTTTCGCGCTGTACGGCACTGGCGCAGGTTCAATGCGGTACTGTGCCGCGACAGCGAGCGGGCCTCGGCGTTGCGAACGCTGCGCCGGCGCCTCGCCATCGAGCGGTACAGGCAGTCGTCAGCGTGAAACCATCTCCATTAAGATATACTCGCTGGCGAAGGCAGGCTGGTCAGCGTGGTTGGGCCTTTGCCTGTTGACCATGCCGACGGAGCTGCGCGGCACGCAAGGCGCAGCCATCCCGGGTGCGAGGAGTGACGTTTGGTGATTATTCCAAATGAACGACGAGCGATGCCGGATGGCTGTGTTTCGAGTGCCGCCATCACCTCGAAAGGGGGGATCGGGATCCAGCGGTGCAGCCGAGAGATACGATCCTGGCTGGAGTGAGTTATTCAAGTGGCGGCCTGGTGCCTGTTTTGACCGCCGGCGATCGCATCCCGGCTGCGCGGGGCGTCTTGCTCCGCATCCCGGAAGGATGGAGCCGGGTTCATTTTTTTGCACTGCCGCGTTGCCGCCCGCGACGCTTCGTCTTGCGAGAAAATGGTCCCGGCGCTGCCCGGCGCCTGATTGTTGACAGGCCCGGGCAGGCAGAGAACGAACTTTATTTTCTATCACCGGTCTACAGTCGTGTTGGCAGCCCCTGTGCAACCGGGCATGTCCGGCCGGCTCGAGAAGGCGGTATCATTGCTGCCCTTGCCAGACCGTGGACAACGCCATGAACACAGGGGATTGCCCGTATGGGCAAGGAGAGAGTTGACGATCTGCTGGTAAAGCGCGCGCAGGAAGGAGACAAGACAGCCTTCGATCTGTTAGTACGCAAATATCAGCATAAGGTGGTACAACTGGTTTCGCGGTATGTGCGTGATGGCGAAGCCATGGATGTCGCCCAGGAGGCATTCATCAAGGCCTATCGGGCCTTGGGCGGCTTTCGCGGTAACAGTGCGTTCTATACGTGGCTTTACCGGATAGCCATCAATACCGCCAAAAATTATCTGGTGGCGCAGGGTCGACGCCCGACCGACCAGGACATTGATGCGGCCGATGCGGAGCAGTACGGCCACACGGAGCACATGAGCGAAGGCGATACGCCGGAAGGCCTGGTCCTGACGGACGAGATTCGCCAGACCGTTGCGAAGACGATAGAGGAGTTGCCTCCTGACTTGCGCACTGCCATTATGTTGCGGGAGCTGGAGGGAATGAGTTACGAAGAGATCGCGACGACTATGGATTGTCCCGTGGGAACCGTCCGGTCACGGATATTCCGGGCACGTGCGGCCATCGACAAAGAGTTGAGGCCGTTGCTGGATTAAAGAGGGTAGCCCGGCCCTGGAGCGAAGGCGTATGTTGAATCAGTCACTTTCAGCCCTGATGGACGGCGAGACGGACACGCGCGAAGCTGCTGCCTTGCTCGAACGCATCCGTCACGATCCGGAACTGCGCCTGACCTGGGCGCGCCAGCACTATCTTCGCATCTGTATCTGCGAGCGCCCGCCACTCGAGATCAAGGGCGAGTTTGCCGATCGCGTCATGTCGCGCATTGCCGCGGCGGAAGCGGAACTGGGCAGTAAAACAGCCAAACGCCGGCCCCTGTCGTACAGGCCGGGCGGCATCCGCCACGCCATACGTCGGCGAGGTTGGCGTCGACCGGTCGCGGGTATCGCCGTGGCGGCGTCCGTCGCAGCCGCGATACTGGTGCTGGAGCAGGGTCCTGTTACCACGCCAGGTGGCGTCAGCGCGACGACGGCCGCCATCACCGCCGATGCACCGCACGCGGAACGCATTGCACGTAGCGAAGCAGCCGATCAGACCGCGACAGAGAGCGCGGCTGCGATGGTGTCGGAACAACACGCACCGTCGACGGAGCCGGCCGTACAGGAAGTTGCCCAGACGACAACAGACCAGGATGGTCACGTAGCGGACACCGCGTCCGGGACAGAGGCGACAACGGTGGCGGTTTCCGCCGAGAGCAAGGCGATGAAGCCGGTCGTGTTGAAGAACCAGAGTGAAAGCAGCAAGCCGGACAGCAGCAGTGTTTCGGGTACCCAACTCGAGCAACTGATCGGCACCGACAGTTCGCCGCTTGGCTGGGACGCGGCATCGTTGTCCCGGGATCGGCAATTGCGCAACCTCATGTTCAGCCACGAGTCGACTCGTATCGAATCATCGGGCGTTTCCAAGCGGCTCGGTTACATCAGTCAGGCGCCGCAGGATGGGGCAACGGCCTCTGCCACGACCACCGCCGCGGCCACGAGTGGTGAGTCGGCATCGCAGTAGTGGTTTTCTCCATCCCTTGAGATCCCATTGGCCGAATGCGATGTGCGGGTGTTTCGCCGCATAATCGCGCGTGACCATGCTAAAGTAACAGCAATGACCGCCGGTCGTCGTCAGGGTCTGCTCAGGCCCTGAACAGTCGGCGGCCTTTTTTTCTGGCCGATTGGGGGTCGTTCCATGAGAGTTCGCGGCATAGGCAGCTGGGCGCTGGCCTTATCCCTGTGTGTGATGCTGTTCGCCACGGATGCCGGTGCCAGCGCTCTTCTGCCGGACTTCACCGGATTGGTCAAGAAGGCAAGCCCTGCGGTCGTGAATATCAGCACGACACAGCACATCAGCAATCATCCCCGCGTGCCGGATTTCGACCAGGGGCCCCTCGGCGAATGGTTCCGGCATTTTTTCGGTGATCAGTCATCTCCGGAAGACAGTGACCATGACGGGGAGGCGCCACCGGATCAGGGGCGGATTTTCGAGGCGAAATCGCTTGGCTCGGGTTTCGTCATTTCCCAGGATGGTTACATTCTGACCAATTATCATGTGGTCAAGGATGCTGACGAGATCATCGTCAAGCTCAGCGACCGGCGCCAGTTTCCCGCCAAAGTGGTAGGGGAGGATTCACTCAGCGACATCGCGCTGCTCAAGATCGATGCCGTCGATCTGCCGGTGGCCACCATCGGCTCCGACGAGGATCTCGAAGTGGGGGAGTGGGTACTGGCGATCGGCTCGCCATATGGATTCGACCATTCGGTCACCGCGGGCATTGTCAGCGCCAAGGGTCGCAGCCTCAGTGACGAGCAGTACGTGCCGTTCATCCAGACGGATGTGGCCATCAATCCCGGCAACTCGGGTGGGCCGCTGCTCAATACCGACGGCCAGGTGGTCGGCATCAATTCCCAGATTTACAGTCGCACCGGCAGCTATATGGGGCTGTCCTTCGCAATACCCATCGACGTCGGGATGAAGGTGGCCAGGCAACTCAAGACCAATGGTCGCGTGGTGCGGGGCTGGCTCGGCGTGGTCATTCAGAGCGTGGATCGCGGCCTTGCCAAATCGTTCGGCATGCAGCGGCCCGAGGGCGCGTTGATCGCGCGGGTTGTGGCGGACAGTCCGGCCGACAAGAGCGGGCTGCGGGTCGGCGATGTGATTTTGAAATTCGGTGGCGAGGCAGTGGAGACCTCCGGCTCCCTGCCGCCCCTGGTGGGGCGGGCGAATCCGGGCGACCGGGTCAAGGTGGAAGTATTGCGCGACGGCAGGCGCGAAACCATCGACGTCGAGATCGGCGCTCTGCCGGAGAGAAACGCGGTTGCCAGCACTAATAAGCCCGAGCCCGGTGACGGCGACCGGCTCGGACTGGCAATCGATAACCTGACCCAGGCCCAGCGCGACAAGCTGGGCGTGGAAAAAGGCGGCGTACTGGTGACCCGCGTCACCGGCGGCGCGGCGGAGGACGCCGGCATTCAGCGCGGCGATGTCATCGTCATGGTCAATGGCGAGCATATCGAGAGTGACAAGCAGTTCGGTGAGGTCGTGGCATCGCTGCCGGAGGGCAAGACGGTCGCGATACTGATCCAGCGCCTGAACCAGCCCCTGTTTCTGGCGTTGAAAGTACCCCGCAGCGAAACCGGGCAATGACCGGTCGGATTGTCGTCGGCGCTCGCTCATGATCGCGCAAGGGCTGCAGATTGCCGGGGCGCTCTGCGTGCTCGCGGGCTTTGCCGGTGCGCAGTTCGCCATCATGCAGACGCACGCTTACAGCTACCTGATTCTCAATCTGGTGGGATCGTCAGTGCTGGCCGTTTTGGCGCTGTTGGGGGCGCAGTGGGGATTTCTGCTGCTGGAAGGCGTGTGGGCGCTGGTTTCGCTTTGGGGGCTGGCCCGGCGCGTTGCTCAGGACATGGGCTGGCAGGGGAGCCAGGGCTGGTGAAGTGCCGGCTGGTGCTGTTCAGTCGTGAAGGCTGCCATTTGTGCGAGGCGATGGAAGCGGAGTTGCGCGCGCTTCTCGATGGTTGCAATTATGAGCTCCGCGTCGAGGACGTGGAAAGCCGCGACGACTGGTTGCGCGAGTACGGTTTGCGCATCCCGGTGCTGATCACCGGAGATGGACGCGAATTGTGTGAAGGCAGGCTTGATGCGGCCGCCGTTATGCGCTACGTCGCGGACACCGACGAATCGTGATTTCCCGTTTCGGCCGTCCGGTTCGTAACGTGAACGTCGGCGGATAATTTACCGCATGCGGGAGGTATTCGGGCTGCGTAACGGCATCCAAATTCGTGTTCGCGGTGGTTTGCTGCAGCAGTGCATGCTTCATTCGCGCTATACTGATCTGCTTTGATCGAATTCCGTTATCGTCTCTTATACATACATGCAGGCGCGCATTCGCAACTTTTCCATCATCGCCCACATTGATCATGGGAAATCCACACTGGCTGACCGCTTTATCCAGCTCTGCGGGGGGTTGAGCGAACGCGAGATGGCCTCGCAGGTGCTGGACACGATGGACCTGGAGCGGGAGCGGGGGATCACCATCAAGTCGCAGGCAGTCGCTCTCGACTACGAAGCTCGCGATGGCCATCGCTATCGCCTCAATCTGATCGATACGCCGGGCCATGTGGATTTTTCCTACGAGGTCTCGCGCTCGCTGGCGGCATGCGAGGGTGCCCTGCTGGTAGTGGACGCCTCTCAGGGCGTCGAAGCGCAGACGGTGGCGAACTGCTACACCGCAATCGATCAGGAACTCGAAGTGATCCCCGTCCTCAACAAGATCGACCTGCCGTCGGCCGAACCGGTGCGCATCATGGAGCAGATCGAGGACGTCATAGGCATCGAGGCGGATGATGCGCTGCTGGTGAGCGCGAAGTCCGGCGAAGGGGTTGCGGATGTGCTCGAAGCGCTGATTCGTCGCGTGCCGCCGCCCGCCGGTGATCCGCGGGCGCCGCTGCAGGCGCTGATCGTGGACTCGTGGTTCGACAAGTACCTGGGCGTGGTTTCGCTGGTGCGGGTCATGCACGGGCGGATCGTACCGCGGCAAAAGCTTCGCGTGATGTCCAGCGGACGTGATTACGAGGTGGACTCGGTGGGCATATTCACGCCCAAGCGGGTCCAGCTCGAGGCGCTCGAAACCGGCGACGTCGGGTTCGTCATCGCCGGCATCAAGGACATCGACGGGGCGCCGGTGGGTGATACCCTGACCGACGCCGCGCGCCCGTGCCCGCAACGCCTGCCCGGCTTCAAGGTAGTGCAGCCGCGCGTGTTCGCCGGCATGTTTCCGATCGATGCCGACGATTACGAAGCATTTCGCGATGCCCTCGGAAAACTGCGCCTCAATGACGCGTCCCTGCAGTTCGAGCCGGAAACCTCCAGTGCGCTGGGCTTCGGTTTTCGCTGCGGGTTTCTGGGCATGCTGCACATGGAAATCGTGCAGGCGCGGCTGGAACGCGAGTACGGCCTGAACCTCATCACCACCGCGCCGACCGTGGTGTATGAGGTGCTGACGCGGGACGGTACCGTGCGCGCAATCCAGAATCCGGCGCAATTGCCTCCCAGCGGCGAGGTCGAGGAGATCCGTGAGCCGATCATCGAGGCCCATATCCTGACGCCGCAGGAATTCATCGGCCCGGTCATGCAACTGTGCATGGAAAAGCGCGGCACCCAGAAAAACATGCGCTATCACGGGCAGGCCGTATCGCTGACCTTCGAACTGCCGCTGTCGGAAGTGGTACTGGACTTCTTCAACCGGCTAAAATCCAGCAGTCGCGGTTATGCCTCGTTCGACTACGAATTCCGCCGCTTTCAGGCGGCGGACCTGGTCAGGCTCGATGTGCTGATCAACGGTGACCGGGTGGACGCACTGGCACTCATTGCGCACCGCGATCAGGCGTACGCGCGCGGCCGCGATCTGGTGGAGCGCCTGCAGGACATCGTGCCGCGGCAGATGTTCGATGTGGCCATCCAGGCCAGCATCGGCACTCGTATCATCGCCCGCGCCACGATCAAGGCGCTGCGCAAGAACGTCACCGCCAAGTGCTATGGCGGCGACGTGACACGCAAGCGCAAGTTGCTGGAAAAGCAGAAGGCCGGCAAGAAGCGCATGAAACAACTCGGCACCGTCGAAATCCCGCAGGACGCTTTCCTCGCCGTGCTCGGCGTCGATGCAGACAAGCGGGAGTGATGCCAACGCTCGGTGCAGCGCCCAGCTCCGGCCGCACGGAACCTCGCGCCGGGAAGATCACAGGAATCGACTGAACGATGACAGACATCAATTTCAACTTTGCAGCGGTGCTGGTGATTCTCACCGTACTGACCGGCGCCATCTGGGCGGTGGACGCGATCTTCTTCGCGCCGGCCCGCGCTGGCAGCGCCGCCGCGCGCGACAAGGACAAGGAAGCTGAGCGCGGACGCCGAACGCCCGCGCTGGTGGAGTTCGCGCGATCCTTCTTTCCGGTTATCCTGATTGTGCTGCTGCTGCGCTCGTTCGTGGTAGAGCCCTTCCGCATTCCCTCCGGCTCGATGATTCCGACCCTTGACGTGGGTGACTTCATTCTGGTGAACAAATTTGCCTACGGGCTCCGCCTGCCGGTGATCCATACCAAGATTCTCGACGTCGGGGAGCCGGAGCGGGGGGATGTGACCGTGTTTCGCTTTCCGCTCGATCCCGGCAAGGATTTCATCAAGCGCATCGTCGGCCTGCCGGGGGACGTGGTGGAGTATCGGGACAAGCAGATATTCATCAACGGCGAGCCCATGCCCCTGAAATACCTGGGGCCGTTCGACGGTCATGGCTCCGCGGTCAATGTCGAGGCGCAGCTGTATCGCGAGGTGCTTGGAGAACATGAGCACGAACTCATACTGCACTCGCCGCCGGAAGCGGGGCGCGATCTGCGCTTTCGGGTACCGCCCGACAGCTATTTCGTGATGGGCGACAATCGCGACAACAGTGACGACAGTCGCTACTGGGGTTTCGTGCCCGAGCGCAACCTGGTGGGCAAGGCCTTCCTGATCTGGATGAGCTGGGACGGCGTGCACGGGCGGCCGAGCTTCGGGCGCATCGGCAATGTGATTCACTAGGGCCTG
>CAZYIP010000103.1:0-12524 GCA_964646895.1 uncultured Salinisphaerales bacterium | reverse complement strand
CATTGCCACCCGCAGGCCGTCGGGGCCGCCGTGAATGATGGCGAATACCGCGCCGAGAATCGCGACGCCGGTTGTCGCGCCGACCATGCGCGCGACGTTGATGAGCGCGGAAGCCGTACCCGAGCGGATGGCTGCGACAGCGCCGACGGCTTCGCCCATCAGCGGACCGGTCGCCAGTCCCATGCCAAGCCCGGTCAGTGCCAGGCCGAATTCCGTGGGCCCGATGGATGAACGGTGCGCCGTCAGGCCGATGAGCAACAGGCCGCAACTGATGATCGAGACCCCACCGCTGGTCATGAAACGTACGCCGAGATGATTGCTCAGCATCCCGGAAACCGGTGAAACCGCGACAAAAATCAGGGCCATGGGCATGAGCGCGAGTCCGGCGGTAACCGCGTCGAGCCGTCCGCTGGCCTGCCAGGTCAATGGCAGGAGAAACAGGACGCCGTACATCCCGAACGTCATCCCCGCGGTTGCGGTCATCGCGCCCCGGAACCGCGGGATTCGAAAGATGTCGAGTGGTACCAGGGCAGCAGTGCCGAGGCGGCGCTCGATGCGGATAAACAACGTCAGTGCCAGTGCGGCTGCGGCCAGCGCCACGGCGGCGATGCCTGGTGAGGTGCGCGACTCGATCGTGGCAAAAACCAGCCCGCCGAGGGCCAGGGCACCCAGGCTTTGCGCAAGGGCGTCGAAATGACGGCCCTGCGGATTGGCGGATTCCGGAATGGCGGGCTTTGCCAGGAGCAGGGCGGTGAGGCTGAGCGGTATTGCGACCAGGAAGATGCTGCGCCAGCCGAACTGATGAATCAGCACACCGCCGAGCGTGGGCGCGATCGCCAATGCCAGGCCATTGCAGGCGGCCCACACGCCGAGCGCCCGGCGTCGCTCGGCCGGGTCGGACCACACGACCCGGATGATGGCCAGAGACGCCGGGATGATGAGCGCGGCGCCGACACCCGCAACGGCTCTTGCGGCGATCAGAATGCCAATGGAAGGCGCGAATGCGCACAGCAGTGAAGCGACGGTAAAAGTCGCCGCGCCGGCCATGAAGATGAGGCGGCGGCCGAGGAGGTCAGCCAAAAGTCCACCCGTCAGCAGCAACAGGGCATAAACAAGGTTGTAACTGTCCACGACCCATTGCAGTGCGCTGACGCCAGCCGAGAAGTATTCGCCGATGGGATGGACACCGAGGTTGACGACCGCTGTATCCACTTGCGCGACGAGCACCGCGAGCGAAAGCGTTGCCAGGGTCAATGAATGGCGCAATGTCGGTTGGCCGGCCGCGTGTGAAAACGATGGGTTGTCCATGCAGGGCGCTCCCGTGGTGGCAGGTGATCCAGTATGGCGTGCCGCACGGGATTGATGGTTCGATATGTATCGAAATATATCGTGCTAAAATTGCGGCACGAATGATTCCTGAACGGAGCCAACCGCCATGTCCGCCTCGCCGGGTTTTGCAATCACCGCGTCATTGCTCGCTGATCCGGCCCGGGCCATCATGCTGACGGCATTGCTCGATGGTCGGGCGTTGCCGGCGGGCGAGCTGGCATACGCCGCAGGCGTCACCCCGCAGACCGCAAGTTCTCACCTGGGGAGGCTCGTCGATGGCGGTTTGATCAGCGTGGAAAAGGAGGGTAGGCATCGCTATTTCCGCCTTGCCGGATCGCATGTTGCGCAGGCACTCGAACACCTGGCGGCGATTCGGCCCGATGCGCCGGTCAAGCGCAAGGCGCTGAGCCCTCAGGGGCGGGAGCTTCGCTTCTGCCGGCGTTGTTATGACCATCTCGCGGGTCGGGTCGGTGTGGCGGTTGCGCGGGGCATGCAGGAGCGCGGCTTCATTGTGGCGATGGCCGACAAGCGCTTTGAAGTCACGCCTTCCGGCGTCGACTGGTTTGCGACCGTCGGTATTGACGTTCACGCCCTCAAGCCGGCGCGCCGCGGCCTCGCGCGCCAGTGTCTCGACTGGACCGAGCGCACCCACCACCTGGCCGGCCCGCTCGGGGTCCAGTTCATGAAGGCGATGTGCGAGGAGGGATGGCTGCGGCGGGTAACGGATTCGCGCGCGGTGCGGGTCACGCCGAAAGGATGGCGGGAGTTGAAACGGCACCTGGGCGTTGACCTGGCGTCTGTTGCCGAGCTCCCGTAGTTAACGACTGCCGTTGCTGCGGTCAGGGGTCAGCCGGCATTCGCGCCGGCGTCGCGCCGGAATATCGCCTGCCGCTGCAGAGTCAGGGCGGTGATGCGGTACGCGAGAAGTGCAGGCGCCATGCGGTATCGGTTATAGGAGTATGTTTAGATGGAATCTTCCTGCGCGAGGCGTGGCCAGCCTTCGTCCGCGTGTCAAGCGCGTGAGCGGCCGCGCGAATTGTCACATTCCGCGTCGCGCCCTATAATCGGTCGCTTGCGTGCGAAAATGTTCGGGCGCCAAAGGGGCTGGTAAAACGTCTGTTTCACAACCCCGCATTTGCCGCTCGTGACTGTAAAACCCTCTGGTAACAGGTAACACCTGCCCTGGCCGCAAACACGCGGCCCAGGAGCGCGACGCCGCGCTCCGGTTATCACTATCCGGGAGAGTGTCGTGATACGGGCGCTGCATGGCGTTGGCAGGATTGCCGGCCACGCAGCCTGCCAGAGACCATTCCGTGCCCGGCGCTTGGGGTGGGCATGCTGTTGAGATGAGGAGTAATAACGTGACGACTGCCAATCCTCTGCAAGAATTACGCGACGATGTACTGCGCCGTAATCCGGCCGAGCCGGAATTTCACCAGGCCGTCCATGAGGTGCTGGACTCGCTGAGTCCGGTGATCGAAAAGCATCCGAAATACGTGAGAGCAAAACTCATGGAGCGGATCTGCGAGCCAGAGCGGCAGATTATCTTCCGGGTGCCATGGATCGACGATTCGGGAGAGGTCCAGATCAACCGCGCTTTCCGCGTGGAGTTCAACTCGGCACTGGGGCCGTACAAGGGGGGGCTGCGTTTTCATCCCTCGGTCAATCTGGGCATCATCAAGTTTCTCGGTTTCGAGCAGATATTCAAGAATTCGCTCACCGGCCTGCCCATCGGCGGCGCCAAGGGCGGTTCCGACTTCGATCCCAAGGACAAGTCGGAGAACGAGATCATGCGGTTCTGCCAGTCCTTCATGACCGAGCTGTATCGGCACATCGGCGAGTACACGGACGTTCCGGCCGGCGATATCGGTGTCGGCACCCGCGAGATCGGCTATCTGTTCGGCCAGTACAAGCGCATCACCAACCGCTACGAATCCGGCGTGCTGACCGGCAAGGGGCTGGAATGGGGCGGGGCACGGGTGCGCACCGAGGCGACCGGATACGGCGTCGTCTATTTCGTCCAGGAGATGCTGGCGGCCCGCGGCGAGAGCCTGGCGGATCGTCAGGTGGTGGTATCGGGCTCGGGCAATGTGGCCATCTACGCCATTCAGAAGGTGCACGATTTCGGCGGACGCGTGATCGCGTGCTCGGATTCCAGCGGCTACGTGGTCGATCCGGAAGGGATCGATGTCGAACTGCTGCGTACGATCAAGGAAGTTGAACGCGGGCGTATTGCAGCCTATGCCGAGCGCAAGGGCGGCCGGTGCTCGTTTGTTGAGGGCGGCTGCGTATGGGAGGTACCCTGCGAGGTGGCGCTGCCGTGCGCAACGCAGAACGAGCTGGACGAGGAAGCGGCCCGGCGCATGATCGAGGCGAAGGTGGTGGCGGTCGCGGAGGGCGCCAACATGCCCTGTACGGCGGAGGCGGTGCATCTGTTTCGCGAGGCGGGCGTGATGTTTGGCCCGGGCAAGGCTGCGAATGCGGGCGGCGTCGCCACCAGCGCGCTGGAGATGCAGCAGAATGCGTCGCGCGACTCCTGGTCGTTCGACTACAGCAAGGAGCGTTTGCATGCCATCATGCGCGATATACACAAGCTATGCTTCGATACCGCCGCGGAGTACGGCAGCCCCGGCGATTACGTGCTCGGCGCGAATATTGCCGGATTTACGCGTGTTGCGGAGGCCATGCTGGCGCTGGGCGTCATCTGACGCGCCTGCGCGCATTTCACCAATGGGCTACAAATGTTTGTAGTGGCTGCCGCCATTGCCAATAACAGCTGGAGATTGTCATGGCTGATAATGACGTTGCGATCATCAACGCAAAGACGCCGTTCGAAGGGGTGCTGACCGGCGGGCAGCCCAGCGGCGATCAGTTGCAGGCGGCGAGGGATGCCGGTTACCGCACCATCGTCAACCTGCGCCCGGATGCCGAACTGGGTGGGTGGGATGAAGCTCAGGCGGTGCAGAATCTGGGCATGCGCTACGTTCATATCCCCATCGCCTCGGGCGCCGACCTCAGCGAGGAGGCGGCACGCAAGCTGGCCGCCGCCATCGAAGAGACGCCGGTAATGGTGCATTGTGGCAGCGGTAATCGCGTGGGTGCCCTGTTTGCCGTCAAGGCCAGGCTCATCGACGGCGAGGATACCGAAACGGCAGTCGCGACCGGTAAACGCGCCGGCCTCACGGGCGCCGAGGCGGACGTTCGCCGGCTTCTGGGCTGACCGGCGATTCGCTGAAACGTCGGATTCGAGCCTCGCCGCGGGCGCCCGGCGCGGCTGCGCCGGCCAGTGCTGACGAGCGGTGGCATATGCAGGCTGACGAAGCGCTGGTGGAGATCACCGGCCTGCGCAAGAGTTACCGCGAAGCCAATCGGCTTCGCGTCGTGATCGACGATCTCGATCTGCAGGTGGCCGCGGGCGAGCAGGTTGCCCTGCTCGGACGCAGCGGCTGCGGCAAGTCCACCCTGCTCAACCTGATCGGCGGGATCGACCATGCCGACGCGGGGCGCATCGTGATCGGCGGGCAGGACCTCACACAGTTGTCGGAGGCTGCCCGAACCCGGTTCCGGCGGCGCCACATCGGGTTTGTCTACCAGTTCTTCAATCTCATCCCCACGCTGACCGCGCTCGAAAACCTTTGCCTGCCCCTGGAGCTGAATGGCGTCGCCGCCGTAGCGGCACGGGAGCGGGCGGCGGAGTGGTTGCAGCGTGTGGGCCTGGATGGGCGAGGAGGGGCGTTTCCGGATCGCCTTTCGGGAGGTGAGCAGCAGCGCGTGGCATTGGCTCGCGCCCTGATTCATCGTCCGCGACTGGTTCTGGCGGACGAGCCGACCGGCAATCTGGATGCCGAAAACGGGCGCCGCATCGCCGCTCTGTTGCGTGACTCGGCGCTCGCCACGGGCGCCACCGTGTTGCTGGTTACGCACAGTGCGGACATGGCCACCGGCGCGGATCGCGTGCTGCGCCTCGAGGACGGCCGACTGGCGCCGGCGGCCGAGGCCCCCGCTTGAGTCCCCTGCTGCGCCGGTCCAGCTGGCGCTTCCTCAGCCGCCACCCGTGGCAGCTTGCGCTCGCGGTGGTCGGCATCGCCCTTGGCGTGGCTGTCGTGGTGGCAGTCAATCTCGCCAATAGCAGTGCACGCGAGGCTTTCCGCCTTTCCGTGGCAACCGTCGCCGGGCGGGCCAGCGACGAGATCGTGGGAGGCTCGCGGGGACTCGATCAGAGCCTGTACCGGCGGCTGAAAGTGGATGCCGGCATTTATCCGGCGGCGCCGCTGGTCGAGGGGTATGCGGTTGCTGGCGACCAGACTCTGCACGTGCTCGGGGTGGCGCCGTTTGCCGGCGCGCCGCTGCGCGGATACGACACCGGCAACGGCGATGCCGCGGCCGCGGCGCAGCTCCTCGGCGAGCGCGGAACCGCATGGCTGGCAGGGCCGAGCGCGCGGCGATTGGGGGTGCATCGCGGAGACCAACTGGCGCTGCAAATCGGTGGCGAGACCCACCGCGTGCGGATCACGGGATTGCTGCGCTCGGATAACCCCGCGGCGATCGATGGCCTGCTGGTCACCGATATCGCCACGGCACAGACACTCTTCGCCCGCGGTAACCGCATCGATCGCATTACCTTGCAACTTCCCGACGGCGCGGCGGGCGAGGCCGCGCGGGCGCGCATCCGGGCATTGCTGCCACCCGGCGCGGAGCTGGTGCGCACTGCTGCGCGAAGCCAGTCCCTGCTGGAGATGACGCGCGCATTCAGCATCAATCTCACGGCAATGAGCCTGCTTGCCCTGCTGGTGGGCATGTTCCTGGTCTACAACAGCATGACCTTTTCCGTGCTGCAGCGCCGGCATCTGATTGCGGGCCTGCGAACGCTCGGTGCCTCGCGACGCGAGATTTTCAGCCTGATCCTTGCCGAAGCGGTCGTGCTGGGCGTGGTCGGTACCCTGCTGGGGCTGCCGCTGGGGCTGTTGCTCGGACGCGTGCTGGTGCATATGGTCACGCGCACGATCAATGACCTGTATTTCGTGCTCGCGGTCAATCAATTGATGATCGGTTTCTGGCCGTTGCTGATCGGCGCGTTGCTGGGCGTCGGCGCCACGATCATCGCAGCGCTGGGGCCGACTCTGGAGGCTGCGGCCACGGCGCCGCGCCAGGCGCGCCTGCGCTCGACGCTGGAGGGGCGGGTGCGCCAGGCGGCGCCCTGGCTCGCCGCCGCCGGCGTACTGGTAATGGCGCTCGGGGCGTTGCTGCTGGCTGCGGGTCAGTCGATCTGGCTCGGTTTTGTTGCCACTTTTCTGCTGATTCTGGGTTTTACCCTGCTCACGCCGGGTATGGTACTGATTGGCGTCATGCCGCTCACGGCATTGCTGGGGCGCCTGTTTGGCGTGCAGGGCCGGTTGGCCGGTCGCGGCGTGAGTGCGGGCCTGAGCCGTACCGGCGTGGCGATTGCCGCGCTGACGGTCGCGGTGGCGACCACGGCCGGTGTCGGGGTCATGATAGACAGCTTTCGCGATACCGTGCAGGTCTGGCTGACACAAACGCTGCGTGCCGATGTTTACGTTTCCACGCCAGGCGCCGGCCCCCGTACCAGCGATCCCCCCTTGTCGCCGGAGCTGGTGGCCCGTGTGGCCCACGTCCCCGGTGTGGCCTCGGTCAGCACGGCGTTCGATGCCATGGTCGGATCCGAATTCGGGTTATCCCGATTGTTCGTGCTGGGAATGGCGCCTGGCGGGGAGGCGCGATTCCTGCTCAAGCACGGCGACCCGCCGCGAGTGTGGCGAGCATTTCACTCCGGCCGGGCGGTGCTGGTTTCCGAGCCGTATGCGTATCGTCACCATCTGAAGGTGGGCGACTCGATCGAATTGCGCACAGCCACCGGGCCGACCGCATTCGAGATCGCGGGTGTTTACTACGATTACGGCTCCGACCAGGGCGTGGTACTCATGCGGCGCGGGCTTTACCAGCAATATTGGCCGGGACCGGCGATATCGTCCCTGGGCCTGTATCTGGCGCCGGGAGCCGAGAGCGGCCCGGTCATGAATCGCATACGCGCGGCGACTGCGGGCCGGGAACTGATCGTGCGTGACAGCCGCTCGATCCGCGACCGTTCCCTGGCGGTATTCGACCGAACCTTTGCCATTACCCAGGTGCTGCGACTGATGGCGGTGCTGGTGGCGTTCGTCGGGATCCTCAGCGCCCTGATGGCGCTGCAGCTGGAACGCACGCGCGAGCTGGCGACCCTGCGCGCCATGGGCGTCACTCCAGGCGGTATCGCCCGCCTGATGCTGGGCCAGACGGGCCTGATGGGGCTGATCGCGGGACTGCTGGCGCTGCCGCTGGGGGTGCTTTTGGCAGCGGTGCTGATATTCGTCATCAACCGGCGCTCGTTTGGCTGGACCATGATGTTTCACGTCTCGCCGATGGCGCTCGCCGGGGCGGTGCTTGTCGCGGTACTGGCGGCGCTGCTCGCCGGCGTGTACCCCGCCTGGCGCATGAGCCGCCAATCCCCGGCCGCGGGGTTGCGGGAAGAATGAACAGGCTCTGGCGTTCGCTGCTGATTGTCGTGGCGCTCGCCGCTGCGGCTTTGGGCGGGTACTGGTGGCTGCGGCCGGCGCCGCCCCAGCCGGATGCCGTCCTGCGGGTAAGCGAGGCCCTGGGCGGGGACGAGGCGGGCCAATACGCGCAGGTGCTCGCGCCGCGGCCATTCGTGTTTCCGGCCGATCACGGGCCGCATCCTGCCTATCGCAACGAGTGGTGGTACTTCACCGGTAATCTGCAGACGCCACAGAAGCGGCATTTCGGTTATGAACTGACCATCTTTCGCATCGCGCTTGCGCCGCATCCGCCCGACAGTCCGTCCGCGTGGGCGACCAACCAGCTTTACATGGCGCATTTCGCCGTTTCCGATCCGGATGGCCGGCGCTTCGACTATTTCCAGCGTCTGGAGCGCGGCGCTCTCGATCTGGCGGGGGCCCGGGCCGTGCCGTTTCATGTCTGGGTAGATAACTGGAGTGTGCGCACGGCGGGCGAGCAGGCGGATTTCCCGTGGAGATTGCGCGCAGCGGCGGACGGCGTTGCGGTGGATTTCGAGCTTCGCGGACTCAAACCCGTCATCGCCCAGGGCGATCACGGCTTCAGCCGCAAGAGCGAAGGCCGCGGTCACGCCTCGTACTACTATTCCATCCCGAGACTGGCGACCCGCGGTACGCTCACCATAAAGGGCAGGGAGTATCCGGTGGAGGGCTTGTCCTGGCTGGATAGGGAGTGGAGCAGCGGAGCGCTGGCTGCCGATCAGGCCGGCTGGGACTGGTTTTCGCTGCACCTGGACAACGGCGTGGATCTGATGTTCTACCGCTTGCGCAAGAAAAACGGCGCGACCGACCGGTTCAGCGCCGGCAGCCTGAGCACGGCCGATGGGCGCAAGATCGCGCTCGGCGCCCGCTCGGTCACGTTGCAGCCGCGGCGCTGGTGGCAGAGTCCGCACGGCGGCCGCTACCCGATCGCCTGGGATGTGGCGATTCCCGACCGCGACTGCACGCTGCATGTCGATCCGCTAATGGACGATCAGGAACTCGATACCTTCGTGCGCTACTGGGAGGGCGCCGTGATGGCCACCGGCCGCTGCGGTGGCCGGCAGGTCAGCGGGCAGGGCTACGTGGAGTTGACCGGCTACGCTCCGGATGGCCGCTGACGGTCTGTTGGTGGCGGTTGTCCCTTCATCCGCTTTTCGCGGCTCCGGCTCGGAGAGTGGACAAAAAAGCCGAGATCCGTTGCTGCAGGCCAGGCTCGATCAATGAGCGGGCGAGCACGCCCATGTCGTGGTGGCACAGGCCAGAGTCTGCCCTGGAACCCAGCGCCAGCGCGGTGGCGCCGCCATCTACGCGCGCCACAGCCTCGATGGCGGCGCCTGCCTCACCCTGCCAGTCCGCTTCGGGGCAAATGCTGTCCAGGAGGTTGATTTTCAACGCCTGGTCCGCTTCGATCGTGCGCTGTTCCAGCACGATCGAGCAGGCTTGCGGGCCGATCAGTTCGATGAGCCGCCGCGTGCCGAGCACGATACCAAAGCGAATTCCGGGAAAGCGGAGCCGGGTTTCCTGCGTGCCGATCCGCCGGTTGCAGGCCACCACCAGATCCGCTCCCGCTCCGGCAACGGTGCCATGCGCAAGGGCGATCGTGTAGCAGGGTGCGCAATGGATTTTCTGCAACAGCAGTTCGATGCGAAGGAGCCGGTAAGCAAGGGATGCATCCGTTTCCTGCTCCAGCGACGAAAGATCGAAGCCGCTGCAAAAGTGCTTGCCGGCGCCCCGGAAGACGAGAGCCTTCGGCGGCGAGCGCAGCGTGGTATCGACGGCCTCGTGCAGGGCTTCCACCATCTCGCTGCTCAGCGCATTCGCTCTTTGCGGCCGGTTGAGGGTCAACCAGACGCTGTTCTCCCGTTTGTCCACCTGCACCAGCATGCGCATGAACCTCTTCTTTCAGCGGTCGCGCCACTGCGCGAAAACTTCCTCGGTATGCTCGCCCAGCCGCGGCGGCGCCTGCCGCACCGAAAACTCGAAACCGGAGATTGCAACCGGGTACGCGGTGGTCCTGGTTTTGACCCCGTTGGGCAGGACCAGGTCGCGAATCAGGCCGGAAGCCTCGACGTGCTCGTCGGACATTACCTGATCGAACGTGTTGATGGGGCTTGCCGGCACACCGTATTCCTCCATCAGCGCCAGCCAGTGTTCGGCCGGTTGCTTCGAAAAGACCTCCTGAAGGATTTCCGCCAGTTCCGCCTGGTGTTTCGCGCGCAGCAGCTGCGTGCGGAACTCGGGCCGTTCGGCCAGTTCCGGCTTGCCGACGATGGTGCACACGCTTTCCCAGAGTCTGTCATTACCGGCGGCGATCGCAAAGTATTTGTCGCTCGCCCTGAATGCCTGGTAGGGCGCGTTGCGCGGGTGCGCCGAACCCAGGCGCCGGGCCGGCTGCCCGGTGCCGAAATACTCACTGGTCTGAAGTGCCGAGATTCCGATGAGGCTGCCGAGCATCGAGCAGTCGATATAGCGCCCCTCCCCATGACGGCGGCGGTCGAACAGCGCCGCGACGATCGTATAAGCGGCATACAGGCCGGCGCAGAAATCGCCTACCGGAACGCCGCACTTCACCGGGCCGCCGCCTTCCTCGCCGGTGACACTCATGATCCCGCTCATCGCCTGAATGGTGACATCGAAGGCCCCGCGTTTGGCATAGGGGCCGGTTTGGCCATATCCGCTGATGGAGCAGAAGACAAGTCCGGGGTTGCGTGGACGGATGCTTTCGTATCCCAGCCCGAGGCGTTCCATCACGCCCGGGCGGTAATTCTCGAGCACGACGTCGGCGACCTCGCAAAGCTCGCGAATGCGCTCGACGTCGCCCGAATCCTTTGCATCCAGCGCGACGCTTCGCTTGTTGCGATTGAGCGAGGCAAAGTTCTCGCTGTACGCATCGCCCTGATCGTTCTCCCTGATTGGCGGCCAGCCCCGCATCCCGTCGCCGCCGTGCGGGCGCTCGATCTTGACGACGTCGGCACCCAGATCGGCCAGCAGCGATCCGGCATAGGGCCCGGCAGCGATCTGCCCGAATTCGAGAACGCGAACACCATCCAGCAATCCCGGACTAGACATGGAAGAAATACTCCGTTGGTTACAGTTGACTCTTTTCGCCGACAACCCGGGGCTCGGGGCTGTACTCGCCCAGAAAGCCGGCGGTTATCATTGCGGTAAAGCCGACTATCGACCCGACTGCCAGAGCCAGAAACACGTTGGTCAGCAGGCCGGATGTGGTCAGAAAGATGTAGCAGCCGGACCCGAAAACCGCCGAGGCGACTGCACCGGTCCGGGTCGCCCGTTTCCAGAAGTAGCCAAGACTGATGGGCGCGATAACGCCGCTGATGATGGCCGAGATGCCGAACTGCGTTAATAGCGCCAGGGAGGCCGGCCTGTTGATTGACATTAACAGCGATACCACTCCCACAACGAGCAGGGCGATTCTCGATATGAACACGACGTTTTTGTCTATCCGGTCGGGTGAGGCATTCTTCCCCTTGAACACGACCGGTACCACGAGGTTCCGATACAGGTCATTACCGATGATCGTTGTCAATCCAAGGTAAAGACTGTTGGTGGTGGACAGAATGGCGGCCAGTATTCCCGTGACCATCAGCGCAACCATGGTCGGGGAGAAGGCAGCGGAAATATACGCGGGAATCGCACTGTCAGCGGTGTCGAGTGCGGGCAGTATCACACGGGCCGCCATGCCCGCGAACACCGAAAAGCAGGAAAGGAAAAACAACGTTATTCCGGCGGACAAGGTAAACGGACGCAGATCCTTTTCCTCACTGAGGGACAATACCTTGTTCATCAGGTGGGGCAGCAGGCCGAAGGCAAACAGCAGCCACTCGATACTGAGTATGGCGGCAATGCTGAAAAACGGCCCGCTTTCCGCGACCGGTGCGGTCAGGTTCTTGTCAATGGCCTCGAGTTGCGTTCCGAGATTTCCAAGGAAACCCCAGCCACCACCTATGGTCCACGCGAGAGAAATGAACAATATGACGGAAACGATCATCATGATGATGCCCTGAATGCCGTCGCTGATGTATTGTGCGTAGGCGCCTCCGATACCCAGATAAATGATTGTTATGCCGACGCCCAATACCAGTCCCCACATGTAGGGAACACCCATGATCGTTTCGAACATCGTCGCGAGCCCGACATTCTGCCCGATGATGTAATAGATGTTGAACAAGGCGAGAAATGCCACGATGACCTGCAGCGCCCGGCTGTGATATCTGTTTCTCAGCCAGTGAGGCAGCGTTATGCTGCCGCCTTCCTTTTGTCCTTGCCTCCAGAATGTTCGCGCGAACAGGAGAAGGCCGAGCCATGTCATGCCAAAGCAACCCAGTGCCCACCAGAGGGTAGGTGCGCCATAGGTATAGGCCCATCCGGGCACGCCGATAAACAAATTGGCGCTCGCAAAGGTCGCGCCGAAGCTTATCCCGATTACCCACGGGCTCACGTTTCCCTTGGCCAGCGAAAACCCGGCCATGGAGCGACTGTGCTTTGCTCCGATCTTGCCCACCCACATCAATGCCACAAGATAGGCCGCCAGCAGAATACAGATGGCCCAAATAAATTCACCAGGCAGATTATTCATCGTTGGTCTCTCCACTGTGTGACGGATAC
>CAZYIP010000102.1:9778-12878 GCA_964646895.1 uncultured Salinisphaerales bacterium | reverse complement strand
CGCGGAATCACCCCGGAGATCAACGCGATTGCCACTCTGCTGCTCGTTTTTTCGATCATCATCGCATCCGCCGGTTTTTATTTTCGGTCGTTAAGGAGCTGAAGTGGTGGCAAGAGACGGGCGCAACGGGAAGCAGCGGGCACGCGAGCTCGGGTTGCCGCTGTCGGGGGTGACGGGGCAAAACAACGCCATTACGGACGTCAGCAAGGTACTCGTCGGGTACGAAACGCTGAGTTCGGATACGGATCCGGCCTTGAGCGGGGGCGGTCTGCCGGTTCAGACGGGTGTGACGGCGATCCTGCCTGCGGGTTTCGACACCACTCCACGGCCGATCTGGGCAGGCCAGTTCGGGCTCAATGGCAACGGCGAGATGACCGGCACCCACTGGGTTCACGATGGCGGGTATTTCGTCGGCCCGATCCTGTTGACGAATACGCATTCGGTCGGGGCGGCACACCATGCGGCGACGCGCTGGATTCTGGAGCAGTACGGAAGTACATGGCGAGCCAACCACCTGTGGGCGATGCCGGTCGTCGCGGAAACCTATGACGGCGTGCTGAATGACATCAATGGCCAGCACATAACGCCTGAGCACGCGCTTGCGGCGATACGCTCCGCTTCGGCGGGCCCCGTTGCCGAGGGTAACGTCGGCGGCGGGGCGGGGATGATCTGCTACGAATTCAAGGGCGGGACCGGTTCGGCCTCACGCCGCATCGAGATTGCCGGCGGCAGTTATCACGTAGGCGCATTGGTGCAGGCCAACCATGGTCTGCGGCCCTGGCTGACGGTGTGCGGGATACCGGTGGGCCAGCAAATGATGGAGGACCGGATACCTGGGTTGACGCAGGAGCGCGGTTCCATCATCTGCATACTGGCCACCGATTTGCCGCTGTTGCCGCTTCAGCTCAAAAAGCTGGCGAGGCGGGCCACCATCGGTATCGGCCGTGGCGGCACGCCGGGGGGGAACAGTTCGGGCGATATGTTCCTCGCCTTCAGTGTTGCGAACGAGATGGATTTGCCGCAGCTGAGCGGCCCGTGGCGCCAGATGACATCTCTGAACGATGAGTATCTCGATCCCGTCTATCTTGCCGCCGTGGAGGCAGTCGAGGAAGCCGTCCTGAATGCCATGCTGATGGCGGAGGATGTGCCCACCGCCCGTCCGCCCGGCGCGGTCTGCCGGGCGATCGACCCTCAAAGGCTGCTCAGCCTGCTGAAGACATAGCGACCGTCACCGCCAGCGATGCCCGTGTCCGTAGTGCTGACCGACTTCCAGATCGAAGATCGTCTTCTGGGTCGGGCTGAGCTGGTTGTAGAAGTCGTGCGTCGCTTTCGCCAGCGACTGCATTGCCTGCAGGCGCGCCTGCATTGCCTGGACGCGGCGATCCAGAAGCTCGGGGGCGGTTTGCCGTTCGCCCTGCTGACCCATCATGCCCTGGCCCATGCGGTGATGCTGCGCCAGCGCGTGAATCTGCGTGCGCAGGGCCTTTTTGTACGTCTGCCACGCCTCGGCCTGGTTGTCGTTGAGATGCAGATCGTCGTGCAGGCGGCTCAGGCGCTGGTCCATCCGGCCATGCATGCCCCGCATCATGCCGGAACCCCTGTTCCCCATCATCCCGTGCATGCCGTGGCCCATCATTCCGCCTCCGCAGTGCATGGGCGGGTGGCCCATTTGCCCCATGGCATGCGGGGGCGGCGGTGGTGGCGGAGGCGGCTCGCCGGCCCAGGCGGTGGTTGCAAAGCCGGCGACGGCGAGCACCGCCGCGGCAGTCACTGTCCGTATCGAAGTCGTGAATTCGCGCATGTCGTCAACTCCTGAAGTGCCGGGCGGTGGTCGGTTTTATCGGCCCGGGCCCGGCTGTCTGCGCATGATGGCTCAAGTATAGTAGACCGGCGCCGCATCACGCTCGCGATTCCGCTGCTGTGGCACAATAATTATTTAAACCGGAAAAACACCTGCGGCCATGCCCACCATCACCTGTATCGACGACCTGCAGCGCCTCGCCCGGCGCCGTGTGCCCCGCATGTTCTACGATTATGCCGATTCCGGCTCGTGGACGGAAAGCACTTACCGCGCCAACCATGAGGATCTGGCTGCCATCAAGCTGCGGCAGCGGGTGATGGTGAACATGTCCGGGCGCAGCCTGCGCTGCGAGATGCTGGGCGAGCCGTGCAGCATGCCGGTGGCGCTGGCGCCCACTGGCTTGACGGGCATGCAGTATCCGGACGGCGAGATTCGCGCGGCGCGGGCGGCGGAGCAGTTCGGCGTGCCGTTTACGCTTTCCACCATGAGCATCTGTTCGATCGAGGATGTTGCCGAGCACACCAGCCGGCCATTCTGGTTTCAGCTTTACGTGATGCGCGACCGGGACTATATCGCGCGGCTGATCGACCGTGCCCGCGCTGCGGGATGCTCCGCGCTCGTGCTGACGGCGGATCTGCAGATCCTCGGCCAGCGGCACAAGGATGTCATCAACGGGTTGACGGTCCCGCCCAGCCCCACGCTCAGAAACCTTGCCAACCTCGCGACCAAATGGCGCTGGTGCCTGGGCATGGCGCGCACGCGGCGGCACACGTTCGGGAATATTGCCGGGCACGTAAAGGACGCGACCAATCTCAACTCGCTCTCGGCCTGGACCGCTTCCCAGTTCGATCCGAGCCTGAGCTGGGACGACGTGCGCTGGATCAAGGAGCGTTGGGGCGGCAAGCTCATCATCAAGGGCATCATGGATCCGGAGGACGCCTGCTCCGCGGTCGATGCGGGCGCCGACGGCCTCATCGTCTCCAACCACGGCGGACGCCAGCTCGACGGCGCCCCGTCTTCGATCCGCGCCCTGCCGGCGGTGGTTGCAGCGGTGGGCGATCGTACCGAGGTGTACATGGACGGCGGAATACGCAGCGGCCAGGATGTGCTCAAGGCCGTCGCCATGGGCGCGAAAGCCGTGTTCATTGGCCGTGCATTCCTCTACGGCCTCGGCGCCATGGGCGAAAAGGGCGTAACCATCGCCCTGGAGACCATTCAACGCGAGCTGGACATCAGCCTCGCACTGTGCGGGTTGCGCGACATTCGGCAGGTGGACGAAAACATTTTGTGGCTGGATCG
>CAZYIP010000102.1:8593-9678 GCA_964646895.1 uncultured Salinisphaerales bacterium | reverse complement strand
CTAAGGCGGCCGAATCAGCCCCTTGCCCAGCAGGCTGCCGCCGAGCACGCAAAAATAGAAGTAGCCGCGATAATCGCCAAAGTGCTCCACCTCGATCGCGAGCGGCGCACCGGGCGCCAGATTCATCAGCTTTCTCAAGCCGCGCAGGATGCCGGAGTCGCCGGGCGGAAATGCGTCGAGCCGACCGAGTCCGCGCAGCAGAATGACGTTGGCGGTCCATGGACCGATGCCTGGCAGCGCGGTGAGCGCCTTGATCGCATCGCCCGTGCTCAGGGCCGCGATGTTTGTTTCGCTCAACTCGCCGGTGGCGATCGCCTCGGCGATCACTCGCAGCGATGTCGCCTTGTGATGGCTCAGGCCGCAGGCCCGCAATTCATCCTGCGACGCGTCGGCAATGACAGCGGCGGTGGGGAACGCTTGATACTGTTTGCCGTCGAGTTCGAGCCGTTCGCCGAAACGCCGGATGAAGCGCCCGACGACGGCCGTACCGGCATCCAGGCTCACCTGCTGAAACGGAATCACATTGGCGAACGCCTCGAACCACTCGGCGAAGCGCGGCGGCCGCATGCCACGCAACGCCAGCGCCACCGGCCCAAGTGCCGGATCGGCCCCGGTGAGTCGTTGCAGCGGCCCGGGATCCACATCGAGGCCAAGAATCTTGCGCACGGTGCCTGCGAGCGATGCATCGGCCAGGCCGGGTGTGCTCGTCCGTGACCACCAGCGCAGGTCCGGCGCATCGGTCGTGCCCCGATTCTCGACCTCGACGAGCACGAGCCCTCGCTGCGTGCGCAGCACCCGCTGGTAGCGGCCGTCCTCCCATCGTTCGACCGGATTCACGGACCGCCGCTGCAGCACGCGCACGGTGGCTTCCAGGTTGAAGGGCGCCCGCGTCGGAAGGGGTGCATACGGACTTGTATCGACCTCGGGCGTTGCCATGGTACTTCCTTCCGATCGGAAACAGTGGGTGCAAACATCCGCCATCAGAGCAGCTCACGGCGGCGGGAACTACCCACTATACATCCGGGCGCAGGAAAGGCACCGGATCCCGCCGGGCTCGGCAATGGCGTCAGCGGCGGGACGGGACC
>CAZYIP010000102.1:0-8493 GCA_964646895.1 uncultured Salinisphaerales bacterium | reverse complement strand
ATGCCGGTCTTCGAGCCGCCCGATCCGGTTGGCGAGTGCCTTGTCCAGTTTTGCCGCTGCACTCCGGATCGCGTCATAACCGTCGGCCGCCCGGCCTTCCACCGCAATCGGTTCCATGCCGGCCGGTCGCGCTTCCATGATGCAGCATTTGTCGACGCCGCCCTTCGGCCCATTCACATCCTTGAGATAAACTTCCAGCCGGGTAAGGCGGTCGCCGAATCGTCGCTCCACGCCGTCCAGCTTGCGCCGGATATAGCTGTCGATCGCATCGGTGAGAGAGAAGTTTTTCCCCGGATTGATTTGCAACTCCATCGCGTCACCTCGAACCGGTGAGTGTGTTATCGGTCTTTGCACTGAGACACGGAAAGCCGCGCGAAGTGCCGCGCCTGCGCCTGTATGACGCGCGGCGACAACTCACTGATTAATTTTGCAAATGCGTTGCGCAGCAAGCGCAGCGCGTCGGCCTGGCCCGGCACGCCGATCAATCGCGCGGTGTCCGTCCACGACTGCTTTTGTAACACTTTTACGATCAGCGCGTCGCGTTCCGCAGGCGTCAGGCAGGCGTGGATTCCGGGTTCGCTCAGCGCCTGCAGTGCCAGCCGCGTCAGCGGGCCGGGCACCGCTTCGTAGAGACGATGCGCGAGGGCGAAGGTCAGCACATCGCCCCAGTCCGCTTCGTCCAGCGCCGTGCGCGGAAACGCCAGGCCAGCCAGCAGTTCAGCGACGATCGCGGGTTCCAGATCGCGAAGCGGCTGCGCCAGTTGCGCCGGCAAGTGCGCGGCAAGGCGCGCGCGGGCCTGATCGTACAGTGCGGCGCCGGCAGCAGTGCTCAGCGGCCGCATGACCATGACCGAGTGGCTGCCGCTGGCTGCGCTGCGGGTCACGCTGGCGCGCACCGGCGAATAACCGGCCCCCGCCCAGAAGCCGAGCAGTGCGGGGCTCGCACCAAAGCTTGCGCCCCAGTAGTCGACGGGTTGCGGCAAGGCTTCGGCCGCCGTGTTCAGCAGCCGCGTGCCCAGACCGCGTCCCTGCGCCGCCGGATGGATTGCGACGCGCACGATCCGCGCGCCACGTAGCTGCGGCGCATCGACGAGACCGGCGTGAGCGGCCAGCGATTCCGGCATCATGTGCCCGTGGGGGCGGCGACGGCCGGCCCAGATCTCGCGGGCGATTTCCGGCCCGAAGCCGCCTTCGATGGCCACCAGCAGCGTTCCCACCACGTGCCCGGCATGACGCATGGCGAAGACGTGGACGTTGGGGCCGTCCAGCAGCATGCGCAGGTCGAACGGCCGGGTGCGGTAATGAGCGAGCACCAGCAGCCCGAACAGCTCTCGCAGCAGGCCCTCGTCCGCCGCGAGCGCGTCCCGGTCCACCGTGTCCACGGATACCGTATCGAGCGTGGCGGCGGTTACTGCCTCGTCCGGTGCGGCGGCGGCATCCAGCAGCAACGCGCGATGCGTGATGCGCTCCAGCGGGTCGCCGGTTGCCCAGCGGATCGGCGCTTCCAGCCGCAGCCCGTGCCAGCGGGGCGTGCGCCGGCCGAGCACCTGATGGAAGCGCACCGCAAAGCCACGGCCGGTGCCTTCATACCCGTGGACGGTCGTGGCGAAGGCAATGCGTGGGTGGCGCTCCAGCAGCCGCTCCAGCAGCGGGACCGGAATCGCCGCGGCTTCGTCCACGAGCACCAGCCGCGCCGGATCGGGTAGCGGGTCGCGAGCCAGCTCGTCGGGCGGGCGGAATACGAGCTTTTCTTCGGCCTGTTTGCGGCTGAGCCCCGCACGGGCATGGGCGAACACCTGCGCGGCCGCCATCTGGCGGGGGCCGGTGACGACGATGCGTTCCACGCCCTCCCGCAGCAGGTGCGCGGCCGCGATGCCGAGGGCCGCCGACTTGCCGCGGCCCCGATCCGCGGTCAGCACCAGCGGTCGCCGGCCCCGGCCGCGGGCCAGTCGCAGCACGGCCTCGACCGCCCGCCGCTGATCGGCGGTACGGCATTCAACGGGTGCGGCCGGTAGCGGCGCCCAGGCTGTTGCCGGAGGGCAGGGCTCATCGGCCGCCAGGACGATCGTGTCCGGATCAGCGCGGATGATGTGCGCCAGCCGGCGCAGGAACCGGCCGCGGATGGCGCCACGGTCGCAGCCGGACACGGCGATGCGGGCGTAGTCGGGATCGTCGAAATCCGGCCACTGTGCCAGTGGCGGCGCCAGCAGCACCAGCAAGCCACCGGCGCGCACGGTACCGCTGATGGCGCCGAGCGCATCTGCGTGAAAGCCGCAGCGGGCATCGAACACCACCGCGCCGAACTCCTGCCCCAGCGCCGCGCTCGCCCGGCCCGGTGCAATCGGCACGAATCCGGCGGGCGGCGCCTTCCCCACCCAGGCCGTATCCGACGCCGGCAACGCCTCCAGTCGGGCCAGCAGCGTGTCGTGGGAGTCGGCCGACGTGACCGGCATTACGACCAGGTGGCGCGGCGGGAGCCGCGGTGCGACGGCCTCGACGTTTGGGCCGTAACCCGGCTGTTTCATGAATTGCATATGAGCTCACGAAATACCCAGTCAGGCCTGGTGTAACTCCTGCCTTAGAATCCGACGTAAGGCCTTTTCCGTAACAGGTGCGTCTTCAAGGATTGCACTGCGTAGCGCTTCATTAATAGCGGTTTGATAACCGATGCCCTTCGCCTCCGCTTTTTCCCGAAACGCCTCGATCACGTCATTATCGAGCATGATGGTAATTCGGGTTTTGCCGGGCGACCTGATGACAGGACCGCGCTTGCCATTGCTAAAGTCGTACTGCTTACGCATGATATTGTTTCACCTCACCGGGACTTGCCTTGCGTGCGGATATGATGCGTGTTCGCTCTCCGCGCTGGGTATGAACGACCACGCAAAATGCGTCCGAGCGCATCCATGCCCAGCGTTACGAATGGCTGCTCATCTGAACAATCGGGGTCTTCAATGGTGATAGCTGACAGGTCGCGTAGTGCCTGTTCTGCATCAGCAAAGCTCACACGATGTTTCCTCAGATTCACAGCGGCTTTCGCTGGATCGAACTCGATATCCACAGGTTGAGTATGCATTAAATATGCATATGGTCAAGATTGGTGATGGAGGTTCCCAGCTCTTGTGACTCATATGTCTGTGTAATATTTTCACGATGCGTGATCTGTTCGACGAACTCGATGAGGCGATGGAATCGCTCGACGACGGCATCGTCCGTCTGCCCGGGTTCGTGCGTACGGCGGATCTGATCGCATCCGTTCGCGGCGTGCTCCGGACGGCGCCGCTGCGCCACATGCGCACGCCCGGCGGGCAGGCGATGTCCGTCGCCACCAGCAGTTGCGGCCGGCTTGGCTGGGTGTCGGACCGCCGTGGCTACCGGTACTCCCCCGTCGATCCGGAGAGCGGCCGCTCCTGGCCGGCAATGCCGGAACCCATGCTCGCGGTGGCGCACGAGGCGGCCAGCCGGGCCGGTTTCGAGGGTTTTGTGCCGGACGCTTGCCTGATCAACCGCTATGTGCCCGGCGCGCGCCTCGGGCTGCATCAGGATCGCGACGAGCGCGACTTCGGTCAGCCCATCGTCTCGGTATCCCTGGGTCTTTCGGCCACGTTCCTGATCGGGGGCGTGAAGCGCGGCGGAGGTACCCGTCAGGTTCGGCTTCACGACGGTGACGTTATCGTATTTGGCGGGCCGTCGCGGCTGATTCACCACGGCGTCAAGCCGCTGGAACCCGGTAACGACCCCATCCTCGGCAACTGCCGAATCAACCTGACCTTCAGGAAGGCGGGCTGATCCGGCACAATAGGGCCCATATCCCCAACAGACCGGAGCCGGTCGCGATGAACGAAACTACCCGCATCGAACTTGAAGCCGCGGCTTTCCGCACGCTGGTGGCGCATTTGCGCAAACGCACGGATGTGCAGAACATCGACCTGATGAATCTGGCCGGCTTCTGCCGCAACTGCCTGTCCAAATGGTATCTGGCTGCCGCCGAGGAGCGCGGCGTCACCGGCATGGACTACGACCGTGCGCGCGAAATCATCTACGGCATGCCCTATCCCGAGTGGAAGGCGCGCTACCAGACCGAAGCGACCCCGGAGCAAAAGGCGGCATTTTCGGGCGACAAGGGCGAGCCGGCCAAAGGCTGACCAACCCGCTGGCGGGCAGCGATATTGTGGGAGCGGCTTCAGCCGCGATAATCCGGTGCAGAAACAAGGGTCGCCGCTACACCCTCACATCCAGCTGTTCGAGCCGCCCGATCAGCAAATCCGGAAACCGGCTGTACCAGGTGGCATTCAGCGGCGACGGGTGCGGCAGCGGGCATAGCCGAAAGGTGCGCTCCGTGCCGTCGGCGAGCGCCAGTGGCGTTTCCACGAACGCCTCGTAGCGATCCGGCCGCGCCCAAAATTCTGTGAGCGCCGCGCGCACCGCCGGCGGCTGATGAATCCCGAACCAGAAAAACGCTTCCCGCCCGAGCACAATGAGATCCCGCCCCCGCCAGTTGCGCAGCAGCACCTCCGCCATCAGCGGCTGAAACCGCTTCTTGACCCGCATCGACCAGGCCTTGTTGCCGATCGGCTTGTACGGCACGGTGTTGGCCCAGAAAAACCGCCGCCCGACCTCCACCGAACTCTCGAAATCCGGCATCTCGGAGCCGTAGAGGTGGCGGTAGAGCGTGGCGCGGACCTTCTGCCCGCCGGCACCGATGAAGGGGATGCCGTGCTTGACCTCGTTGCGGCCGGGATCACGGCCGAAGAAGCCGACGCGCAGGTCCGGCTCGCCGAGCCCGATGATGGGTTCGAGCGGATCCTTGTCGCAGCACTCGTAGGCGGCGATGTCGATTCCGTCGAGCGTCAGCGCCTCCTGGCGGAAGGCGGCGTGCTGCGCGTCGCTAAAATTCATGCTCAGACTCCAGGCAGGCAACCCAGGCCGCGGCAGGGGCGGACGGCAGTGCCGCCATTCGCCCCTCGCGCGACAAAAGTCTTACACTATGCTTTTTGCCACCGCAGCGCGCAACGCCATGAATAAAGAACGCATCGACCGCTTCCACGCCCTGCTCAAGGAACGCATCGTCATCCTCGACGGGGGCATGGGCACCATGATCCAGGGTCTCGGACTGGGGGAGGCGGATTTTCGTGGCGAGCGTTTCCGGGATCACGCCTGCGATCTCAAGGGCAACAACGACCTGCTGGTGCTGACCCGGCCCGACGACATCCGCAAGCTGCACACGGATTACCTGCAGGCGGGCGCGGACATTGTCGAAACCAACACCTTCAACTCCACCGCCATCGCCCAGGCCGATTACCAGACGCAGGATATCGTCTTCGAGCTGAACGAGACCGCCGCCCGGCTTGCCCGTGAAGCCTGCGATGCGGTCGCGGAACAAACCGGCCGGCCGCGCTACGTTGCCGGGGTGCTCGGCCCCACCAATCGCACGGCGTCGATCTCGCCGGATGTGAACGATCCGGGCTTTCGCAACACCAGTTTCGATCAGCTCGTGGAGGCCTACACGGAAGCCACCGCCGGGCTGGTTGCCGGCGGCGCGGATCTGCTGCTGGTGGAGACGGTTTTCGACACTCTCAACGCGAAGGCCGCGCTGTACGCGATCTGGCAATACTTCGACGAGCAGGGCGTCGAGTTGCCGATCATGATCTCCGGCACCATCACCGACGCCTCCGGGCGCACGCTCTCCGGGCAGACCACGGAGGCGTTCTGGTACTCGGTGCGCCACGCCAGGCCCGTCAGCATCGGGCTCAACTGCGCGCTGGGCGCGAAGGAACTGCGCCCGTATGTTTCGGAGCTGTCGCGTGTCGCGGATACCTGCGTCTCCGTGCATCCCAACGCCGGCCTGCCCAACGAATTCGGCGGCTACGACGATTCGCCGGAATTCATGGCCGGGCTGATCCGCGAATTCGCCGAGAGCGGCTTCCTGAACATCGTCGGCGGCTGCTGCGGCACGACGCCGGAGCACATTCGCGCCATCGCCGAGGCGGTCGCCGATCTGCCGCCGCGCCGGATTCCGACGCTGAAGACGGCCACCCGCCTGTCCGGGCTGGAGCCGCTGGTCATCAATGAGGACTCGCTGTTCGTCAACGTGGGCGAGCGCACCAACATCACCGGCAGCGCGCGCTTCAAGAAGCTGATCAAGGAAGACGACTACGACACCGCGCTGGAGGTGGCCAAGAGTCAGGTGGACAACGGCGCCCAGGCCATCGACATCAACATGGACGAGGGCATGCTGGATTCCAAGGCCGCCATGGTGAGATTCCTCAACCTGGTCGCCACCGAGCCCGACATTTCGCGCGTGCCGATCATGCTCGATTCCTCCAAGTGGGACATCATCGAGGCCGGGCTGAAGTGCGTGCAGGGCAAACCCATCGTCAACTCCATCAGTCTCAAGGAAGGCGAGGCGGAGTTCTTCGAGCACGCGAAAAAATGCCTGCGTTACGGCGCCGCCGTCGTGGTCATGGCATTCGATGAGGAGGGTCAGGCCGACACGATCGAGCGCAAGGTGGCCATCTGCGAACGCTGTTACAAACTGCTGACCGAAAAGATCGGCTTCGCGCCGGAAGACATCATCTTCGACCCCAACATCTTCGCCATCGCCACCGGCATGGAGGAGCACAGCAACTACGCCGTGACCTACATCGAGGCCACGCGCGAGATCAAGCGGCGGCTGCCGCACGCGCTGGTGTCCGGGGGGCTGTCCAACGTTTCGTTCTCGTTTCGCGGCAACAACCCGGTGCGTGAGGCGATCCACGCCGTGTTCCTGTATCACGCCATCCAGGCCGGCATGGACATGGGCATCGTCAACGCCGGCCAGCTCGCCGTCTACGACGAGATCGAGCCGGAACTGCGCGAGCGGGTCGAGGACGTGGTGCTCAACCGCCGCGAGGATGCCACCGAACGGCTGATGGAAATCGCCCAGGGCCTCAGGGGCCAGAGCGGGCAGAAGCAGGAGAAGGACGATAGCTGGCGGCAGTTGCCGGTGGCGGAGCGCCTGTCGCACGCGCTGGTCAAGGGTATCGCCGATTACGCCGAGGTGGACGCCGAGGAGGCGCGCCAGCAGTACGAGCACACCATCGAGGTGATCGAAGGCCCGCTGATGGACGGCATGAACGTCGTCGGCGATCTGTTCGGCGCCGGCAAGATGTTTCTGCCGCAGGTGGTGAAATCCGCGCGGGTGATGAAAAAGGCGGTCGCCTACCTGATCCCGTTCATCGAGGCGGAAAAGGAGCAGGGCGGCGAACAGAAGGAGTCCAAGGGCCTACTCGTCACGGCCACAGTCAAGGGCGACGTGCACGACATCGGCAAGAACATCGTCGGCGTCGTGCTCCAGTGCAACAACTACGATGTCATCGACCTGGGCGTGATGGTGCCGGCGCAGAAGATCCTCGCCACCGCGCGCGAGAAAGGCGCCGACATGATCGGGCTGTCCGGCCTGATCACGCCGAGCCTGGACGAGATGGTGCACGTGGCCTCCGAGATGCAGCGCGAGGGCTTCGACATCCCGCTGCTGATCGGCGGCGCCACCACCAGCCGCGCGCATACCGCCGTCAAGATCGAGCCCGCGTACAAGAACGGCCCGACGATCTGGGTGAAGGACGCCTCGCGTTCCGTGCCCGTGGTCTCCAACCTCATGAGCCGCGACCGCCGCGACGCATTCATCGAGAAGACCCGCGCCGAATACAAGGAAATTCGCGAGCGCCACCGCAACAAGGGCGGCAAGGACAAGTTCGTCACCATCGAACAGGCGCGCGCCAATCGCACGCCAATCGACTGGAGCACCGTCGAGGTGCCGCAGCCTAAGCACGCCGGCATCAAGGTGTACGAGGATCTGGACATCGCCGAGCTGCGGCCGTTTCTCGACTGGGGGCCGTTCTTCATGGCCTGGGAGATGAAGGGCCGCTTCCCCGACATCCTCAACAACCCCACCACCGGCACCGAGGCGCGCAAGCTGTACGACGACGCCAACCGCATGCTGGACCGCATCATCGAGGAACGCTGGCTCACCGCGCGCGGCATCGCCGGCTTCTTCCCCGCCGCGGCCGTCGGCGACGATATCGAAATCTACACCGACGAATCGCGCTCCGACGTACGCGCGCAGGTCTACACGCTGCGCCAGCAGGTCGAGCGCCGCGCCGGCGTGCCCAACCGCGCCCTGGCCGATTACGTCGCCCCGAAGGAAACGGGCCTGGCGGACTACATCGGCGCCTTCGCCGTCACCGCCGGCATCGGCGTCTACGACAAGATCGCCGAGTTCAAGGCCGACCACGACGACTACAACGCCATCATGGTCGAAGCCATGGCCGACCGCCTCGCCGAAGCCTTCGCCGAATTCCTCCACGCCCAGGTGCGCCGCGAACTCTGGGGCTTCGGCGCCAACGAGAATCTCGACAACGACGCCCTCATCGCCGAAAAGTACCAGGGCATCCGCCCCGCCCCCGGCTACCCCGCCTGCCCCGACCACACCGGCAAGGCCGTCATCTGGGACCT
>CAZYIP010000101.1:0-13249 GCA_964646895.1 uncultured Salinisphaerales bacterium | reverse complement strand
CGGAGATGATGCGCCGGCGGCTGCGCGAGGGCCGGGAGTTCGCGCGATTCCTGCGTCAGCGCTGAACGGGGTATCGACCTCCGGTTGCCCTGGCACCCAAAAAGTCAAGACAGTGACAGACTGGAAAACTTCGGTGACAGCGAAATTCGAGGGCGCAGTGCCGTTCGCGAGCAGCAGCGCTGAGCGCAAGCACCTGCCGCCGCGGTGCGCGCCGCTCCCGCAATCGTGTCTGTTTGTCGCAAATTTTCTTCCGGGTCGATAGTGCCCCGAGCCCGCTCACGTCACACCGCAACAACACGGTTGATCATCACGGCCGACGACTTCGGTTTATCGGAGTCCGTCAACGAAGCCGTCGAGCTGGCGTACCGCCAGGGCGTCCTCTCCGCGGCCAGCCTGATGGTCGGAGCGCCCGCCACCGCCGATGCGGTGCGCCGGGCACGCAACCTTCCCGGCCTGCGCGTGGGACTGCATGCGGTGCTGACCGACGGCACCCCAACGTTACCGGCGCGCCTTGTTCCCGACCTGGTCGATACCCGCGGCCGGTTTCGGGACAACATGCTGGATGCGGGTATCCGTTTCTTCTGTTCGAGGCGCACCCGCGGGCAACTGGCCGCGGAAATTCGCGCCCAGTTCGAGGCTTTTCGCGCAACCGGGCTGAGCATGGATCACGTCAATGCCCACAAGCATTTTCATCTCCACCCGACAGTGCTGAGCCTGCTCCTGGCAGTCGGCAGCGAGTGCGGCGTACGGGCGATCCGCGTGCCGCACGAGGCACTCCTGGCCAGCCTGCGAACCGACCCCGACGGCCCGGCGGCCCGCGTCGCCTGGGCGCTGTTTCTGGCGCCCTGGACGCAACTGCTGAAATGGCGCATCCGGCGTGCCGGATGGCAGGCCAACGACGCCGTCATCGGCCTCGGCAGCAGCGGTCACATGAGCGAGGCGGTCTTGCTGCGCGCGATTGAACACCTGCCGCCGGGCGTCGTCGAAATCTATCTGCACCCGGCGACCGGAGCCGGAACACAATCAGGCGCACCCATGGACGGTTATCAGCATGAGGCCGAACTCGCCGCGCTGGTGAGCCCGCGGGTGCGTGAGCGACTCGCGCAACTGGGCCTGCGGCCGTCGGGGTTTGCGGACATCACGCACAATGGCAAGTCCGGGGGCACGTCCGGACCGTGAGCAAGATCGACGATCTTTACCTGGGGATTCTCGCTCGTGTGGTGGAACGGGCCCGGCGCCATGCCGGGCTGATCGTGGTTGCGGCGCTGCTGCTGACCGGCGCCTCCGTTTATTACATCGCCCACCACTTCGCGATCGACACCGACATGAGCCGCCTGCTCTCGCGCGATCTGCCGTTCCAGAAGCTGAGCGAGCGCTACGCCCGGGCATTTCCGCAACTGAGCGACAGCATCGTGGTCGTAATCGACGGACAGACCTCCGGTCTCGCCGGCCAGGCCGCGGAACGGCTTGCGGCCTGGGCCAGACATCAGCGCGGAGCATTCACCGGCGTCTATGCACCCGGCGGCGGAGAGTTCTTCGAGCGCGAGGGGCTGCTCTACCTCGATACGCCCCAGCTCGAACAGTTGAGTGAACGCCTGAGCGCGGCGCAGCCGCTGATTGCGCGCCTGGCCGCGGATCCCAGCATGCGCGGGCTGTTCACGCTGATGGGTCAGGCACTGCAGCGGCGCGCAGCCGGTGGCGGCACGTTTCCGGGCCTGACCAGCGCGCTCGAACAGATGAAGGAAACGGTGGTCGCGTTCAACCACGACCGTTTCCGCGTCATGCCGTGGAGCGACCTGATCAGCGGCGATGTATCCGCAGCAGGCGGAGAACAGCGCTTCGTCATCCTCAGGCCGCGGCTCGATCCGGACGCCCAACAGCCGGCGGCGGCCGCCATCGCCAAGCTGCACGACGGCATTGCGGAGCTGCATCTGACAGCCGACCGCGGTGTGAATGTACGCGTGACCGGATCGGCGGTACTCGACAACGAGCAGTTGATCGCGGCCTCCAACGGCGCCGGGATGGCGACATTCCTGTCGCTCGGGCTGGTGCTGGTGTTGCTGGTCATCGGCCTGCAGACCTGGCGCAAGGTGGTCGCGAGCGTGCTCACCCTGCTCATGGGGCTCACCTGGACGACGGCATTCGCGCTGCTCAGCGTGGGCGCCTTCAATCTGATATCCATCTCGTTCGCGGTGCTCTTCGTCGGCCTTGCGGTGGATTTCAGCATCCAGTTCTGCATGCGCTATCGCGAGGCGCTGCACCAGCTGCCACCGGCGCAGGCCTTCCGCGAAACCGCTCGCGGAATTGGCGGTGCCCTGACCCTCGCCGCGCTGGCCGCCGCGGCCAGCTTTTATTCGGTCGTGCCGACCAGTTACGCCGGCGTGGTCGATCTGGGTCTGATCGCCGGCACCAGCATGCTGATCGCGCTCGCGGCCAACCTGACGGTACTGCCCGCGCTGCTGGTGTGTCTGCGCGCACGCAGGCTGCCGGGGCGCATTCGCCCGCATCTGCCATTCGCGAGGCTGCCGCTGCACCGCTCGGGCCTCGCCATCACCGTGGTCGCAACACTGCTCGGTGTCGTGGCCATTCCCTTCGCTCTGCGCATCCATTTCGATTTCAATCCGCTCTCGCTGCAAGACCAGGACTCCGAGGCGGTGCGCACGCTGAAGGATCTGATGCAGAACGGGCGGTTGTCGCCCTACACGATCGACGTACTGGCGCCGAATCTCAAGGCGGCGCGCGCCACGCAGGCCCGCATCGAGCAGGTACCGGCGGTGAGCGACGCCATGACCCTGGCGAGTTTCGTCCCCCCGGATCAGGAGCGGAAGCTCGCCATCATCGATCAGATGACGCTGATCATGCCGCCCTCATCCCTGCAACTGAATGAAGGTTCCAAACCCGATGCCGAGGCGCTGCGCCATTCACTGAACGGCTTCCTGCAGCAACTCCGGCATAGCGGCGGCAAGGGCGTCGCCCCCCTGCCGCAGGCCGGTTCGCTGGCCCGCGCCCTGCAGGGTTTTCAGCATCGGTTCGGGGGCAGTGACGAAGCGCTGCAGCGGCTGCAACAACGTCTGATGGCGACGCTGCCGGGGCAACTCCGGCACCTGCGCCTGTCGCTTCAGGCGCGGCGCGTGAGCGTGGACGATCTGCCCGCGGAACTCAGGCAACGGTACCTGAGCGAAAACGGCCTGGCGCGCATCCAGGTCACGTCGAAGCTCGACCTCAACCAGCAGCGGAACATGCGCCGGTTCGTCCGGGAAGTACGCGAGGTGGCGCCCGACGCCGCCGGGCTGCCGGTACTGCTCGTGGAGGGTGGGGACGCCGTGGTTCACGCCTTCGTACAGTCCACCATCACCGCCGGAGTTCTGATCACGCTGCTGTTGCTGGCGGTGCTGCGCCGACCGCTCGACGCCGCGCTCGCGCTGTCGCCGCTCCTGCTGGCCGGCGTTCTGACCGTGGCGACCATGGAATGGCTCGGCATGTCCTTCAACCTCGCCAACATCATCGTGCTGCCGCTGCTGATCGGCCTCGGTGTCGCCTACGGCATCTATTTCGTGTTGCGCTGGCGCGAGGGCGCCGATCTGGAACAGGTCATGCGCTCGAGCACGCCCGAAGCGGTGCTGTTCAGCGCCCTCACCACCCTGTGCTCGTTCGGCAGCCTGGCGGCGGCCAGCAGCCCCGGCATGCGCGTGCTGGGCATCACCCTGAGTATCGCGCTCGGCTTCGTGCTGGTGTGCACCCTGCTGGTGCTGCCGGCCGTGTTGACGGTGATGCGACGATTGCATCCGCAAGGAGGCTGAACCCCATGAGGGCAGCGGCTTATGTCGCCGGCCTCGCCGGTCTGACCCTGGCGATCGTGCTGGTTGCGGTCAACAACTACGGCAGCATCCTGCACATGCTGACCACCGCTGGCTGGCGCCTGCTGTGGCTGGTTCCCTTCCACCTGCTGCCCATCGGGCTGGACGCCGCCGGCTGGTGGGTGCTGCTGCGGCCGGTGGACCCCCACCGCGATGCCCGTTTTCCGTTCATCTGGTGGGTGGCCTGCGTGCGCGATGCGGTCGCCGGCCTGCTGCCGGTGGCCAGGATCGGCGGCGAAATCGTCGGTGCGCGGCTGGTCGCCTCGCGCCGCCTCGCCGGCACCGCCGTGGCCGCCAGCGTCATCGTCGAGCTATGCTTCAATCTGGTCACGCAATATCTGTTCACCGCGCTCGGCCTGGCGCTGATCCTGACTCAGGTGGACACATCGCCGCCGGTACGCGACCTCGTTATCGGCCTGCTGGCGGGCCTGCCCCTGCTGGCTGCGATGATGGTCACGCTGCGCTTCGGCTCCGTATTCGAGCGACTCGGCGGGTTGTTGCTGCGCATGACCGGCGCGCGCGGCAAGCTTGCGGCGGTTCTTGGCGAATCGGCCGCGCTCGATGAGGCGATCACCGCCATGCTGCGCCGTCGCGCGCGCCTGTTTCTGTGCGCGGCCTGGCAATTTGTGGGGCTGGTGGTCGGTGCGGGCGAAATCTGGATCGCCATGCACCTGCTCGGTCATCCGGTCGATCTGGCAGCGAGCATTCTGCTGGAGAGCCTGAGCCAGGCACTGCGATCCCTGGCGTTTATCGTACCGGCGGGGCTCGGCGTGCAGGAAGCGGGCTTCATCATATTCGGCCAGGTGGTGGGACTGACTCCCGAACTCGGCGTCGCCCTGTCCCTGGCCAAACGTCTTCGCGAGGTGGTGTTCGGCCTGCCGGTCCTGGTTTCGTGGCAATGGTTCGAAGGCCGCCGCCTCACGGCCCCGCGGCGGCACCAATGATTGCCAGCTTTAACTTCACGGGGTGTAGCACTACTTTTTAAGCGACAGCCGCGAACAACAAGACAGCCACAACACCGGGAACTGCCGATGCACAAGAAAAACTCCTGTCGGACCTGGGAGGCGCGATCATGGGTGCTGATTCTCCTGACCGTACCGCTGCTGCTCCCGCTGCCCGCGGCAGCCAACGCAATTCACTCACCCGCCGAGGTGGCCTATCGAATCGGATCGCTGCAAATCCTGGGGAACGGGCCTCACATGCTGGACATCGGCCTCGGCGCCTACAACTTCAACCGTCGCGGGCCCAGCGAGAACAACGACGTCTCCGCCCTCGCCCGCGTGGAGGTGCGCCTCGGCCAGAAACTCCTGTTCGTCGGGCCGGTTGCGGGCATCATGGCCAATACCGACGGTGGTGTATTCGGTTACGCAGGCATATACAGCGATGTTCGCTACCGGCATCTGGTCGTGACGCCGCTGTTTGCGATCGGCGGTTATATCCGGGACGACAGCAAGGAACTCGGCGGCGTTTTCCAGTTTCGGCTCAGCCTCGCGGCGAGCTACGAGTTCGCCAACCAAAGCCGGCTCGGTATCACCTTTGCGCACATTTCCAACGCGAGCAGCCATCTGCGCAATCCCGGCGAGCAGGAATTGATGCTCACTTACGCGATTCCGTTTTAATGATGCGAATCACCTCGCTCGGTCTGACCCTGCTGCTGATCTGCGCGTACGTGGCGCCGGCACTGGCCAGCGGCAGTCTGGAGAGCGAGCGCGCCATCGGCAAGGTGATCATCATCGACAACGAGAGCCGTGCGTTACAGGCTGCCGGCGCACCGTCAGTGCAACCGACGCGGCCACCGAAGGCGGGTGAGCCGGAAGCGCCGCAGGAGGTCACCACGTCGCACAACGTGGCCATTCTGCCGCAACTGGGCTACGACCCGGCGCTGGGGGCCATACTCGGCGTCAAGTACAGCAATATCAACTTCGGCCCGTCCAGCATGAACCTGGATATCGGCGCGACCCAGTCCACCGAGGGACAGACCGCCGTCGACGTGGTGTGGACGGCGCCGCACCTGCTGGAAAGCGATTTTATCGGCCTCGTGCGCCTGCACTACGAACTCACGCCGACCCAGGACTTCTTCGGGCTGGGGAACAATCAACTGGGCCGGGATCCCGATCCGCTGTCCACCCACGGATTTCATCAGACATCCGTGCTGTTCACCCTCGGCCGCCGGCTCGCGCCGCACTGGGTCGGCACCATCACCGCCGGGTACGACCGGGTCAGTATCGGTCACGGCAAACTGAAGGATCAGCCGGCGACGCTGGAGCGCTTTCCGGCGTTGCCGGGCGCGCATGGCGGCATGAACAATCCGCTCTCCCTGTCGCTCATCTACAACAACCGGCACGACCTGACGCGCCCGACACAGGGCTGGAACGCTGTCGCGCGTGTTCAGCACGTTGGCCCGGAACTCGGTAATGATTTCGATTACACCCGCTACCAGGCCGAGGCCGGCTACGTGCATCCGGTTTTCGGTCCGGAGCACGTGATCGGCGCGCGCGTGGGCGGCGAATACGTGGACGGCGCGGGCGACGATCTGCCGTTTTTCGAGTTCGCATCCCTGGGAGGGGCCGACGATTTGCGCGGATTTTTCCCCGGGCGCTTTCTGGGGCAAAGCCGGATCTTCGCCCAGGTCGGCTACAAAACGCTGTTGTTCGACTTCGATTTCTACGACATCTGGCGGGTCCGTATCGACGGTGCGCTGTTCGCCGGGGCCGGCCGCGTGTTTCTGAGCCGCTCGAAACTGCCGGCGGCGCTTCGCTCGAACACGGACGTCGCCCCATCGCTGACCGACCAGTTTCGCTACAGCTACGGCGGCGGCTTGCGCATCGCGTTGAGCGAAGCCCTCGTCGCCCGCCTCGATGCCGGCTTCAGCAAGGAGAGCAAGGGGCTGGTCTATCTCGTCTTCGGCAACACATTCTGAGAAGCCGAAAAACCGACTGTGCGCACGGCGGAGCATCCCTTGAGCACCATTTTTGCTATATTGCTGCAACGATAATCAAAAAAACGGCATCAAGCCGTGCGTATGGACGGGACCGCTTTCGCACCACCTTCGGATTCCGGAGCGTGATTCGAAACGCAAGCCAGGGGGGCTGCCGGGAGTGCGCACTTCCGGTAGCGGATCGCTTCAACTCGTCGGGTCGCAGGCCGGGTGCCCAGGGGGGACGGTGCCATGTCGCGAGTCGAAACCTGTCCGGGACCGGGCGACGAGTGTCCTGATCCGTTCGCAAGGACCACGGCCGATCCCGGCGCACCACAAACGACTTCCGTCGGCGAATGGACGCACGGCATCACCGGCGCGGCGCAGGTCGAGGCGCTCGGACTGGCCCGCCTGGCCATGGAAAGCATCATCGATGGTCTGGCCTTCGGCGTCTTCGTGCTGGACGCGGCCGGCACCGTGCTCCATTGCAATGCCGTCGCCAGCGAGATAGCCGCGGCCGGCGACGGAATCGAGGTCGGCCCCTGCGGCTTTCGCCTGTCCTCCTCCGGAGCCCGGCGCCGCTATCAGGCTGCGCTGGCGACACTGACGGGGGAGAGCGACGCGGACACGGACATGCCACTGCCCTGCGTCATCAATATGCTGCGACCGTCCGGGCGCCGGCCTTACACGCTGTGGATACATCCGCTGCCGTCCACCTCGCGTTTGCCGGTTCCGCGCCAGCCGGTGGCCGCGGTTCTGGTTTCCGACCCTGATCGCATCGCGCGACCGCAGCCGCAAATCCTCGCCCGCGCCCTCGGCGTGACACCGCGTGAAGCCGAACTCGCCCTCGATCTGGCAGCCGGCTATCGCCTCAGCGAAGCCGCCGAACGGCTGGGTGTCACTCCCGCCACGGCGCGCACCTACCTGAAACTGATCTTTCGCAAGACCCGCGTGACGCATCAGGGCGAACTGGTGCGACTGGTGCTGTGCACATCCATGGCACTGCCGGGGACCAGCGCACAAGAATAGGCCCGCCATGGCGGGCCTCAAGTTTCAACCCCGGAGTCGGTCAGGGTTGATGCGGAACTTTCTCGGCAGGGGATCAGATCAGCCCCGGCGCCGGCGGGCAGCGAACCCGAGCCCGATCAGGCCAAATCCGAACAGCGCCAGGATTGAAGGCTCGGGAACGGCGGTTGCGTCGGACAATAGAGTTATCGTGGCCGTTACGGTCGCGCCATACTCAGGGCCTTCATGTAGACCGCCCCAATAGCCGCGGTTGAAAGTCTCATCAGACAACGATATTTGGAGGAGGCCGTCGCCCAGCGGGCCAAAGCTGAATTCCGCTGGCCCGTTCCAGGTGAGCTTTCCGTTTTCTGCGATGCCGCCCAATATTTTCACGCCGTGCGTCTCGCCGTGGACGGTGCTCTCACCTACCTCGGGTAGTATAAAACCGAAAAGGACGTCTATCGGTTTCGAATCGCAGTCAGGGCCACAGCCTAAATTCAGGAATCCGGACGAATCGAGGCTGTTCTCATCAGTCCAGATGTTAAACAGATCAATGGTTACCGGATTGTCTTTGGTCACCTCATGCGTGAATGGCGTCAGCTCAATGCCATCGACTTGTACCACAAGTCCGGGATCCTTTTTATTGTAAGAAACAATGTAGGTCGATTTAACAATTGTCGCACTCGCGGCTGCTGAAAACAGCAACAACACGAACAGACAGCCCGCTCTTTGCAACACATTCCTCATCATTGGCCCCCTGTTTGTATGGAATATGAGCTTCCCCCGACAACCCCACCCAACCGTTAGACCCGATAGAGGCCGTCACCCGATCTATCGCAAAGTCCGTGCCACCACGCCCCCACGAGCTAGTCTACGTGCGACATCAATTCGTCTGGAGAACGCCAACTAATAGCCACGATAAGATATATTCACTCGCCAGGACGGAAGTTTCCCCGTGTTTTTTGCCATGCGCCGGAGGCCCCGGCGAGGTTCAACAAAAAGTGACCACGGCATGCAGTATATAAAACCAGGCTGATTTGGCGATTGACGTAACTTTCGAAAAACGCCTTTGAAGGATGACCGGTAAAACTTATCGTCATCCCCATTTTAGGAGGGGGTCTGGCATCGGAAACGGAGGCGCCATGGCGAATGTCACGAAAATCGCGATGTCTGCGGATCAGCCCGGATGACGGGGCCATCAGTTCGTCGTGGGACAGCCAGCGCGGAGTGTAAAAAAAACCGTCAGGCCGGTCGCCGCTCCAAAGAGCCGTCGGAATGGACACGGTAGCGGCGGCCGCGCCAGTACACCGTGCGCGTGGCCAGGCTGGCACACCAGACGGCGCAACTGAACAGCTCGCACAGCGGCATCAGCCAGAAGCACGTATCACGGCGGATGCGGTGCTCGTTGACACGGACCCGCCAGCGCACCGCGAACATCAGTGCGATGCGGAGCAGGAACGCGACGCCGAACAGGCCCCAGGCCGGCGCCGCCAGGCCCGTCAGGACCAGGCCGACGGCAGTGACCGGCAACCCCAGCGAAACGCCGGCTGCGGCGTGACCGATGGGGCGCAGGGCGCGGATGGTGCGCGCCCAGCGGAGCTGGTGGCGCCACAGGGCGCGAACGCCCGCCTCCGCTGCCAGCGTTTCGACCACGTAAGGAGACAGGCGGTTGCGCAGCCCCTGCCGCCGCACCAGGGCGCCGATCTGGTAATCATCGGCCAGATACCCGGCGAGGGTATCGAAACCGCCGATCAGCTCCAGCACCTCGCGGCGCAGCGCAATGGTAGCGCCGAAAGCGGCGGCCGGAGAGCCCAGCCGGTGCGCCAGCAGCGCCGACGGAAGAAACCACTGGTTGACAAACTGGGCGCCCAGGTGCGACCACAGGCCGGCGGTGGCGACGCTGTGATAGAGGCAGGTCACGATCCCGACCCTTTCGTCACGCAGCGGCGCGCTGACCTGACGCGCGTAGCGCGCACCCACCCGCACATCGCTGTCCGACAGGATCAGGACATCGTGCCTGGCGGCACCCAGCATGTTGCGCAGATTGCTTACCTTGGGATTGCAGCCAACGGTGCGGCTGTCGATCACGACAGCCACATCGGCCTCGGGAAACTCCCGGCGCAGCCGCTCCACCACCGCGAGCGCCGGATCATCCGCATCACGGGTGCCGAACACGAGCTGCACCCTGGGATGGTCCTGCTGGAAGAACGAGCGCAGACGTTCGTACAGCTCGGCCTCATCCCCGCACAGCGGTTTCAGAATGCTGACCGCCGAGGGGACGGCCGGCATTCTCTCGCGCGCCTGGCGCCAGCTCAGCAACGTCAGCAGCGCGACGAGGGTATAAGCGACCGTCGCCGCCATTAACGAGTAGCCGATAATCGCCATCGACACGAAAACGATCGGGACCGAGGACATTGAACGGCCTCACTCTCGGATGATTGCGGCAAGGGTGGCAAACGCAGCGTTTGCCCCTTCGAAATATTATTGCACCAGCTCTCGGGGCTTGCTCATTCCTCCCCGCTCACCCGCAGCTTCGCGCGAATGAAGTCGTGATGCGGAACGTGCAGCAACTCTGCCAGATTGCGCAGCAACGCCTCTTCGTACTTGTCCAGCGTGCCGTCCGCGTACGCCACCTGCCACAGCATCTCCATCACCGTGAGCTTTTGCGCCGGCGTGAGATTGCGGTTGAGAACTCTCAGATACGGGTGCAGGGAAACCGCGCTTTGCGCGCGCGCTTCGGCCAGCTCCAGAACGGTGTTCAGCTCAACGGCGGACAGCCTGAACTTGTCGGTGAGCTGTGTGCGGATAATTTCGCGCTCGTCGGAACTCAGCCGCTGATCGGCGCGCTCCACCTCGAGCAGGAGTACGGCCGCCGCCACCCTGACCTTCTGATCATCATCCGCGCCAGCGCCGCCAGCGTCATCCCGCTCGCCGAGCATGACCTTCAATCGATTCCAGATCGAATGGCTGCTTGCCGTATTGTCCGTCATGGCGGAACCTCCCCGGGCCGGCTCAAACCAGCAGGCGGCGTCGAATCATTACCACGCAGGCGTAATAACCGAGCACCGCGTAGACGACCAGCACACCCACATGCAGGGTCACGCCGGTCAGTGCGGTGCCGGACATCAGCGGCCGCAGCAGCGCGACCCCGTGCGCCAGTGGCAGACAGAGCATGACGTCCCTGAGCCAGGCCGGCAACGTCTCGAGCGGATAGAAAACACCCGAGAACAAAAACATTGGCGCCAGTATACCGGTCAGATAGTAACTGAAAAAATCATAACTGCGGGCGAACGCGGTGATCACCATCGCCAGGCCGGCGAAACTCACGCCCATCAGCAGCGACAGCGGCAGCAGCCACGCCGCCTGCAGGCTGGCGACGGCGCCCAGCGCCGCGGCCACGATCAAAATGGCGATCGCATTGATCGTGCCCTTGGTCGCGCACCACAGCAGCTCCCCGGCCACGATATCGTCGACTCCAAGCGGCGTATTCAGCATGGCCGCGTAGGTGCGCTGCGGCACCATGCGCGTGTATACCGAGTACAGCGCCTCGTAGCTGGCCACGTTCATCACCGATGCGGCCACGATCCCGGAAGCGAGGTAGGTCAGGTACGGCAAACCGTCGATGTGCCCGATAAATCCGCCCAGCCCGTAGCCGAGACCAAGCAGATACAGCAGCGGCTCGCCGAAATTGAGCATGAGGCTTGGCGCGAGCAGGCGCCGCCAGACCAGAAAGTTGCGCTGCCACACCTGCAACGCCGCCACCCCGGGCGCAGGAGGGCGCCAGTACAGGGCCTGTTGACGTTTCATTCCCGCACCCGGTGTCCGGTCAGATGCAGGAAAACATCCTCCAGCCCCGGTGGCCGGCTCAGGTAGGGCACGCCCCACCCGTCGAGGCGCCGCGCCAGACCGGCGCTGTCGTCGGTATAACAGTAGAAATTCTCGCCCACGGTCTCGATACGCACATGCCCGGCCTGCACAAGTGCCTCGCGTATCGCAGGCGATGTGCCGTTCACCTCGATTACCGCCGACTCCACATGGCGTTCGACCAGTGCCCGCGGGCTGCCTCGGGCAATGATGCGGCCGGCATCCATGACCAGCACTTCATCACACAGCCGTTCCGCCTCTTCCATGTAATGGGTGGTCAGGAACAGCGTCTTGCCCTGGCCTTTCAGCAGCCGCAATCGCGACCAGATCAGGTGTCGCACCTGGGGGTCGAGGCCGGTTGTCGGTTCGTCCAGGATGAGCAGATCCGGGTCGTTTACCAGCGCTCGCGCGATGGTCAACCGCCGCTGCATGCCGCCGGACAGCTGGTTCACGTTCTCGTGCGCCCGCTCGCCGAGGTTGACGAAATCGAGCAGACGCGGAATGCGGCTGTCGAGTTCACGCTTTGCCAGCCCGTAGTAACGGCCGTAGACGCGCAGGTTTTCCGCTACCTTGAAATCCGGATCGAGCGTATCCGCCTGGGGCACGACGCCGAGCCGCGCACGCGCCCGGGCGGCCTGCGCCGGCAGTTCGAATCCCAGCACGCGCACCAGCCCTGCATCCGGCGGCGACAGGCCCAGCAAGACCCGGATCACGGTGGTTTTGCCGGCACCATTGGGCCCGATCAGCCCGGTGCATACGCCAGCGGCCACCTCGAAATTGAGACCATCCAGCGCAACCCGCGAACCAAACGCCTTGCGCAGCCCCGTGACGGTAACGGCGGCTTGCGTCACAGAGACGACCAGCGCTGCTCCAGCACGGGCGCGACCACGTCACGCAGCGCCTGCAGATGGCCATGAAAAAAATGGCCAACGTCCTCCAGCATTTGCAGCTGCGGCGGATCATCCAGTGCTTCCAGGCGCTGCCGTACCTGCGCGGGGTCGACCACGTCATCGGCCCCGCCCTGCACCACCAGCCACGGGCAATCCGGCCGCGGCACCGCCCGTTCACCGAAATAGCCGACCGGCGGCGCCACCGTCACAAGCTGGCGTGGTGCCTCCTGGGCGGCCCCGCAAAGGGCGATGTAAGCGCCAAAAGAAAAGCCGAGCAGAACCTCGTGTGCGCTCGGCCATTGGCCACGTGCCCACTCGCGAACCGCCGCCAGATCGTCGAGCTCACCGTGCCCCTCACCAAAATGCCCCTCGCTGCGCCCGACGCCGCGGAAATTGAAGCGCACCGCCACCAGCCCCACATCGGTGCAGGCACGCGCAAGCATGTAGGCGACCTTGTTGTCCAGACTGCCGCCATACTGCGGATGCGGATGACAGATGATGCCCATGCCTGGCGGCTGCGCAGGCTCCTGTGGTGCCTTTACCCGGAGTTCGAGCGCACCCGCCGGCCCGGCAATGGTCAGTGCTTCGGTGGCGCCCGGCTGTGGCCACGGATCCGGATTGCTCATGAAATCTATCCTCCAGGGACTGCGGGCCAGTGGCTCCTAGGCCGCGTCCGGGCTGGCCGGTCCGGATGCTGCCGCCTCGCTGCGGCCGGC
>CAZYIP010000100.1:3692-13326 GCA_964646895.1 uncultured Salinisphaerales bacterium | reverse complement strand
CCTCGCGCGGAAGGAGCTGGATCAGGCTTCGCATGTCATCGGGAATCGGGGCTTCGAAGCTGAGCGGCTGGTCGCTCAGCGGGTGAGTGAACGCCAGTCGGCAGGCGTGCAGGGCTTGGCGACGGAAGGCGCGCAAGGCGGTACGCAGGCTTTCGTCCGCGGCTTTGGGCAGCAGCAGGCGACCACCATAAACCGGGTCGCCAACGACCGGATGGCGCAACCATGCCATGTGTACCCGAATCTGATGGGTACGCCCGGTTTCCAGCCGCACGCGAAGCAGAGTGTACGCGCGAAATCGCCGCCATACCCGATAATGGGTCACCGCCCGGCGCCCGCCCGGCTGTACACTCATGCGCACCCGATCCCGGGGATGACGGCCGAGGGGCTGATCCACGCAGCCACCCGCAACCATCTCCCCGACCACCAGTGCTGCGTACTCGCGCTCGATCCGGCGCGCGCGCATTTGCGTCACCAGCGCCGTATGCGCCTCCAGGGTGCGGGCGACCACCATCAGCCCGCTGGTATCCTTGTCCAGACGATGCACGATGCCTGCCCTTGGCACCGCCGCCAGCTCCGGCAGGTGATGCAGCAGCGCGTTCTGCAACGTTTGGTCGGGATTGCCGGCACCGGGGTGCACCACCAGCCCCGGCGGTTTGTTGACGACCAGTACCGCCTCGTCCTCATGGAGGATATTCAGCGGAATCGCCTGTGGCTTTACGCTGGAATCCAGCTCGCACTCCAGCTCCATGATCACTTCCAGCCGCTCGCCGCCAGCCACCCGGTCGCGTGGCCGCCAGATCTGCTCGTCCACGCGGACCTTGCCGTCGCGCAACCAGGTCTGCAGACGGCTGCGCGAGTGCTCCGGCAACAGCCGGGCCAGGGCGCGATCAACGCGCTCACCGGCCATTTCCGCGGGCACTTCCAGCACCCTCACTTCGGGGCTATCGTTCACGTCGTCCACATCGAGCCGTTATAATCGCCAATCTCGAAGTCTGAGTACGGTTGCCTTCTCCCGGCTCTTCCGCAAAACGGGAGAGGGGATGCAGCGAGCGTCACAATCATCCGGCAGAAAGTCAATGAATCCGCGAATTTTCAAGCATACCACGCGTATCGTCGCCGCCGCGGCCTTGATCGCGATCATCCTCAGCGGCTGTGCCAGCTCGGGCAAGGAGGACCTGAGCACGCAACCGCATCTGAGCCGGGCGGAAGCGCAGAAACTGTACCGGACCGCGCGCGACAAGCTCAATGAGGGCGATTACGAGGCGGCAATCCAGTCCTATCGCAAGGTCGAGGACAACTACCCCTTCACCGACTACGCGGTACAGGCGCAACTGGAGGAAGCCTACGCCCACTTCCGCAGAAACGATCCCGAACTGGCGCTGGCCTCGGCCAACCGCTTCATCAAGGAGCATCCGCGCAATTCCAATGTGGACTACGCGTACTACCTGAAGGGGCTGATCAACTTCAAGCGCGGCACCGAAGGTTCGTACAATTTCTTCGGCGTGGACCAGTCCCGGCGCGACGAGCAGTACGCGCAACAGGCGTTCGACGATTTTGGCCAGCTCATTCGTCGCTTCCCCGACAGCAAATACAACGGGGATGCCCGCAAGCGCATGATCTATCTCAGGAACCAGCTGGCGCGCAGCGAGCTGAACGTGGCCGATTACTATATGCGTCGTGGCGCCTGGATCGCCGCGAACCGGCGCGCGCAGTACATCATCCGGCATTATCAGGGCACGCCGGCGGTGCCCGAGGCGCTGATGATCCTGGAACAGAGCTACGTGAAGCTGGGACTGGAAAATCCCGCCCGGGACACTCGACAGGTGCTCGTGGCGAGCTACCCGGAGTTCGCGAAGAAACACGGGGTGCGGAATTAGGATCTGGTGCGAACGGCGTGCATGGCTGCCGCATCAATCGCGACTGAAGTCGCTCCCACAATGTTGCCGCTTTCTCAGGACGCTATGGGGTAGCGTCGATCATTGCCGAAGGCCACGCGGGTCACCTTGGGGCCGGGCGGGCCCTGGCGCCGCTTGTATTCGCTCTTGTGGATCAGCGAAACGGTCCGCTGCACATCCGCCTCGTCGAATCCCATTGCACAAATGTCGGCAGCCGAGCGATTGTGCTCCATGTAGGCTTCGACGATCGGATCGAGCACCGCGTACTCCGGCAGGCTGTCGCTGTCCTTCTGGCCGCTGCGCAATTCCGCCGAGGGTGCCCGCGACAGAATGCGCTCCGGAATGACCGCGGCCGTCTGGTTGCGGTACTCGGCAAGCCGATAGACCCAGGTCTTGTACACGTCCCTGAGCGGCGCGAAGCCACCGACCATGTCGCCGTAAAGCGTGGAATACCCCACCGCGAACTCGCTCTTGTTGCCCGGAGCAAGCACCAGGTGGCCAAATTTGTTGGACAATGCCATCAACAGCATCCCGCGAATGCGCGCCTGGATGTTTTCCTCGGTGGCGTCCGGTGGACGGTTTTCAAACGCCGGCGCAAGGACATTCAGGAACGACTCGAACAGCGGTTCGAGAGCCAATTCCTGATGACGCACACCCAGCAGTCGCGCCACCGCGGCCGCGTCATCGCGGCTCATCTGCGCCGTGTAGCGCGACGGCATCGACACCGTCCATACCCGATCGGCGCCCAGCGCATCGGTTGCGATCGTCGATACCAGCGCGGAATCGATACCGCCCGACAAGCCAACCAGTACACCGGGAAAGCCATGGCGCTCGACGTAGTCGCGCGTCGCCCGTACCAGCGCGCGGTAGACGACGGCGGCATCCGGCGGCAGTTCCTGCAGCGGCGGCGCGTCGACCACGTGGCCTGCACCATCGACGGAGACGCCGTACACACCCGTCTCGAACAGGGGCGCCCGGAAGCGCAGCGTTCCCCCCGCATCGCAAACCATCGAACCACCATCGAAAACCAGGTCGTCCTGACCGCCGACACGGTTGACGTCGATAATGGCCATGCCGGTTTCGCGCGCGCGTGACGCAAGCTCCGCCTCGCGTTTCGCCGCCGCGCCCAGATAAAAAGGCGATGCTCCCAGATTGACAAACACCCGCGCACCCGCGTCCTGCGCTGCGCGCACCGGCTCGGCACCCTCGTATATGGCGTCGCCGATACCAAGCGCGACGGGAATTCCCTCGATCTCGGTTACACAGGCACGGTCACCGGCAGCGAAATAGCCTCTCTCGTCGACTCCCCCGGACGGGGGCATGTACTGCTTGCGGTAATGCCCCAGCCGGGCGCCGTCCAGGAACATGGAGGCAGCGTTGTAGCATCCATCAGTGGCATACTCGGGATAACCCACCACCACGACGATGCCGCGCACCTGGTCAACAATGCGCTTCAGGCCGGCCTCGACCTGCCCCACCGTCTCCGGTCGCAGCAGCAGATCGTCGGGTGGACAGCCGGTCAGCGCCAGTTCGGGGAAAACCACCACATCCGCATGTTCACGATCGTGAGCGGATTGCGCCGCCGCCACGATCGCGGCAACGTTGCTCTCCACGCTCGCGCTCGTTGAATCGAGCTGAGCAAGAGCGATACGCAGGGGATTGTTCATGGGAGGAAATTCCCTCTTCCCTCGAATAGAGGGTCAGGAAGAGAGCAGGAAGAAGGAGCCGCCATCGTGGAATCGGTCACAAGGGAGCATGGCGTTTCACGGTGGCAGTCCGCCTACAATCTGGATTTTAGCGTATCCCCAATGTCGGCTGGCGAGTGCACCGTGACCACGCCAGCCGCTTCCAGCGCCTCGAACTTGCCTTTCGCGGTACCCTTGCCGCCACTGACGATGGCCCCGGCGTGGCCCATGCGCTTGCCCGGAGGCGCGGTGACGCCCGCAATGTAGGCGACTACCGGCTTGGTGACGTGATCGTGGATGTAGGTGGCGGCGTCTTCTTCCTCCGAACCGCCGATCTCGCCCACCATGACGATGCCCTCGGTGGCGGGATCATCCTGAAACAGACGCAGGCAATCCACGAAACCCAGGCCGTGTATCGGATCGCCGCCGATGCCGACGCAGGTGGACTGGCCGAGGCCGTTTTGGGTCGTCTGGTACACCGCTTCGTACGTGAGCGTACCGGAGCGCGACAGGATGCCGACCCGTCCCGGCTTGTGGATCTGGCCGGGCATGATGCCAACCTTGCACTGCCCGGGCGTGATTACGCCGGGGCAGTTCGGGCCCACCAGCCGCGCTCCGCTGTCGGCCAGTGCCGCCTTCGTGCGCAGCATGTCAAGCACCGGAATATGCTCGGTGATGCAGATGATGAGCCGGATACCCGCATCCGCTGCCTCCAGGATCGCATCGGCCGCGAACGCGGCGGGTACATAAATTACGCTGGTGTCGGCGCCGGTCTCCGCAACCGCGTCGGCGCAGGTATCGAACACCGGCAGGCCCAGATGCTCCTCGCCGCCGCGACCCGGCGTCACGCCGCCAACCAGCCGTGTCCCGTACTCAAGCGCCTGTTGCGAGTGAAAAGTGCCCTGCTTGCCGGTAAACCCCTGACAGATGACTCGGGTTTCGGCGTCGACAAGAATGCTCATTGCTGGTGAATCCCCTTTGAGCGATGATCCTGAATGGTGGAAATGGTTGCCAATGGTATCGCGCCTTGCGACGCTCCTGCCGGGGCTGTGCCCGTGGGAGCGGCTTCAGCCGCGATTGACCGCAAAAATCGCGACTGAAGCCGCTCCCACAAGGTGGGTAGTCCGCGCGATCAATGGCCGCCCCTGGCCGCAGCCACCACCTTCTCGGCCGCGTCGCTGAGATCCTTCGCCGGCAGAATCTTGAGGTTGCTGTTCGCCAGCAGCTCACGGCCCTTTTCGACGTTGGTGCCTTCCAGGCGTACCACCACCGGCACGCTTACGCCCACTTCCTTCACGGCGCTGATAATGCCTTCGGCCACCAGATCGCAGCGCACGATGCCGCCAAAGATATTGACCAGAATCGCCTTGACGCGGTCTCCGGCAAGAATCAGCTTGAACGCCTCGGTGACGCGCTCCGCCGTGGTGCCGCCGCCCACGTCGAGAAAATTGGCCGGCTCGCCGCCGTGCAGCTTGATCAGGTCCATGGTCGCCATCGCCAGCCCGGCACCGTTGACCATGCACGCGATGTCGCCGTCGAGCGTGATGTAACTGAGGTCGTATTCCTTCGCCTTGCGCTCGGTTTCCTCTTCCTGGCGCGGGTCGTACATGTCGACGATGGCCTGATGCCGGAACAGGGCGTTGTCGTCCATGTTGAGCTTGGCGTCGAGCGCCAGCAGATCGCCGCTGCCGGTGACGATCAGCGGATTGATCTCCGCGAGGCTGGCATCACGCTCGGTGAAAATGCCGTAAAGACCCTTGAGGATGCCGTGCAGCTGCTTGACCTGGTTTTTGTTCAGGCCAAGGAAAAAACCCATGCGCCGCGCGTGCCAGGGCTGCAGGCCGGTCGCCGGATGCACCGCCAGGGTGAGAATCTTCTCCGGTGTCTCGGCCGCGACCTGCTCGATCTCCATGCCGCCGGCAGCGGACCCCATGAACACCACCCGCTCGCTCGCGCGATCCACCAGCACGCTGAGATACAACTCGCGGTCGATGTCCTGCGGCGCCTCGACCAGCACGTCGTTCACCGGCAGGCCCGCCGCGCCGGTCTGATGGGTGACCAGACGTCGCCCGAGCATGCCGGCAGCCGCATCGCGCACCGCGTCGAGGCTATCGACCAGCTTGACGCCGCCGGCCTTGCCGCGACCGCCCGCGTGGACCTGCGCCTTCACGACCCAGCGATCGCCGCCCAATGCGCGGGCGGCCGCGACCGCCGCCTCCGCATCGCCCGCATGCTGCCCCTCGGGGATGGGGATACCGAATTTTGCATAGATCCGCTTGGCCTGGTACTCGTGCAGGTTCATCGGGCGCTGTCCTTTCCGGCGCGGGGAAAAGATGCATTCTGACGCAAAACAGGGGCATCGGTAAAGGTGAGGTCGCCCCTGCCGCTGCGGAAACGGCGGGAATCATGATCGGGCCCAGCGGCCGTTGCGGCCTGCATGGTCGCCGATTGCGTTGAACAGACTGACGAGCGCTTCGCCGTGGAAGACTCCATGTTTGGAGTCAAGCGTCCCAATGCCTGTCTCGTCGCCACCTGTACCCCACCTCCCGCAAGCGGGAGAGGGAATCCGCTTGTGGGGGCGGCACACAGCGGGGCGCCACACCTTACGGCAACGGCTCGCGACCGTTCGGCGGATGCCACGCCCGGCGCGGCGCCCTTTGCAGCGATACTGCGGAAACCGGCTTTCTCGAAAACACGCAATTCAAACGCAACATGGAACCGTTTCGTGCATCGACTGCTCCTCACGAACCCAAGCGCACGGCGCTGGGCAAGGAAGCGGGGCGCGCGCTCGAGTTCATCAATCTGTACCGCTGGATACTGGCGCTACTGCTCATCATTCTGTACCTGAGCGGCCACGGCGGCGATCTGCTCGGCGCGACCCGGCCGAAGCTGCTTTTTGCCGCCTGCCTCGCCTACCTGGGCGTGGCGCTGATCGGCTCGGCGATGCAGGTACTCGGCGCTCCACGCCAGCGCTGGCGCCTGTATGCAATGGCCGCTGCCGATATTGTCGCCATTACCGTCATGGTGTTCGCATCCGCCGGCGTCGCCAGCGGCCTCGGAATGCTGCTGATCCTGCCGCTGATCGGCGCGGGCGTGCTCCTGTCGCCACGCATGGCCGGACTGATTGCCGCCGTCGCCACCCTGACGATCCTGGGCGAGGAAGCCTATCGCGCCCTGCACGAACCCGCCATCACCGCCAGCTTCACTCAAGCCGGCATTCTCGGCGCGCTGTTTTTCATCACCACGGTGACCAGCAGCCTGCTCAGCCAGCGCACGCGCGAAAGCGAGGCACTCGCCGAGCGTCAGAGCGCCGACCTGGCCAGCCTCGCCCAGCTCAACGAGCGCATTATTCAGCAGATACAGATGGGTGTGCTGGTCAGCGACCCCGGAGGGCGCGTGCGCATGGTCAACAGCGCGGCGCTGGAGCTTCTGGGCCGCACCTCGGTCCTGCCGGGAACGCGGCTGGCGTCCGTTTCCCGAAGCCTGGGCGAGGCCTGGCGCCGCTGGCAGCGGGCACCCTATACCGATCCGGGCCCGATTCACCCCGACGACGGCGACATGCCGATCCTGCCGCGCTTCAGCCGCCTCGACGGCGACGAGCGGGCGCCGACCCTGATCCTGCTGGAAGACGAGCGTCGGGTCAGCCAGCGCGCCCAGAACATGAAACTGGCCGCGCTGGGCCAGCTAAGCGCCAGCATCGCGCACGAGATCCGCAACCCGCTCGGCGCGATCAGCCATGCCGCCCAGTTGCTGGGTGAGAGCACGCAACTGGATGAATCGGCCCGGCACATGCTGGAAATCATTCGCCGCCACGGCGCGCGCATCAATCACATCATCGAGGACGTGCTGCGCCTGTCCCGCCGCGACAGCGCGGAGCCGGAGGCACTGCACCTGGCGCCGTGGCTGGCCGCACGCACGCGCGAGTTCTGCGACACCCGTCCGGAGCAGGCAGTGGAGTTCAAGCTGCGCGAGGTATCGAAGGCGATCACCGCCCGGGTCGATCCCGGCCAGCTGCAGCAGGTGCTCGTCAATCTTTGGGAAAACGCCGCCGCCCACGCACGGCAGGCGCCGGGCTCGCCCGTGGTCGTGCGCCTGCGCACCACCATGAGCCAGGCCCGGCAACGGGTCGCCATCGACGTCATCGACAATGGCCCCGGCATCGAGTCGGACGTGCTGGAGCGCGTTTTCGATCCCTTCTTCACCACCGCGCGCCAGGGCACCGGGCTGGGCCTGTACATCGCGCGCGAGCTGTGCGAGGCCAACAACGGCACGCTCACTTATCTGCGCGATCCGTACGACGGCGGTTTCTTCCGCCTGAGCTTTGCCTATGCGGGGCCGCCAATCGCGGCTGAAGCCGCTCCCACAAAATATCCCCTCTCCCCTGTGGGGAGAGGGCCAGGGAGAGGGGAGGAAACATCCCCATGACCCGCTACCGCGCCCTCATCGTGGACGATGAAGCCGATATCCGCGAGCTGCTCGAAATCACTCTGGGGCGCATGGACCTGGAGACGGCGGCGGCGGCCGACGTGGCGGCAGCACGCCGGCTGCTCGCGGAAAAGCGCTTCGATGTGTGTCTCACCGACATGCGCCTGCCGGACGGCGACGGCATCGAGCTGGTCGAGCACATCCAGGCGCATTATCCACGGCTGCCGGTAGCGGTCATCACGGCCTACGGCAACATGCGCGCCGCCGTCAACAGCCTCAAGGCCGGTGCCTTCGACTTCGTCTCCAAGCCGGTCGATCTCGAGATCCTGCGCAACCTGGTCAACACCGCGCTGCAACTCGACAACCGTCGTGGCGACAAGGCCGATGCCAGCGCCACCCTGCTCGGCGAGTCACCGCAAATGCAGGCGCTGCGGGACACCATCGCCAAGCTCGCGCGCAGCCAGGCGCCCGTCTATATTCACGGCGAGTCCGGCTCCGGCAAGGAGCGGGCCGCGCGCATGATCCACGCGCTGGGGCCACGCCGGGAGCAACCGTTCGTGCCGGTCAACTGTGGCGCCATTCCCGCCGAACTGATGGAAAGCGAGTTCTTCGGCCATGTAAAGGGCAGCTTCACCGGCGCCACCCGCGACAAGCAGGGCCTGTTTCAGGCCGCGAACCGGGGCACGCTGTTTCTCGACGAGGTGGCGGAACTGCCGCTGCCAATGCAGGTCAAGCTCCTGCGGGCGATTCAGGAGCGGGCCGTGCGCCCGGTTGGCGCGGCGGAGGAAACCGCCATCGATGTGCGCATCCTGTCCGCCACCCATTACGACCTGAACGAACTGGCTGCCCGCGGTACCTTCCGGCAGGATCTCTATTACCGCCTCAACGTGATCGAACTGCGGGTGCCGCCGCTGCGCGAGCGCGTCGAGGACATTCCCCTGTTCTGCGAGCATATCCTGAACACGCTTGCCGAGCGCAACCGGCTCGCGCAGGCGCCGGGACTCACCGACGCGGCGCTCGACGCGCTCATGCGCTACCCTTTCCCCGGCAACGTCCGCGAGCTGGAAAACATACTCGAACGCGCGCTGACGTTGTGCGAAAGCCGCATCATGGATACGGCCGACCTGCGCCTTCCGACCCACGCCGCACCGCCAGCGCCACCCTTCCCGGCCGGTGTCGCCGATGCCGGTATCGCCGACCTGCCCCGCGGCGCCTCGCTGGAAGAGCACCTGGACGAGATCGAGGCCCGCGCCATCCAGGAAGCCCTGGAAAAAACCCGCTACAACAAGACCGCCGCCGCCAAGCTGCTCGGCATCAGCTTCCGCGCCCTGCGCTACCGGTTGAAAAAGCTCGGGATCGAGTAACGAAGAAGTAGATGCGCTATTCACCCGCTACCGGGCAAGCGGCCACGCTGGCGAACGACTCCCTGATCAGCCTGCGCTGCCCGCCGTTTCACACGAGCACGGATCCCATCGCCCCGTTCCCGCTCGACGCGCTTGAGGTCATAAATACCCGTCGCCTCAGCGTCTTCCGCCCATCGAAAACATAACCGCCATTTGATTGTTGATACAAATACTGTATTGGCCCGGCGTACGCGGATTGCTGGTGCATGCGCTGTCAGCCGCCGTT
>CAZYIP010000100.1:0-3592 GCA_964646895.1 uncultured Salinisphaerales bacterium | reverse complement strand
CAGTGCCCTTTTCTGCAACCCGCGGAGATCCTTCGATGAAATCCGGATATTGATACGGGCGTCCTTGCGGAACATTGCGCGTGCATATTCCTGATGCCGCTTTTGAATTTCAGTGGCATTCTCGGAGCGCTTGACGCTACCTGATTCAAAAGCCTACAGAATTTCCCGCTCTTCATGATCCAGTTTGCTCATTTCCTATCACCCAGGTAGGCTTTCGTCGCTTTCCTGCCGGGAATGACAGTCTTCAGAAAAACCTCATCCTCCGTCTCGACAAACGGCACGAGGTAAACGTACTTCTCGATAGCCACAATGTGAATTTTCTACCCGAGATAGCGATCCTGGTTCGGATGGTCAATAGTCTCAAGGATATTGCCGGCCATAATGTGGTACACAACATCCTCGAATGAAACGCCTCGCTCCGCCTTAAGCCAAGCGTTTCGCACAGCCTCTTCAATAAAGCGCGACAGATCGCCCTTGCGTCCCCCTCCCCGTGCGGCAATGAACATGCGCACAAACTGATCCGCCTCCGGCAAAACAGCGATATTCCAGCGTAGGGTATTCACGATGCTCTCGAAATGTGTTTGGGCGTTACGGCGTCTATACACCGATCGTATACGCCCGTTTTTGGCGGTAAAACCGAGCATCTAAGCGCTGAGGACGTGGTATTTTTCGCTGTTTTTGTATATATTTCAATGTTGTAGGCAGGTCCGACCCGGGCGGCTCATTCTTGCAACGTGTTGCCCGGCATTTTCATGGCGTCGAGGCGGCAAACGGGTTGCAAACGCGCAGGCGACCATCGACCAGCATGCCGTGCTGCATATCCTCCGAATACAACGTAGTGCAACCGGACAACAGCGCGGATGCCATGATCATGGCATCGTAGACCGACAGCATATAGCGCTCTGCCAACCGCCTTCCCGCCGCGTGCGTTTCAGTGGTCAATGGCTGCGGGGCGCCGAGTGAATGCATCAGGCTAACCAGTTCATCTACCTCCGGCCAGGTCATGCGCAGCTTGCGCCGGGCGACATGGGTTACCTCGTTCAATACCTGTACGCTGACAATGCCGCCTGCCGCAATCACGGCCTCGGCGCAATCTGCCTTGGCGGTGTTGGCTGAAAGCAAATACAAGATCACATTGCTGTCTATGAATGCCTCAGCGCTCATGCGCACCATCGCGATCGAACACAAAATCGGCCGGCAACCGGCCACGATATTTCCTGATCCGGTCAAGGAACTCGCGAGTGTCGGGTTTGCGCCGGATCTCGAAACACCGCGCCCCGACAACATGCACCTCTACGTCGTCTCCATCCCGCAATTCCAGCGCCTCCACGACAGACGCAGGCATCCGAATGGCAAGGCTGTTACCCCATTTGGACACACGCATGGCCTACACCTTTATGATATACATTCAAGGATGTATATCATAACACGGCCTGACGAAAGCTACACAAACACCTGCTTAAAACAACAACAACACCGCCCCGAAACCACCCCGATCGCTCCCCAATCAACGCCAACCACCCCTCACGAATGTACCGATGAATGGACAACCACCGCCAATCACCGGCCTTGGCCACAAGCCGCGCTGCTCTCGCGCATGCGTGATGCGCTGATGCGTTCACCACGCGCGATACGCCGCAAGAACCGGCCTTGATCAAAAGCCAGCGGGTCGAAAAGTCAGCATCGCCGAGCGGCAGCGTCTACACCGCATGCATATGCTCCGGCAAAGCCACCCAGGCAACGACCTCGAAAGAATGACGGCGTTTTACCTCCCGCATCACATCGCGCAGGTATCCACACGCCCGACCAGCAGCCGGCTCGAACGGTCGGCAAGATTCACCGTAAAAAAACCGGGTGCCAGCCGGAACACAGGCCCGGCGATAACACATGCCGCTCATTTACCGAAAAATGTTGGGGTTCGCTTGTGCCCACCCCAACCTACCGCTCCGGCAGTCATCGGCACGTTTCATGTTGCGATATGGTCCGCCGGCGTCTGAATGGGGATATTGCGGAATGGGTTGAGCACCAATAAATCCCGGTCGCCCGTTATGATGACATTGGCTTCGCCGCTGACGGCGAGCGCGAGAAACTTGTCGTCGCGAGAATCACGGCATACCTGCACCGGGTGAATGACCGGCACCAGCGTGACTATCCGGGCAAGCAGTCGAATGAACTCCTGGCGCTCGTTGACCGTTACGTAAGGGTCGAACTTCGGACGTGCGAGCACGCTGGTCAGTTCGTCCAGCGTGGCCTCGGACATCAGCAGCTCAGCTTGGTCGACAGCCTTGCGGACCGCGCGAGCGGGAACGGAGTCGGGGATCAAAAGGCGGCTGACGAGTGCATTGGTATCGACAACCACACGTAACGTGGGCGGCGCCACTAACCTTCTTCTGCCAATATTGATGCGAGCTTGTCTTCTGTCATGCCGCGAGCCGCGGCGCATTGACCGATGCGGTCGCAGAACCGCTGGAAATCGCCGATGTTCAAACTCCGCAGCCGTTGGTACTCCTGTGCGGAGATAACGACCGCCACGTCCCGCTTTTGCCGTCGAATGGTGATCGGTTCGCGCTGCGCGGCATCAAGCACCGCAGCCAGGCGTTGTTTGGTTTCCGTTGCAGATACGTATCGCATTGAAGATGGCCCTGCTGAGTATTTCGTCTATTTCAGATAAAATAGACACTTTCCGCAACGCAAATTAATGCCCACCCGCGGAGCATGGGCAGGTGGCCAAGGTGAGCGCACGCGAACCCCGGCATTTTCCTACGCGGCAAGGCGAAGATGTGCCTCGATTTCATCGTAGGGTACACAGACCTTGCCATCGATCAGTCGCAGCAAGGAAAGGGGGCTCGGGCGTGCCCTCGTGCGAGATGCCGGCCGACGTGTCGTCCAGCCGCCGACACGATTGGCGTACGAGGACTGCTGGTGCATGCGCTGTCAGCCGATGCCAAGGCGTTTTACGAACGGCTCGGCTTCAACCCATCCCCGCTTGATGCCATGACGCTGATGGTCACGTTGGCAGATCTGCAAGCAGCGCTGTGAGAAATTGATGGCTGGCTCCCTTCTCCAACCCTGTCGCGGCTCATCGTGCGGCGCGTTCCAACACCTCGGCGGCCCAGCGGTTGAGACTCTTCCCGGCGACTTCCGCGGCGGTCGCAACAGCCGCATGCACATCCGGCGGCACCCGCAGCATCAGGTTGCCTGAACAGGGCTTGTCGGGCTTCTGCCCCAGTCTCCTGCAAGCCTCCAGATAAGCATCCACCGCTTCATGAAAGGCGGCCTCCAGCTCATCCACCGTGGTGCCGTGGAAGCCAACGATATCCCGGATACCTGCAACATGACCGACAAAGAGTCGGTCCTCGGCATCATATTCCACACGAGCGACATAGCGTTTATAAGTCATGGCCTTCATGGCACGACACCGATAGATTCAAGAAACCTGCGTACATCCTTGACACGGTACCGCAAGGCCTCCTTTCCTGGATGGGGACGATGGAAGCCCGCGCGCAACCTGTCCTTTTCAAAAATAACGGATGATTCTGCACCCTCGACCATGCGGCAGCCGACCGCGACCAGGAGCGCCTCGATCCGATTC
>CAZYIP010000099.1:9022-13567 GCA_964646895.1 uncultured Salinisphaerales bacterium | reverse complement strand
CGCGGGCGATGTACATGCGCCGCTTCAGCTTGCCGAGATACTGCATCCGCGCCACGATTTCCTGGCCCGGATAGCAGCCCTTGTGAAAGTCGACGCCGCCAAGCCAGTGCAAATTGACCATCTGCGGCACGAACAGGCCACGCGTCTGCGGCCAGATTTCCGGCAGACCGGCTGTGATTTCCCGTCGCTGCCAATCCTGCGTGCTGCCCACGGAGATGGAGCTTCCCAGCGCATCGTTGAGATCCTGCCAGTTGGCCTGGGCAGCGATCAGTTCAAAGCGCTGTTCGGCGTCCGGCACGCGGATCAGCGCCGCACCAGGGCGCCGGACGACTGTTCCCGGCGCCGTCGGCAGGGCGCCAAAGTATTGCTCGAGACCCCTCGCCGCGTGTTCGCCAGCGATGCCAGCCAAGTGGATCCCCATCTCGGCCGCATCGCAGATCTCGACGCGGCTGCGCAAAACGAACATCCTGAGACGCGGAAGCGTAGCCCCCAGTAGCGCCGCCGGAACGCGCAGCAGCAGATGATTTTCGTCCCAGTCGGTAACACGAAACAGGGCGAGCATCCGACCCTTGGCGTCGCACCAGGCCGCAAGTCGGCTGTGGTTGGCGCCGAGGTCAAGGATATCGGCACTCAGCTGTGCCTGCAGAAAAGCGCCGGCATCCGCGCCCCGTACGCTGATCAGCGCATAGTCTTCCAGATTGCAGAGCATCCTGGCACCCCTCAATGCTGCGTTGCACGAAGTTTAGGATATGTCAGGGCTTGTTCACAATCACGCACGAGGCCGCGTAAACGCAGCTTGCTCCGCTTCCATCGGAGGTGGCTCTTGCGAGAGCGTATCAGCCACAGTCGAAAATTGCGCCAGGAGCCGACACTGATACCGCCATCCAGTTTGCGCGGGCACGGCGCGAAGGATAAAATGGTTTTGTTAAGTCGATATTTCATCGTCATTTCCATGTCCACGAAAGAGCAAAGCAAGGACGCCGACAACAAACCCGAGGAACAACGCGTCCGGGAGAAAGAGCGCCCGCCGCGCGAAATTGGCGGGCCCCAGGGGCCAGAGCCGACGCGCTACGGGGATTGGGAGAAAAAAGGGCGCTGCATCGATTTTTAACCGGCACGGGCCATCCTCCGGCATATTGTGTTGGTTCTTTAACCGTGCCTGGCGTTGCGTGATACTCCGGCTGCCGGCTTCCGTGTAACCGGACGCCGGACGCGGCGGCAGGCTTGAGGGCGATGTCACATGAATTCCAACGAAAGGCCGCTTTCTCCGCACCTCCAGGTTTACCGTCCGCAGCTGACGTCAGTCATGTCCTTCAGCCATCGCGCTACCGGCATTTTGCTTTCGCTGGGGCTGATTGCGCTGACCTACTGGATACTGGCTGCCGCGGCGGGGCCGGACACCTTCAATTGGGCCCAAGGGCTGTTCGGCTCGTGGATTGGCCGTGTTCTCCTGTTTTTCTGGAGCTTCGCGGTGTTCTATCACCTGTGTAACGGCATAAGGCACCTGGTTTGGGATACCGGCCACGCGCTCGACCTCGATTCGACCTACACCGGCGGTTACCTGACCGTGCTGGGCGCCGTTGTATTGACGATACTCACCTGGATCGTTGTCGTCGTTGCCTAGTGCATAACACGCTCCAGCCGTATTCATCGGGAGAACAGACGCATGAATGTACGTAACCCCCTCGCCGTCGCGCGCGGCCTGGGATCAGCCCAGGACGGCGTCGGACGCTGGTGGCTGCAACGGGTAACCGCCGTCGGGTTGGTGCCGCTGACGCTGTGGTTCGTATTCTCCGTCGCGACCATGACCGGCGGCACCTATCATGATTTCATTGGCTGGATGTCGCAGCCCTGGGTGGCGGTGCTGTTGATCGTCTACCTGGCGTTCCTGTTCTACCACTCGCAGATCGGTTTGCAGGAGGTCTGCGAGGATTACATTCATCAGCCCCTGATCAAGACGGGCGTCGTCATCCTCATCAAGTTTTTGCATGTACTGATGGCGATAGCGACCATTCTGGCGGTCATTCGAATCGCTGTGGGAGGCGCTTGATGCCTGAATCATACGAAATCATCGACCATACCTACGACGTGGTCGTGGTCGGTGCCGGCGGTGCGGGATTGCGCGCCACGGTGGGTCTGGCGGAAGCCGGCCTGAAAACCGCGTGTCTGAGCAAGATATTTCCCACCCGCAGCCATACCGTGGCGGCCCAGGGCGGGATTGCCGCCTCACTCGGCAACATGGGCGAGGACCACTGGAGCTGGCACATGTACGACACCGTCAAGGGCGGTGACTGGCTGGGCGATCAGGACGCCATAGAGTACATGTGCCGCGAGGCCGTTTCGGCAGTGGTGGAGCTGGAGCATTACGGTGTTCCCTTCTCGCGCATCGAGGATGGCCGAATCTATCAGCGGCCATTCGGGGGCATGACCACCCACTTCGGTGAGGGTATCGCGCAACGTACCTGTTGCGCGGCGGACCGCACCGGTCATGCCATGCTGCATACGCTGTATCAGCAGGCGCTCAAGCATAAAGCGGAATTTTTCGTCGAGTATTTTGCGCTCGACCTCATCATGGACGACGACGGCGCCTGCCGCGGAGTCATGGCCTGGGATCTGGCGACCGGCAAGATCCACCGTTTCCGCGCGCAAATGGTGGTGCTGGGGACAGGGGGCTATGGACGGGTCTATTTTTCCTGTACCTCCGCGCACACCTGTACCGGCGACGGTGGCGGCATGGTGCTGCGTGCCGGCCTGCCTTTGCAGGACATGGAGTTCGTGCAGTTTCATCCCACCGGAATTTACGGCGCCGGTTGTCTGATCACCGAAGGCTCGCGCGGTGAGGGCGGTTATCTGACCAACTCCGAGGATGAACGCTTCATGGAGCGCTACGCCCCCAACGCCAAGGATCTGGCGTCGCGCGATGTGGTAGCTCGCGCCATGACCATCGAGATTCGTGAGGGGCGTGGTGTGGGTCCGGAAAAGGACCACATCTTTTTGCACCTGGAGCATCTGGGCGCTGACGTCATCCACGAGCGCCTGCCCGGCATATCCGAAACCGCCCGCATCTTCGCGGGCGTCGATCTGACCCGGGAGCCGATTCCGGTGCTTCCGACCGTGCATTACTGCATGGGAGGCATTCCCACCAATTATCATGGCGAAGTCGTGCAGCTGAAGGATGGCAACCCCGATTCGGTCGTGCCGGGGTTGATGGCGATCGGTGAGGCTGCCTGCGTCTCCGTGCACGGCGGCAATCGGCTCGGCTCCAATTCGCTGGTGGACCTGGTGGTGTTCGGGCGGGCGGCAGCACGGCGCTGCGCCGAAATCGTCGAACCCGGAAAGGTGCAGAAGGAGTTGCCGAAGGGGGCCGGTGATGAATCCGTGGCGCGCCTGGACAAGCTCCGGCATGCCGACGGCTCGCTGCCCACTTCCACGATCCGCGGCAACATGCAGCGCACCATGCAGAATTTCGCTGGCGTGTTCCGCACCGGTGAGGTACTGGGCGAAGGGGAGGGCAAGCTCCGCGATGTGGTGTCGTCATTCGACGAAGTGCATGTCAGCGACCGCTCCATGATCTGGAACTCGGATCTGGCAGAAACACTGGAGCTGGCGAACATGCTGGAGCAGGCGCAGGTAACCCTGCATTCAGCCGTCAATCGCACCGAAAGCCGCGGCGCCCACGCCCGCGAGGACTATCCTGACCGCGACGACGACCACTGGATGAAGCACACGCTGGCGTGGCTGCGCAATGGCGAAGTCGAAATCGACTATCGACCGGTCCACAGCAATACCCTCAGCGACGAAATCGAACCCTTCCCACCCAAAAAGCGGGTGTATTGACATGGCCCAGTTCAGGCTTCCCAAAAACTCCCGAATCCAGGCGGGCCGGACCCACAAGGCGTCGGGCGAAGCAAATAAGGTCAGGCGTTTTCACGTCTACCGCTACAACCCGGACACGAAGGAAAATCCGCGCATGGATGTCTATGAGGTGGACATGGACAAGTGCGGGCCGATGGTGCTGGATGCCCTGCTCAAGATCAAGGACGAGATCGACCAGACCCTGACCCTGCGCCGGAGCTGCCGCGAGGGGATATGCGGCTCCTGCGCGATGAACATCGATGGTGTCAACACGCTGGCGTGCATCACCGGGTGCGACGAAATCAAGGGGGATATCAAGATCTATCCGCTGCCGCACATGCCGGTCATCAAGGACCTGGTGCCGGACATGACGCATTTTTACGCTCAGTATGCGTCGATCGAGCCATGGCTCAAAACGGAAAGCGCCGATCCCGACCGGGAGCGGCTGCAGTCCCGGGAAGACCGCGAAAAACTCGACGGCCTGTATGAATGCATCCTGTGTGCCTGCTGCTCGACCGCCTGCCCCAGCTACTGGTGGAACCCGGAAAAATACCTGGGTCCCGCGATCCTGCTGCAAGCCTACCGCTGGATCGCCGACAGCCGTGACGAAGCCACCGGCGAACGCCTCGACGCCCTGGAAGATCCCTTCAAGCTCTACCGCTGCCACACCATCATGAACTGCACCCGCAC